>JANQGW010000224.1 GCA_028282905.1 Sedimentisphaerales bacterium | reverse complement strand
TTGCTATTTCATCCCCATCACGCTGACGTTTGTGCTTCCGATCAGCGCGTTGTTTTCGTCGTCGCTGGTGTATGGGCGGTTCGCGGCTGACCGGGAGCTGGACGCCTGCCGGGCCAGCGGGGTCAGCATGTGGACGCTGGTGTATCCGGGGCTGACGCTGGCGATTTTGGTGGCGGTAGCCAATCTGGTGCTGAGTTTTTATGTGGCTCCGGCGTTTGTGCATCGCAGCGAAAAAAGCGTCAAGGCCAATGCCGAGCAGATACTGTTTCGCAATATCCAGAAAAAGGGATTTTACGGGCTTCCCGGCAGCGATTACCGGCTGTATGCGGACCAGGCGTTTCCATCGACGAACATTCTTGAGGGGATTGTCGTGGTGGACGGACGTAAGGAAGGCGATTCGCGGCTGATTACCGCTGAGCTTGCCAAGGTCGAGATCGAGACGCACAGCACGTACAACGAGGCGCGGGTTGTTTTCCAAAATGCGTGGCGTTTCAGCGATGACAGCGTCGTTTCTTTGGGTAATTCTTCGGCTTCGACACGGTTTCCGCCACTGTTAAGCGATGATGTCAAGTTTCAGAAGATCGAGGAATTGAAACGCATTCAGGCAGATAAAATCAACTATTACCCGATTTACGAAATGGCGGTCAAGACGCGCGATCAGCTTGCTATCGAGATGCTGGCTGAGGAAATCAACCGTCAGTTTGAATATAATGATGAGAATTATGGTTATCCATTGCATGATGCTGATGAAAACCAGAAAATCTGCTTGCTCAGCGCGGGCAGTGCGGTCATTGATCCCGGCAAGTCCGAACGTATTCAACTGACGGCGCCGATTCGACTTCTGCAGACGGATACTGTTCGTGGAACACATATCCGGTTTGACTGTGAGAGCGGTTATATTACAATTCAGGGCGACAGCAGCGATGTGCTGTTTGAACTGCATCTGGACAATCCCACCTGGCAGCGTGCGGGTTTGGCGCCGCGTCTGGCGGTACATAAGTATGTGAATAATATCAAGCCGCCTCAACATTTTATGGCGCCGCTGTCGATGCCGCGTATTTTGACGACAATTCAGGATGTTGGAACGCCCAATTCCGTACTGAAAGCGGAGCCGAGTGAGCGTTTACAGAAGTCACTGGATGAGTGGCCGGAGGAATTAGCATCGGTCGATAGCGAGATTTCGGCTGAGATTCATTCCCGCCTGGTGCTGGGGCTGGGGTGTGTGGCGCTGATTTTGACGGGGATTGCTTTGGGGATCTTAATTCGCGGCGGCCATGTGCTGAGTGCGTTTGGCGCCAGTGCGATTCCCGGTGGGCTGCTGGTGACGTTTATCATGTCCGGAAAATCGCTGACGATTAATCCTTCGACGCCGATGATGACGGGCGTGGCGATTATGTGGACGGGACTGGTAGTACTGATTTTATTAACGATGCTGGTCTATCGAAAACTGCTGCGGACTTAGAAGGATGTGACCTGAACCATGAAGATTTTAGACCGATACATTGCGAAGAATTTTTTATACGGCTATTTCATTACCCTGTTTATCTTGCTGGGCTTGTTTTTGACGATCGACCTGTTTTTAAACCTCGATGAATTTGCCGAGTTTACGGAAAAGGAAAATCCGGCTACTGGTCAGATTTATTCGTTTGGTGAGATCGCGATGCTGGTTGTACGGTATTACGCGGTTCGCTGTTGTCTGTGGTATAAGGGAATCGCCGGGATGGTGATTGTGATCGCGGCGGTCTTTTCACTGACGCGCATGACCCGCAATAACGAACTGATCGCGGTGATGGCGTCTGGTATGAGCTTAAAGCGTATTTTGGCGCCGATTTTGTTTTTGTCGCTGTTTTTGTCCGGACTGATGATTGTCGACCAAGAGTTGGTGATTCCGCGGTTTGCGCATGACCTGACGCGAAAACACGACGATGCGCCGATGGAAGGCGCGTACAGCCTGTGGTTTGCCGGCGACAAGAACGGCAGTTTGATCTGTACGCAGAAGTATGAGGAAAAAACACGGACGCTGCATTATCCGACGGTTATTTTGCGTGAAAAACCGGATGAGGATAAAGAGGTTTACCGGGTAAAAGGCAAGATTACCGCGACCAGTGCGGTTTACAACAAAGATCTCGGCGGCTGGGAGCTGACAGGCGGCCAGGAGGTTAGTTTGCCGAAGAATGACGAGGCGATGGCTTCGCTGAAGTCGAAAGCCGTCGATTTTTATGAAAGCGACCTGACGGCCGATGATATCCCGATTCGCCGTCGAGAGGGCTTTAAGGCGCTGCTGAGTTTGGGGCAATTGACGGAGCTGGAAAAAAACCCTGGTACCCGTAAAACGGACCTGGCGGATTTGTCGCTGCAGAAAAACAGCCGGATTACGGATCCGATTGTCAATTTGATCATGCTGATGGTGGCGCTTCCGGTGTTGGTCTGCCGGGATCCGAAAGCGATGAAAACGGCGATTTTAATCAGCTTTGTCACTACGGCGAGTTGTTTTGTGTTTGTTTTTGCCTGTAAACTGTTGGCGACGGAGGTTGTTTTCGGAGCAATCCGACCGGCATTATGGTCGTGGATGCCGATTTTCATCTTTTTCCCCATTGCTTTGCTTGAAATTGATTCGATGAAAACATAAAGTTTGAAACCGTCAGCCTTCGCTCTTTGAGCTACGGCTCGACAGGCAGATTACACAAATTTCACAGATTAAGTATAATGTCAAAGGTCGTTAAGGTTGCAGTTATCGGGCCTTTTTCTTGCTTTTAGAATCATTTCTGGGCGACTTTTTTCAATTTTCATCCGATAATAGCGTTTTACATGTCTGAACAGTGGAGATTTCAAACTTTTTTTTGAAACAGCGGAAAAAGTCTCTATATTTTCTAATTTACCCAATTTAACATTGCCGATAAGTTATTCATGGCTTTGAAACTTACTAAATTTACGGAGAATGGAACTATGGAGAGCGCAGTCATTAACCAGCGTTGTGATGTACGTTCGGACCTTTCCTGGCCGGTCAGTATCTGGCTGCCGGAAGCAAACCGCTTTTTCAATGGCAAAAGCGTCAATGTCAGTAAGGGCGGGGCGTTTATCAGTGTCCCTATGACCACGCCGGTACGTGCGGGTCACGAGATTGAGGTCAATTTCCCCCGGACGATGTCATTAGCCAAACAAAAGGGCCAGTACGCACGCATTAAGCATGCGAAAATTCTGCGGGTTGAACGCAAGCAGATGCTGCAGGCCGGTACCATCGGAATTGCCGTTCAGTTTGAACAGTAGGCCGACTGAAATAATCGAATCCATTCCGCCGATATGTTATTGGGCGGGTTGAACCATATATTGCCGACAGGTTCATCGAATCTGCCGGCTTTTTTTGCGCATATCGACAAATCCAAATCTGTTTTGAAATAATTCGTGCAAGACATCGTTTATTTGATAGGATAACATCAAATATTCAAAACAGTCTATTGTTTACTGGGGAAATACACAAATGCACGATTATCTGACACGACGGGATTATCTGAAAGCGGCTGGTCTGACACTTGCTGCCTGTACGGTTTCACTGCCGGCAACTGCCGCTGCGGCCCAAGCCAAACCGACAATGCCGAATATGATCGTTATCTTCACGGACGATCTGGGCTACGGAGACCTGTCATCATTTGGTCATCCTACCATCCGAACGCCTAATCTTGACCGCATGGCTGCCGAGGGGATGAAGCTGACTCAATTTTATACGGCGTCTGCTGTTTGCACGCCGAGTCGGGCAGGCCTGATGACCGGACGGCTGCCCATCCGAAACGGTATGTGCAGTGACAAGCGGCGTGTGCTGTTCCCAGATTCTGCAGGCGGGCTGCCAAAGACGGAGATTACGATTGCAACGGCCTTAAAAAAGCATGGCTATGCGACCAGTTGTGTGGGTAAGTGGCATCTTGGGCATCTGCCGGAATTTATGCCGACCAATCATGGTTTTGACGAGTATTTTGGCATTCCTTACAGTAATGATATGAAGCCGTCGCCGCTGGTGAAGAATTTGGAGACGATTGAGGAGCCGGTGGACCAGCATACGCTGACCAAACGCTATACTGCACAAGCGGAGCGGTTTATTACGGCCAATAAAGACAAGCCGTTCTTTTTGTATTTTGCGCACAGTTTTCCACATGTTCCGCTGTTTGCATCCAAAGATTTTGAGGGCAAAAGCCCACGCGGTCTCTATGGCGATGTGGTGGAGGAACTGGACTGGAGTGTGGGGCGGATACTTGAGACACTGAAGAAACTTAATATTGATAAGAACACGGTTGTCTTCTTTACGAGCGATAATGGGCCGTGGTTGACCTGTAATATTCGCGGCGGCTCGGCGGGATTGCTTCGCGGTGGTAAGGGCAGCACCTGGGAAGGGGGAATGCGTGTGCCGACGGTGGCTTGGTGGCCGGGGACGATTAAGCCGGCGACAATCAATACGGATATTACTTCAACGGTGGATATTTTTCCGACATGCTTGGATTTGGCGGGCGCAGCGATGCCAACTGATCGCATCTATGACGGATTCAGCTTAAAAGAAACCCTTGTATCCGGTACTAAAGCGGAGAGAGAACTGCTGTTTTATTATCGCGGCACAAAAATATATGCCGTTCGCAAAGGTCCGTGGAAACTGCACTTTATTACACAGGCGGGCTATCGAGATAAACCGCACAAGCAAGATCCGCCGATGCTGTTTCACCTCGATCATGATCCGTCGGAGAAGTATAACATTGCCGCCAAACACCCGGACGTGGTTGAGGAGATCATCGCGGACGTGGAAAAACATAAGGCGACGGTTAAGCCGTTTCCGACACAGCTTGAAAAAAGAATCCCCAAAAACAAAAAGGGGTAATGTAAAAGCAGATTTTTAGAACCACGAATGAACACGGATAGACACGAATAATTATTTTGAAAATGATTTACTGAGGTTTAACCCAAGGCTCTCATAATCCTTCTTTAAAATTCGTGTTTATTAGTGTTCATCTGTGGTTCTTTTCTTAAGCGGCAGCTTAGTTATTCGCTTCGGATTGTGTCATGGATTGAATGAAGGCATCGGCTTCGTTGATGGATTTTTCCATTTCGCGAACCAGTACGGCGATTTCGTTTTCAACCGTCGCCAGTTCATCCTGCAGTGAGGCGATGGCCTTGGCGTTGAGGTTGTGTTTTAAGAACAATACCTGGTCTTTGAAGGCCGACAGAACCGGTTCAATTTTGGATTCGGCCTGTTTCATGGCTGTGATTAATGTCTTGTAGCGGCTGCGAGTCTGTTTGAGGCGGGTTTCACTGCTTCGGCGAAGATTGTCGCTGGAGTATTCGTCCAGTTCCTTTTCCCATTCCTTGAACAAAGCCTCGGCAACACGCTGGACATCAGCAATACGGTTGCGGACGGCGTCTGCCCGGCTTTCGCTCTTGCCATATTCCTGTTTGAGCTTGTTGTAGCGAGCTTCGAGGTCGCCGCCTTTGACATTAACGACGGAGGTGAATTCCTCCAGTGCCGAGGCGAATTGTTCTTTGGCCTCATTCTGCGCATCTCGGGCATCTTCGACGCGGTCTACCAGGATATCCCGCTTGTGGACGCCAAATTTTTCCATGGTGCCGTAATAGACTTTCTGGCAGCCGCATAGGACACAGGCGACCAGTATAATGTATAGTGAGATGATAGATGTTTTTTGTATTCTCATTGTTCCCTCGTTTTCTTCTGGATAGTTATTTGTCTTTCATGGCGCTAACAATTTTATTGGCACGCTTGTCGGCCAAATGTGAGTTGACGACTAAGATGGCGTGGATGACACCGGGAATCCAGCCCAAAATGGTCAGTAAATGTTGAGAATAAACTGAATGGGTTTGCCGCAGAGCAGTACCGCCACCGGCGGCAGGAGGATGGCCAGAAAGTAACGCATGAGAAGTTCCTTTCAAACTAAGTTAACCTGACAAATCTATTATAGATTTGACGCAATCGGCCCGCAAGACAAATATGCTTGAATTATTGACTGTTCACAGTACAATAATGTCTGAATATTGACCGTAAGACTGACACGTAAGACTGACACAGGAGAGTTTAATTTGACAGTGCCGGTAACTGACAACCAAGTGCCGCTGACGCGTATTCAAAAGCTGATCGGAACGTATATGCTGCAGTCCAAGCAGACCAAGCCGACCGGGTATGTGCGGATACAGGCGGATTTGACCGATCTGGCGAAAATGCGCAGAACCTATTGCAAGGAAGTCAAGGTGCGTGTGACGACCAATGATTTCTTTATCTATGCGATTGCGCGGGCAATTCAGGAATATCCTCTGCTGGCGGCGACGATTGACGAAGCGGTGGAAAACCTGGTTATTTCCGAAAAGATTGGCGTCGGGTTCGCTGTGGCCGCACCGCAGGGATTGGTGGTGCCGGTAGTGCGGGATATGAACGGTAAAACATTAGCTGACACCGCTCGCGTCAGCGATGATTTGCTGAAACGGGCACGGACTAACAAGTTGGCGCCCGATGATTTTGACGGGGCGAGTGTGGTGCTCAGCGGGCTTGGGATGTACGGTATTGAGACGTTTTACGCGATCAGCCCGCCGCTTTCGACGGGTATTGTGTCTATCGGCAATTTTGAAGATGTGGTTGTCAAGCGGGGTGAGGATTTTGTGATTCGCAAGATGATGTATGTGGCACTGGCGTTTGATCACCGGGTGATGGATGAACGATACGCGGCGCAGTTTCTCCATCGCGTTGTCAGTTTACTGGAGAATCCATCTGAGCTGACCGGCGATTTTAAGAAGGCTAAGGATTAAGAGTATTACCAATGTGACTGTCATTACGGGAGATGCATGATGGATAAAGGATTGGGACGTTTCTTTTTGTTGACAGCGGTTATCTTAATGGGGCAAACCTGGGCGGCTGTGGGAAAGCCGACGGCAATTCCCGCGGCGTCGAAGCTTTCATTGACGGATCGAGCTACGTGTGAATGCGTATTTGCCGATCCGGAGTGGTACAACTGGGGGGCGTCGGTTATCAAGGCTGACGACGGGCGTTATCACATGTTTTATGCCCGCTGGGCCAAACGCTATACCTTTTACGGCTGGTTGGGGCGTTCGGAGGTCGCTCATGCGGTTGCGGATAACCCGTTAGGACCATGGCGTTACGTGGATACGGCGTTGGCAATGAATACCGAAGATTTTAAGCAGGTCACTGCCCACAACCCAAAGATTAAACGTTTTGGCGGCAAGTATTACCTGTACTATATCGCCACGCACGGCATTAAGGGGGATGAGAAACTGCTTGATATGTCTAAAACCGGCTACAGTCATCCGTCATGGAAACCGCTTCGAGAAAATCAGCGAACATTTGTGGCAGTGTCAGAGAGTTTGAACGGGCCATGGAAAAGATTGCCGCATGTTGTTGTCGAGCCGGCGAAAACCATCAAGACGCTAACGGTGAACCCGGCGGTGACGCAAGGGCCGGACGGAACCTATTTTATGATTGTCAAAGGCGATAAGCCCGGCACGGAAAAGTTTATTCGCAACCAGGCGCTGGCAACAGCAAAACGGCCGGAAGGGCCGTTTGAGATTTATCACAAAGCGGTTATTGACACGTTTGATACCGAAGATACGTCGATGTGGTATGACAAAACTGAGATGTGTTTTTACGCCGTTTATCATGCACATACAAAAATTGGCTTGATTACATCGAAGGATGGTTTCGCATGGGAAAAAGCGGCTAACAGTCCACTGACGACAAAGGAAATTCGGTTTGATGACGGTTCGATTTTTAAACCGGATCGTATGGAGCGTCCGTTTGTGTTGACCGATGAAGCAGGCAAAGCCATCGTGCTTTATGTGGCGATTAAGAAGGGCGACTTTGCCTGTAATATACAACTGCCGATGATTGAAGAAACAAAGAAGCGTTAAGGGCACCTCTAATAATTCATTTTGGCGGACAAGCGAATCTTTTTGATTCCGGGCGGCGTCAGAAAAAATAAGCCTTAGCTTTGGCTAAAGCTGATTTTCCTTCCTTGCCGGAAGACAAAAATCTTCTACTTGCCGCTCAAAAGCAATTATTAGAACTGCCCTTAATTTTTTGTGAAAAAAACATTGACAAATTATTGTTCATGAACAATAATTAACATTTAGAAATGAACAGGGTTTAAACAGCCCTTATCAAGGTTGCTTCCATCATCCACGGAGCAGCCTTTTATTTTTGTTTATGCTTAGCCTTCTTTTTCTTCATTTGAATTTTCAACTGTTTCAGAATTACATGTTGTTACGGCTTGGACAGCGTTTTCTGAATAAGTATTTGCTGAAGGTTCGGGGGATTCAACTGTTTCACCAGAGACTGTTGGTTCATCCACTTCGGCCTTCTCTACTGGAGCGACAGTGGTTGTGGATTCCGATGTGTTGTCGGATGTTGGTTCGTTTGTTTGAACTTCATCTGTTGGTTCGGCAACGGAAGTTTGTTCTTCGGTGGGCCCGTTTTGCAGAAACTCGGCGACGGCTCGGTAGTCTTCGGCGCCGTTACAGTTGGGTTCGTATTCGTAGATGGTCTGGCCGTGGCTGGGAGCTTCGGCCAGCTTGACATTTCGCCGGATATTGATCGGGATAATCGCGGCGTCTGCCCAGGGCTGTCCGCTGTCGCGTGAGCTGGACAGGAAATTGGCGATGTCATCTCGAACTTCGCCGGACAGGCTGGTGCGACTGTCAAACATGCACATCAAAATCGCCGAGACACGAAGCTTCGGATTAATCCGCGTCTGAACCAAGGTGACGGTTTGCAGCAAACGGCTGAAACCCTGCAGGGCGAGAAAATGCGGCTGAATTGGAATCAGTACTTCGTCGGCTGCGGCCAGTGCGTTCAGTGTCAAAAGCCCCAGTGATGGGGGACAATCAATCAGCAGGTAATCATAGTCATTTTCGTGGGGTTCGAGGCCCTGTTTCAATATGATTTCGCGGCCGACTTCGGTGACCAGTTCGCTTTCAGCGCCGACCAGGTCGATACTGGCCGCCAGCAGGTGCAGATTATCGCGAACATTGCGAAGGGCGTCGGCAACGGGCAGTCGGTCGGTCAGGACTTCGTAGATGCCGGGATTTTGACCGCTGCTGTCAGCGCCGAGATGAATGGTCAAGTGAGCCTGCGGATCCAAGTCAATGACCATTACACGCCGGCTGGCCTCAGCCAATGCCGCTGAAACGTTCACGACGGTGGTTGTCTTTCCGACTCCGCCTTTTTGATTGAGGACTGCGATTTTTCTCACGATTCATTACCCTTTAAGTCTGCCCGAGTTAGTTTGTTTCGGAAGACGTTTCCTTCAATGACTTCAGCACTGCATCCAGTACGCCGTTGACAAAGCGGGGCGATTGTTCGGTACTGAATTTTTTAGCCAGCTCAATTGCCTCATTAATCACAACTTTGCAGGGGATGTCGGTGCAATATTTCAATTGATAGGCCGCCAGTCGCAGGATGCCGCGGTCCACATGTGACAGGCGGGACAATTTCCAGCGAACGGCCGCGCCGGAGATCATATCGTCACAGGAACGGACATATTCCCAGGCGCCTTTGGCCCATTGTTCGGCTAACTGGAGAACCATATCGTCATCGGTGTTGTCTCGGAAAAAGACGCGCAGCATGGACAGCATGTCGTCGCCCTGTACATCCAATTGACACAGGGCCTGCATGGCGAGTTCTCTGGCTTTTGTTCTGCGATCCAAGGTCGTTCCTTCGGTTCTCGATCTATCCGTCAGCGGATAAGGTTGATTATAGTTTTGCGAGCAGGTCGGCCATTTCAATCGCGGCGATCGCGGCGTTGGCGCCGGCGTTGCCTTGCTTGGTGCCGGCTCGTTCGATGGCCTGTTCGATGGTGTCGCAAGTCAGCACGCCGAAAATCGTCGGAATGCCGGTGTCATAGTTCAACTGGCCGACGCCGCGGGCGATTTGCTGGCAGACGTAGTCGTAATGACTGGTGGAACCGCGAATGACCGCGCCCAGGCAGATTACAGCTGAGTATTTGCCGCTTTCGGCCAGTTTCTTGGCGGCGGTGGTAATCTCGATCGTGCCCGGTACCCAGACAACTGTGATCTGGTCATCGGAGGCGCCGTGACGCTGGAGGCAATCCAGTGCGCCGCCCAGCAGTTTACTGGTGATAAACTCGTTAAAACGACCGACAACAATGGCAAACGTGCTGCTGCCTGCTGAAAGTTGGCCTTTAATTTCCTGAACCATCGATTCTGCTCCGAATTTAGGTTTCTTTCAATTCAATTTAGTCTTATCGGACGATTCGGCCGGACTGCTGTTGAAAGCTCTATACTCCGGGCGTTTGGTCCTGTAAACACTGAAATTATAGAATCTTACCCCTCAAAAAACCAGAAAAAACTTTATTCCGACAAAAAACTGTCCTAAATGCCGCTGCCGGCCTAAGTTTGGGTCTTTTTCTGACGATATGAACACGGCAGAGTTGTTTTATCAGCATGATATATAGATACATCGGAGTGATTATGTTTGATTCACTGGAAAGCTTTGACTCTGATCACGAATGGGATCAGGCTGAAAATATGGTAGCTGAGGCGTTTGAACTTTATGAGCAGGGGCAGCTTAAAGAGGCGCTGGAGCGTTTGAATCTTGCGATCAATACCGGTCCCGAGCATGGTGAGTGGTATTTTAACGCGGCTTTGGCACTGGACGGACTGGAAGAGTACGACAAGGCGATTGAGTTTTATGAACGTGCGCTTGATTTTAATCCGGACGATCTGGAGATTCTCAACTGCCTTGGCGTTGATTATACGCGGACGGCTCAGTACGATTTGGCCTTGGAAACCTTTGAACAGATCGAGCAGCTTGACCCCGGTTTTGAGCCGGCCTATTGCAATCGAATTATCACCTACACCGAGATGGAGCAACACGAAAAGGCTGAGCAGATGTTCTATCTTGCTCAGCAGATTCACCCGGATTGTGCTTTGTGCTTTTACAATATTGGCAATTCCCTGTTTTCACGCGGTCAATATGAAAGGGCGATCTGGTGCTGGGATAAATGCGCTGAACTTGACGGCGGCCATCCGCAGATTCATTATCGTCTGGCACAGGCCTGCTGGGTGAGCGGTCAGGGTGAGCGTGCGAAAAAAGAGTTTCTCATTGAGATTCGCAAAAACCCGGCTGATTTGGAGGTGATTCTCGAATTTGGTCTTTTCTTGTTGGAAAATGGCGAATTAGACGCGGCGAAAGAGAAGTTCAGCCGGATATTAGAATTTGAGGAAAATCACGCGCAGGCCCGATTCTATCAGGCAGAAGTTTATTTCCTTCAGGGGAACATGCAGCAGGCGATTGACTGGTACCATCGTGCGGTGCAGGCCGATCCGCAGTTGAGCGGGCCGCGTTACCGTTTGGCACAAATTTGCAGGCAGGGCGGCGAATTTACCAAGGGAGTTGAACTGCTGCGACAGGAATTGCAGTTGTCGATTGACGATACCGATATCTTGTCGGCCATGGGCTGGCTGTTTTTGGAGATGGGAGCTGATTCGGATGCCGGAAGCTGTTTTTTACAGGTTCTCGAACGTGCCGAAGCCAATGAATCGGTGTTTTACGGATTAGGGATGTCGCTGGCAATGGGCGGCGAATACGAAAGTGCCCTGCGCTGCGTCCGGCATGCAGTTCGTCTGAATCCGAAGCGGCCGGAAATTCTGCTATGTGCCGGCTGGCTGAGTTTCAAGCTGGAAAAGTGGTCCCATGCCATCTGGTATGCGGTCAAGTGCCAGGTCATCAGTCGGGGACGCCAGCCGTATCGAAGCCGTTGTCTGGAACTCAAGCGAAGTGCTGTCTGGGCAGCGATAAGGCGGAAAATATCGAAAAACATCAGCCGCAAGACGATATAAAGATAAAACGGCTCAAAGTCACTATTTTAGAGATACAACTCCTGAAACATGTCGCTTATTGGGGCGTTAATTGGTGATTTTTGTTTCATTTTCCACTATTTCCTGAAAAAAGCGCATAGCAAAGAAGGCCATAATGAGCTATTTTTCCATTTACTGGCCCAGATTTTCTTGAAAATCCCGGCCACACCCCTATAATACACTGCTCGAATGTGCTGAACTTTCACTGTTCGGCAAACGTAAAGACTGGCCGAGTGGCGGAATGGCAGACGCTGGGGATTTAAAATCCCCTGCCCGTAATGGGCGTGTGGGTTCGACTCCCACCTCGGCTATGTTCAAATTCGCAGTTGTCGGTAAAGGCAGGGACCGGCTCGCGGAGCAGACAGACCTCTTGACCCTGCAATGGAGATATCATATATGGCAGAGCAGATCAAACTGCAAGACATCGAACGACCGAATCTTTACCGTGAGACGTTCCCGTATTCGGAATTTCCCCGTGTTTTCTTTGAAGAGGAAGCTCCGGCGATGGAAGTTCCGGACAAAGTATGGATTACCGACACGACGTTCCGTGACGGCCAGCAGTCCCGTCCACCTTATACGCCAGAACAGATTTTGCGTATTTATGACTTCTTTCACGAAATCAATGGCGGTACCGACCTGATTCGGCAGAGTGAGTTCTTCCTTTATTCTGATCGGGATCGCAAGGCGGTTGAACTGTGCCAGGAACGCGGGTACGATTTCCCGGAGATTACCGGCTGGATTCGTGCGGTTGCGGGCGATTTTAAGTATGTGACCCAGATGGGCCTGAAGGAAACCGGTATTCTGACCAGTGCCAGCGACTATCACATTTTCCTGAAGCTCAAAAAGACTCGTGCCCAGGCACTGGAAGCTTACTTGAGCATCGTTAAGACAGCCTTGGATCACGGAATTATCCCGCGGTGTCACTTTGAAGACGTCACGCGTGCCGACTATGACGGATTCGTGCTTCCGTTCGCTGCGGAACTGATGAAGTTGTCACAGGAATACAACAGTGTTGTCAAGATTCGCCTGTGTGACACGCTGGGCTTTGCGGTACCGTATCCGAACGCGAAACTGCCGCGGTCGCTGCCGAAACTGGTTGCGGGCCTTCGCAAAATTGGTGTTCCCGCCGAATGGATTGAATGGCATGGTCACAACGACTTCCACAAAGTTGAAATCAACGCTGCGGCGGCATGGATGTACGGATGCTGTGCGGCGAACTGCTCGATCTTTGGCGTCGGTGAGCGTACCGGTAATCCACCGCTGGAAGCGCTGGTCGTAGAACATGCCCAGTTGTGCGGTACCAATGACAAGATCAATTACCAGGCGATTACCGAAATGGCTCGGTTTGCCAACAAGGAACTGAAGTTCAATCTTCCGATGAATTATCCGCTGGTGGGCAAGGACTTTAACGTGACTCGTGCAGGTATTCACGCTGACGGCTTGCTGAAGAACGAGGAAATCTATAACTGCTTCGATACCAATAAGATGCTCAAGCGTCCGGTGGGCGTGGCGATTACCGACAAGTCCGGGGCAGCCGGCATCAAGCACTGGATTGAAGAACGCTATGAGATTGAGATTCCCAAGCATGATCCGCATGTGATTGCCATCAAGGACAAGATCGACGAAGAATATGCTGCCGATCGCGTCGCAGCGATTTCTGACGATGAAATGATTGCCTGGGCCGAAGAGGTCTTTGGTGAAAACCTGCCCGCACTGAGGTAAGCAATTGGCAACACAACGAACGATTGAAGCTGTATTGTTTGACCTGGGCGAGACACTGCTGACATTCGGCAAGCTGGATACATCCAAGCTGTCGGATGAGGCGGTTCGCCGGTCATACAACTATTTGAAAGCATGCAATCAGCCGGTTGGTCCGTTCTGGACCTACCGGCTGTTTCACTTGTGGGGAATGCGGTATCATGTCCTTAAATCATCTCTGACCGGCAATGATTTTGATTCGTTGGAGGTGATTCGCGGCTACGGACAGCGGAAAGGCTTTACGCTGAGCGATGAACAATGGGAAGAACTCAACTGGAAGTGGTACGAAACACTGTATGAGATTGGGCAGGTTGAGCCGGACATTGTTGATTCTCTAACCAAATTGCGAAAGATGGGGCTTAAGGTGGGCCTGCTGAGCAATACCTTTATCCACAAGAGCAGCCTGGAGCGGCACATGGCCGAGGCGGGCTTTCTGGAGTGTCTGACGCCGCGGCTTTATACGTATCAGTATCAGTGGAGAAAGCCCGACAGCCGCATTTTCCGCGTTGCCGCAGAAAGTATCGGCATAGCGTGTGAAAATATTATTTATGTTGGCGACCGTATCGATAATGATGTCGAAGGCGCTTCAAAGGTCGGGATGCTGCCGATTATGAAGACTGCCTATACCAACAAGGGCAAGACGCCGCCGGCGGGAACGCACGTGATTGATAAAATCAGCGAACTGCCGGAACTGATCGCCGGTATTTGCGAGATTAAAAAAAAAGTAACTGAACCCAAAGTCCCCCAGCCGGTTTAAACATAAAGGGGGCAGGAGCCTTTTCATTCAAGGATTGCATACGATGAGCCAACACGCATATCAAAAGTGTATCAATATTGACTGCGGAGCGGAATTTGACTGTTCACAAGTCATTGTGAAGTGTCCGCAGTGCGGTGATTTGCTGGATGTTAAATACCACTGGGATAAGATCGAACTTCCCGAAAAGCTGAGTGACTTTGGCAATCGCTGGGCGACTCGTAACAACCGGCTGGACTTTTCGGGTGTGTGGCGATTTCGTGATTTGTTGAATTTCTGTGACGATCAGTACAAGGTTTCTGTCGGCGAAGGCCAGACGCTGCTGCAGCAGTGCTGTGGACTGGCACAGGATTTGGGGATGAATCCGAATTCGCTGTTTTTACAGTATGAGGGTATGAACCCGTCCGGTTCGTTTAAGGATAACGGCATGACTGCGGCGTTCAGTCACGCCAAGATGGTTGGTGCTGTCGCCAGTGCCTGTGCCTCGACCGGTAATACCTCTGCGTCGATGGCGTTGTATGCGCATAGCTGCGGCTTGAAGGCGACCGTTTTCATTGGTGAAGGCAAGATTGCTTTTGGCAAGCTCAGCCAGTCAATGGATTTTGGCGGTCATACAATTCAGGTGGCCGGTGACTTTGACGACTGCATGAGGCAGGTTCAGGATGTGTGTGCGGAGTTGAATATCTATTTGGTTAACTCGTTGAATCCGTTCCGACTGGAAGGGCAGAAAACGATTATGCTGCGGATACTCGAAGGGTTGGGTTGGGAAGTACCCGACTGGATTGTTGTTCCCGGCGGCAATCTCGGCAACTCCAGCTCATTCGGCAAGGCGTTTGCGGAGCTGAAAGAAATCGGGCTGATCGACCGCATTCCGCGGCTGGCGGTTATTAACGCTACAGGTGCCAATACCCTGACCGAACTGGTTAACGACAAGGGGCTTAAATGGAACGGTGGGGCTTATGATCAGCAGATCATTGACACTTATTATGCCAATCTGGACGCGACTGGCTATCGACCTGAAACGATTGCTTCGGCGATTGAGATTTCTCGGCCGGTGAATCTGAAGAAATGCCTGCGGGCACTGGAGGTTTGCAACGGTGTGGTGCTGGATGTGACCGATGAGGAAATCCTCGACGCCAAGGCACAGGTGGGGCGGTATGGTCTGGGCTGCGAACCTGCCTCGGCGGCTTCGATTGCGGGTTTAAAACATCTGCTGGCAAACGGCACTGTTGGCAAAGACGAGCGGGTTGCGTGCGTGTTGACCGGGCATCAGCTTAAAGACCCCGATGCGACGGTGAATTACCACAGCAAGATGGCCCGGGCGTTCAGTAATCCGCCGGTTCAGGTGGAAAACGATTTGCAGAAAATAATTGATCTACTCAAATAGGTTCGATTCAAACATAAAAGTGCAAAATGAGGAATCCCGGCTGCGCCGAGATGGCTGTTTAAATAGATTCCTCGGCTACGCTCGGAATGACGAGTTGCCTGGCGCGGTTATTTGTCGGGCATAATGCCGAGTTGTTCGAGCAGGCGGTTGGTTAATTCCATCGGCAGGCCCATGACATTCGTAAACGAACCGTCGATCCGTTCGACGAATTCATCGCCGGTTTCCTGGATACCATAGGCGCCGGCTTTTCCTTCCCATTGGCCGTTGGTAATGTGGTCGGCGATCTGGGTTTCGGTCAATTGACGCGGATAAACAATGGTGGTGTCGGCTTCGACGATTTCGATGTCTTTCTCTACGCACACTAATGCCAGTCCGGTGATGACCTTATGCGGTTGACTGAACAGTTTTCGGGTGATTTCTTCAGCGTGGTCGGCGTCATCGGGTTTGCCGATGATTTCCCCGTCCAGATCGACGACGGTATCGGAGCCGATGACGAGGGCATTGGGAAATTTTGCAGCGACATCTTTAGCCTTTGCCAGAGCCAGGATTTTGGTCAATTCTTCAGAGCTGACATCGTCAGTGCCGAATTGCGATTCGTCCACGTCCGACGGGATTATCTCAAAACAGTAGCCTTGCCGCCGAAGCAAATCCCGCCGCCGCGGCGAGGCGGAGGCTAAGATGAATTGTGATTTACGCATATTAAAAACCTTTTGAGCAGATATTTCACCACGAAGTTCACGAAGAGCACGAAGAAAAAATATAATAACTTCGTGTTCTCTGTGGTTATATTAATGGCTTGTTACTGAAAACTCAACAGGCAGTCCTTTTTCCGGGGCGATCAGGAAATTACTGGCTCGGTACGATAAGTTTACGGTCTTTTTGCCATTTGGCAGCTTGGCGGTGACAATCACTGACGAGCGGGCGGGAATGGTGATTTCGGATGGTCCCGATTTGCCGGTTCGTTCAAGCTGGACGTCGATGAGTGCCTTGTTGGTCAGCTCAAAAAAGAGCGTGCTGTTTTTCTGATAGTGTGCTTTGGCGACGGTAACGCAGCCGTCAAACAGCGGTTTCAGGTACTGTTGGCGGCCGATGACTTGATTTTCGAACCAGACAGCGGTGCGGCCGGCCCGCAGAGCTTCGGTGATGGACTCGACTGTTCGTTCTTTGGCAAAGACCAATGTGACCGAGCGGTGTTTTTCAGCGGTATAGGGATCGTCACTGGCGGGGGCGTGGATGTCAGAATTGCCGAGCATGGTCAGGTTTTTCTCAAGGCACCATTTATGAGCGCTGGGGTAATAGCTTCCACCGTTGGCGACTTCCATGCCGTGTAACCACTTCTTTTCGTAGAGAGTGGTTTGCAGATCCGACCATTTCCCGCGATCTTCGCCTTTCCAAGCGTGATGGTTCCAGAAGACGAAGGCGTTTTGTTTGTTGGCCTCTTCAATAACATCCATAAATTTCGGGGTATCCAGCAGGTCGATGTCTTCCAGGAACAGGGCGTTGTAGTGGCCCGGCGGGGTGTCTCGTGTGATTTCTGTCGCTTTAATCAGCAGGACATTCTTTTCGACAGCGAGCTGCTTGGCAACTTCATAGGGGCGGTTATGATTGGTCGGCAGATCGGCCTTATGCGGTTGGTATTCAATGTGGTCGCTGATAGCGATGGCATCGAGCCTTTCCCGGCGAGCTTCATCGATGCGGACGGTCGGCCACACCATGCCATCCGAAAAGACGGTGTGCGTGTGGAGGTCACAGGCCAGTGTCTTGTAGCCGGGGATGTCGGGGAAATAGTCCTGAGCAAAGGCGGGCGTTACTGTTGCAAGAGTTAATACGATGAAGACGAGTAATTGAATGCGTTTCATGATATGCCTTTCATTTGAAATATCTTATCAGTCAAGATTTTGGTGATTGTTTGATTCGTACATGATAGGTTATTTTTCGACAAAAGGCCCGGTATTCGGCTTCGAGTTTAGCGATGTCCGGGTCGATATAATAGGCAAACAGTGTCGGAGCGACGACAGTGTTCCAATTGACGGTCAGCGGGCGACTGCGGTCAGCAGCCAGGTCGGTGTATTCGGCTTTGAGCGGCCAAGTGCCTTCGGCGCCGCCGAGCATCATCGCGTGATATTTTCGCAGGCGGATACCGTAGTTGTGTTCACGCAGAAAACGCACGAGGGCGTAGTTCTGGGCATAAAAGGCAATGACGGCGTCGTCTGTACCGTTATGGCCGACAACCTGGCCGGGGTTGAGAGCGATGAGCTGCCGTAGCGGAATCAATTGTCCGGTCTGCATGGTTTGCTTGAGTGAGCCGAGACGCATGAGGTTTTTGTCCGGCTCGAACAGAAAGCGGCCCTTGGAATACTTGCAGGTTTCAAATAGCGTGGCAATGCCTTCGTCCAGCCAGCTTGGCAGGCGATAGGCGAACAGATGTTGATTAAACTGGTGCCAGCCTTCATGGCCGAGAACTGAAAACGTTTGCTTGCGGCCAATGTTGTAGGCGACGCAGGTGCCGTTGGCGACATAAGCACCTTTTTTAATTTGCAGGTAAAGCGGGGCATTGTTACCGACAAATGTGTGGGTGAATTGTTCCCACTGGCCGCGGTTAGCGAACAGATAGATGTCGAATATCTGGCTGGATTCAATCGGGGCCGGCAACTGGCTTTGATAGGCCCGGAAGGCGGATTCCATGTAGGCGGGCACCTGCCGCAGCATCAGCGGTTCCAGCAGGGTGGTATAGATGCGGTAGTGTTTTGTGCGGATAATAAGGCCGTTGGAGTAAGGGTTGTCCCATGTCTGCACGTCTTTGACGGCCGGTTCGTTGCGCAGTTGTTCGGCGTAGGATCGCGGATTAGTCGCTGTCGGATAGGATTGGAACCGGGATGTCTGAGCTTCCTGACAGCCCCATATCAGCAGCAGACAACTTAAGACCAGTATGAGTTTTAGCGGTTTGTTGTTCATCGCCCTTGTTTCTATTGAATATCGTTCCAGTCGGCACCGAAGACGTTCGCGGTGAATAGGTAGACTTCTACGTTTGCGTTTTTCCAGGCGTCATAGGCCAGTCCCGCTTTGTGGGCGCAGCAATAGCCGAGAAACTCTTCAACGTTCCAGCCGGTTTCGGTGGCGACCTGTGGGAGAAAACATCCCGATGTTCGACCGTCGGTGATGTAGATGCCGTCGATGCCCAGGCGAAGGTTTTCCGGCTCATTCGTTTGAATCATCGGCGAAAGGACCGAAATTTCGATGTCGAGTTGCGGTAGTTCTGCCGGTGTGATGCGGTCGCCGCCGAATCGCGGGTCGTACATGCAGGAGGAAACGGCCATGCTGCAGACCATTTCGATCAGCGGTCGGTCGCCTTCAAACTGGCCGATACAGCCGCGAAGCCGGTCAATGTTTTTCAGCGTGACAAAACAGCCCTGTTCAACCAGCAATTCCGGATCATCGGTGGTTGGTTCATGGACCGGTCTGCCGGAAACCGCCGCGGTAACTGTATCTTTGGCAACTTTCAACAATATGTTTTTCTGTTTCTCAGTCATTTTATTACCCACAGATTAACACGAATTCTCACGAATATGTTTAGTGGAACAGATGACCTGCTTTTTTAATAATGAACACAAGCACCGCAAGCAACAGAATAACGATCACAGTAGCGGCATTGAAATATTTTTCGATCAATCGGCGAGCCTTTTCACCAAATAGATAAAACAGCAAACCCTCAGTACCAAACCGCATGGTCCGGAAAACAAGACTAATGCCGATGAATTTGATAATAGAAACTTTCGCCATCCCTCCCAGCCAACTAAACAGCATATACGGAACCGGTGTCAAAGCTGAAATGGCAATCGCCCAGAAATCATAACGCTGATAAAGTTCCAATGCCTTTGTGGCCTTTTCGCCTAATTGAAGCGGTCCAAAACTTAAAGTATCAAAAAAATGGGCGACCCGCTCAGGACCAATCAGCAGCCCCAAGCTGAAAGCGATAGTGCCCCCCACTACCGAAAAAAACGAACACAACAACCCGTATTTCAGTGATTGTTTCGGCTTACCGAAACAAAGCCCGATGACCAGAACATCCGCCGGTATCGGTACGCAAATCGGCTCGGTAATCGCCAGCAAAATCAGCGCCAATACACCGTATCGCGTATCAGCCCAATGAATCACCCAGTTATACAAACGCCGATGCAGGTGCCACCACGCGACCTTCTCTGGAGTGGTTTCCGTCATAAAATTTCATTCCTTATGTGTGAGATGGAATTTTTATTTGATTCCCGACATCGACTGATGATATAGTAGAGTTGCTATAAAGTCAAGAATTACTGAAGGTTAGCGGACAGTTATCAGATATTCCTCAATCCTGTGCCAAAATGAAAAAATGTGAGATTCAAAGTTTAACAAAAATTCATTCCTTAAAGCTTGGCTTTACGTATTGCTATCTGCTGGAGTGCACAGGTGGGTACTTGCTTATTGATACTTCATACCCTCAATTGTACTCTAAGTTTAAAAAGAAATTGGCCCGATTAGGAATCGCGATTTCTAATATCAAATATCTTCTGATCACACATCATCACGATGATCACGCTGGATTTGCTTCACAGTTGATGACGGATACCGGCTGTACGCTAATAACTCATCGTAATGCAGTCCCTCCTTTAAAACAGGGCAAATCTGAAGATACTGCCAAATACCTTAATCGTCGCGTTCAGGTCACCATGAAATTCTTTGAAGTCTTTATGCATGGTAATGAGTGGATATATCCGCCTCTGACACTTATGGGTGATGAAATTATACTTGAAGGCGATGATAAATCTATTCTGCCGGAGATTGGTATCAATGGTGTTATTTTGCATACACCGGGCCATAGCGATACACGAGATTCCCTTGCAGTATTGCTTTCGGATGGAAGGGCGTTTGTAGGTGATCTTGCCATGAATTTTTTGTGGTGGACGGGATTGCGCCACAGGCCCCTTGCGATTGGTGATATCAATTCCATATATGGGAGTTGGCAAAAACTTTGTGAGCACGGTGCAAAAGTAATATATCCTTCGCATGGCAAGTGCTTTCCGTCAGCAGAATTGACTGCCTGAGCCAAATCATAGAGTGGCATTACCTTTGGCCTGAAAGAATTTTCTGTTCAATGAGAAGCGATGATATGCTCTTCTGTTTTGAAATCTTATTCACTTGTCAACGCATTCCGTCTCTGCTATGCTAATGAGCGAAATACAATTAGGTTTGTAACGATTTACTTTTTTGTTGAATTCCACTACTAAGGATTCTGTCGAGTGAGCCTCAACTGTCCTCAATTTGAAGCAACGAAAAACGCTCTGCTGGTTCGGGCGCCGGCCAAGATTAACCTGTCTTTGCTGATTACCGGCAAGCGACCGGACGGCTTTCACGGGATTGAAACGCTGATGGCCAAGATCAACTGGTACGATGAGCTGCTGTTTGAGCAGGGCAGTACCGAGGGGATTGAGCTAGTCTGCACCGGTGACTACTGGGCGCCGGACGGAGAGGAGAACCTGGTCTACCGGGCCTGTCAGATGTTGATGGAACGGGCGGGGCGGCAGGTTCCCATTCGCGTGACACTGACGAAGAACATCCCTGCCGGTACGGGTTTGGGCAGTGCCAGCAGTGACGCGGCGGCAGCGGTGATGGGGTTGAACCGTTTTGCGGGCCTGAATCAACCCGATACGGTTCTGCATGAGATTTGCGCGGCACTGGGCAGTGATATCAATTTCTTTTTGGGGCCGCCGCTGGCGTATTGCACGGGGCGTGGCGAAAAAATCCACCCTATTGATACCGAATTTGAATTTTCGGCACTTTTATTAGTTCCGGGGATAAGTGTTTCTACAAAAAGTGTTTACGAAAATTATCTCCATAGTCCGGAACTCTACAATCGACTTTCCGCAAAAATAAATCCACTTCTTGAAAAAAAGAAGGTTGATTCTATAGCCGAAATATGCGCAAATATGCTTGAGTCAGGCTGTTTTCGACTAAACCGTGAGCTGGAAACGCTGAAGGAAAGATGCCAAGCCCTTTGCGGCCGCAAGGTGTGCCTCAGCGGGAGCGGCTCGGCCATGTATGTACTCGGGTCAGATCTGAACGAGAAACAACCGCAACTGCGGCAACTGTTGAAACGAGATTTTGACTGCGAAAGCAGGTTCATCAACAACAATAGATGGTAACTTTTACATGAGGCCGGCAAAATGGAGATCAGCGAAGTTAGAGTCAAAATGGTGGCCAATCAGGATGATCGTCTCAAAGCTTTCTGCTCAATGACGCTGGATAACGAATTTGTTATCCGCGACATTAAGATCATTGAAGGCACGGGAGGCCTGTTCGTCGCAATGCCTTCCCGCAAAATGAGCGATCATTGCAGCAAATGCGGCGGCAAAAACCACCTGCGGGCGAAATTCTGCAGCAACTGCGGCGCGAAACTGGCGGAAAATCGGGTTAAACCCGACGTACAGGGCCGTATGAAGCTTCATGCGGATATTGCTCACCCGATCAACGCCCAATGCAGGAAAAAAATCCAGGAAGCGATTATTACTGCTTTCAACGCGGAACTGGAACGCTCCAAGCAGCCAGGTTACAAGCCCGTTGAACTGGATGAAGTTGATTACGCCCACGATTGATACCCGCACCATTCGCACAGCAGCAAGAGAGAAGTTTGTCATCGCTTGTCGATGGCGGTTGTTACAGTCACATCAACTGTTTACAGCGACTGTGTCAAGGGAGAGCGAGGCCCTTCGGCAGAATCATCATGATGATTAGACGGTTTCCATAGACGGAATCGGCCAGTTGAAAGGTCTCACTATATAGAAGGGAGGCTAAGATCCCTTGTGGAACCTTAGAGCATGTTAAGAATTTTGTAGCCGCTTATGCCTATTGCGGCAGCGCCCGGCGGTGTTGAAAATCCTCGCCAATGAATAGCATTGGCTGCGGTTTTCGCCTTGCCGGACTTGTTCTCATGACGGCCTAAGCAACCACATCCTTCCTTAAAATGCTCTAGCCTTCGATAATCAGTTCTTCCAGTACTCTGTCTAACGCAATGTCCATCTGCGCATCCAGTTCGCCGCTGTCGGTCTGGCTGATCATCCGGCGGGCACGGTCCACTTTTTCGATCCGTACTTCCGGCAGAGAACCAATCACCTTCAGGAGTTGGCCCAGCGGGCTGGCGTTCATGTTTTCCAGCAGGGAGTCCGCCAGAAAATCGGAATCAGCCTGCTGTGCGTCGAACAGACCGCCGCGGTCATCAAAAAGCTCATTGCATGACATTGCTTCGATTCGATTTGTGTTGTTTTTTGTTTGCATAATAATATCCTCACTGACTGCATGGCCTTCATCATCAGGCATCCTGCCCGTCTTTGTCGGCCAGTGGTCGCATTCAATCAATCCGACCACCTCTTGTTGGTATTCCCTCGAGTCCGTTATGAGGTTTCTTTGTTTCCTGTTAAGACCCACAATATATTGTATGCTCTGTTTGGGCCGTTTTAGGCTTCACCATCCCTTACAGTACTGGTATCGTCCGGGCTGTTTGGATTTCTTCACTTTTTTTGAAAAAAAGGCTTAAGATTGTTTAAGTTGTTTTATATGAAAGGTTTATATGAGTTTTTCGGTGTTTTATTGAGTTATCGGTCCTTCATGTGCCCGCAAGATTGCCCTAAAACCCCCATTTTATTATAAGCGTATGGTAAACTGGCAAGGATGGAGAACACACAATATATAGTTTTGCGAAGTTTTTTTACAAAATTTTTCTCTGGGTAGTTTTTCAGAGAATTATCGGTCGGAAGGCTGAAATGTTTAGACGGGATGAACCGGATAAAAAGGATGGTAAAAAGAAAAAGCCGGCCTGTGGCAGGCCGGCTTGAAAGGGAAAAGGTTGGGTTTTGTTTACAAACCGCCGAAGATGGTCCAGTATCCCGGTTGATTGACGACTTGGCGAACGCCGATTTTTTCAAAGGTCTGTTCGTTGACTTTGCCATCAATGACAGTTCGAATTGTACAGGGCACGATCAGGCCGCCTGTTTCGGGCGTGGGGTGCGGTTCGGCGGGGCCGACGGACATGATTTCTGTTTCAGAGCCTGCGAATTTGCCGAAGGCCTGGCGGATTTTGTCAGCCGGGATGCCTTCATACAATTGCCCCGCCTTATCAAAGTTTTCATCAATAATTGCCTGCCAGAATTGTCGTGCCACTTCTTCAGCGACCTTGTTATCTGACATTTCGCCCTGGGCCAGTCCGATCTGCTGTGTGAGCTGATCGGCTTTCAGAATATCGTCCGGCAGATTGTCGAATTCAAACATAGCCGGATCGATGGCTTGATTGTAATCGTGAAATTCGAGTGTTACTTTTTCACGGAATTTATCGCCCGTCATCTCGAATATCTTGATGCTTGTCAGCAGTTTTGTGGCCTGATCGACCAGTGCCACGGCCTGGTGGCCCAGCAGAGGATGGGGTTGGGCAAAATCAATGGTCAACTCGATCGGCCGGGATTTGTCATCCGGCTGGAGGATATCAAGGGCTGCTTCGTTGTTCTGCTGGAGCTGCTGGATTTGCTCCAAAAAGTTACGCGGGTCGGTTTGGCGGATGCCCTGAAGCATTTTTTCGGCGATTTCGTGTTCCCTGATTGTCATGAGGGTATTTTTCTTTTTGAACCAGATAGAGGCGGCGCCGTCCGACCAGATCGCGTTTTTTTCACCGTCCTGCGGGCTGTCCCATTCCGGGACGGTCAGGCGGAATCGTTTTGGCTGTCCGTTTGAGTGGAATTCGGCCCATGTCAGAATCGGCTGGTCATGGCCCGGATGGAACTCACGCAGATGAATCGAGCGAACCGAATGAAAGGCCTCGATGGTTTGTTCGAGTGCATAGGCTGAATTGTTCAGCAATGTCAGTGACAGTGTTGCGGCGATGAGGATGACAGCCGCGGCGGTAAACTTTACGGTGTTTTTCATAAGAAGTCTCCTGAAATTCATGAGACCGGAGTTTGGGGCAGCCTGAACCCGGGCATTGGCCATCGCCGCATATGCATCCGTCAAGATACGTGAATCCATGGCGGCGGGTGTTTCAATGTCCGGCTTGAGCTGCTGCATCCGGTCTTCTGTTTGATTTAATCGTTTCATTGTACTGCTTCCTTTCTATGGAAAAGTCAGCGTTTCCAGATGAGCTGAAGCTTTTCCAAACCGTATCGGTACCGACTTTGTACTGTATTAATCGAAATGCCTTGCGCGGAGGCAATTTCCTGAAAGGTCATATCATGATGCAGGTGAAGCAGAATGACTTCACGCTGCTGGTAGGGCAGTTTGGCCAATGTCTGCTGCAAAACGATGTATTCTTCCGTTTCTATGGCGTATTGGGCCGGGCCATAGTCTGTGCAGGGCATCGGAACGCCGTTTACCAGCGCCACGTTGTTTTGTGATTTCAACCGGTAAAAGTCGCGTGCTCGGTTGGCCACGCTGGTTAGCAGATAGTTTTTCAGTGTGCCCTGCAGGACATAGCTGCCGCTTTTTTGAGCGAAACGGACGAAAACATCATGCACCGCGTCTTCGGCGGCGTGGGCGTCATTGAGCAGCGACATGGCCAGTGCGTACAAGTCGTTCTTGTATCGCTGGTAAATCTTACAAAGCGCGTCTTTGCTGCCCTGATTGAATTGCTTAATTAACTTTTTTTCGTCCGGCATCGCCAAAAATCCCTATAGAATCACGGTTTTCGACAATATAACGGATGAACACGGCCATTTCGTCTATGAAAATAGACATTTTGCTAAAAAAGAAAGCGAAGAAAAGAAAAAGCCGGCTTAAAATGACCGGCTTAATAGAGATTTGTGTTGCGTTATAAGTCTATTGTACTTCTTTCAGCAATTCTTTTGCGGAAACCGACGCCTGTCCATTTGTTTTATCAAATTCGAATATTGCAGGGTCGATCGGTTGATTGAAGTTCTGATATTTGATTACGGATTTTTCTTGGTACTTGCCGTCTTTGGGTTTGACTAAATTCAGTTTGAGAGCAAACTTAGATGTCTGGTCAATTTCAGCGATTATTTGTTCTATCGAAAAAAACAAGAACTCGAGCTTGGACTCGAATGTTACCGTTAAATGTATCGGTTTTGAAATGTCTGCCGGTTGCTTGACAATGATGGTTGCTTTCTTTTTGTTATGGAGTTTTTTAGCTTCTTCGAAAAACTGTTTTGGGTCGAGCAGTTTAAGGGTTCGCGACAAATATTCATCGATTGTTAAACCATTTTTTTCAATCCGTAGCCTTCCACAGTATAATACGGTTGATTTATCTGAACAACGCCACATGCTGGCACTGCCATCATTAACATCTGCAATGATAGTATCCTGAAAACCACTTCCATCGTTGCCGGTCAACTGATAACATCGGAAGTTCTTGATTTTTCCATCCGGATTGAATTCAGCCCAAACGATTTGCAGCGGCTTATTCGTTTCAGTGGAATATTCCGTAAAATGCATAAAACGTAAAGATTTATATGCGTCTATGGTCTGTTGGAGTGCGTAGGTCGGTGATACGGTTTTGTCGAAGACGGTCAAGGTTAGAGTTGCGGCGATAAAAATTATGGCCGCGGCTGATAGTTTCATGATTCGGTGTTTCATAAAAATTCTCCTGAGTACATGGTTTGGCGTTTGTTTTTTGCCGGGTTGTACAGGGGAGTTCTCGATACGGTTCATGACGTCATTGACAAAGGTATCGCGTGTGCCGAGGGCGTCGGCTAAGTTTTCGAGTTTTTGCTCTATATCGTTCTTTGAGTTCATTTTTCCGACTCCTGTAAACGACGTTTCAGGCGTTTATGGGCTCGTGAGAGCTGTTTAGTAACGGTTCCGACACTGCGGCCGACAATGGTCGCGACATTCCGCACGGTATGCGGGCGAAGTAGCGAAGCATTACAACCTGGCGCTCGGAGGCGGGCAGTTTATCAATCGTCTCCAGCAGATGTTGGTGTTTCTCGTCGAGCGTGCCGTTTCGCTCGTGGGCGGCCATTTGATCGAGACTGTCGGTATAATTTAATGACTGCTGTTCTCTGAGACTATCGATGGCACATCGGCGGGTGATTTTTATCAGCCACGGGCCGAAGACCTTCGGATTTCGCAATGTTGGCAACTGCTGCCAGGCTCGCACAAATGCTTCCTGTGCGATATCGTCAGCGGCGTGCGTTGATTGAACGATACGCGTCGCTGCCGCACGGACGGACCGCTCGTAGCGGCTCACCAGCAGGGCAAACGCCTGTTTGCTGCCATCCAGAACTTCCTGTACTAACTGGGCATCCGATTGTGTCACCAAAGGCCTTTCAATGACAAATTAAACATCAAAGATCAAAAAGCAAAATTAAGGAGTCGCCCGTTTGGGCGAGGCTTATCACTTTTCAATCCGCTATTATAGACACGTTTAGGGCGTGAAATGCGACCCAAAAATAAAAAAAGCCCGGATTATTTTCAAAATCCGGGCTTGAGGTTTTGAAGTCAGGCAGCTTTACGGCTGAGACGGTTCGGTCTTCGGTTGTGGTTCGATGTCTTTGAGTTTTTCGTATTCCATTTCCGCAATCGTCAGGTCGCCGAAGATGACTTTATAGGTGGTGCCTTCGACTTTCCATCGCATCAGGACCGCATCAGAATCGTCCGGTGTGACCTGGCTGCCGAAATAGGCTACATCTTTCTTTTCCTGTACTAAGTTAGCATAGAACATGCTGAGTGATTGCAGTGGGGCCATTTGCTGCATCATTGCTTGAACTGTATCTTCTTCTGTTTTTGCCAATTCCATTTGCTTCTTAAATTCGATGGCAGCTTCAGTCTCGCTTTCTCTTATTTTGCTCATGGCCTGCATCAGGTTCGCCATATCGATTTTTTCCGGATAACTGCCTACCAGTTCGGCATGGAAACGCAATCCATCGATTGCTGAAGTTTCGTCCATCTTCGGCAGTTCGACGTTACCCATGGATGTATAATCTTCCGGGATGACCGGCACAAAATCATCAGCCTGAACTATGGTATTCCATTCGTAATCGTACATTTCTCCTTGCATTTCAAGGGTTTCACCGATCTTCATCGAGAATTCAGAGCGGTAGGGCAGACCGGTTTTAACATCGACCCAGATTGTCGCATTGATATCATCGCACATGACGCCGGCATAGGCTGGATCGGTTGTCTGGAAGCCCTGTACTTTGACGCCGTCAATCTCTGAGATTCCAAGATCGGTATATTCACTTTTCAGTATTTTTTTGATCATCTCACGAGGGTCGTTATTCTGTTCTTTCATTTTTTGCAAAAGGTCCTCTGTGAATGCCATTGTGATATATTTTTTTTCATTTGGCATAATCTGAATCATTTTCTTTTCAGCCGACAGAATATATATGTTTTGTGTCATCGTTGTATTCTGATCGATCATATGCATGGTATTTTCCATTATCATGCCGTATTCCTTTGAGACGGTGATCGTACCTTCCATTTCCATATTCTGCGGCGGTGTGCTTCCCGTCATCGTTCCGTTCATGGTCATGGACATCTTGTACACAAAGGCCGGTGCTTGTTGGACTATTTCATAAACATCTGCTAAAGCAAAGCTTCCCGGGCCTGTGGGGAATAACAAGACTGCTGAGAGTGCGACAATAATGATCGCCGCGACTGCTATTTTGGGTAAAGATTTCATTTTCAGTATCCTTTCCAGTAATGGAATGGTTGTCTGTTCTTTTTCGATCTTGTCCAGCGTTTGCCGGATCAGATCTTCCGGTGGACCGCTCGGGATGGGGCCTTCTGAAAAGGCCTTGGCCGCCTGTTCTAAAATATCATGTTCTTTATTCATGGGGCACCTCCCGTCCACAATGATAATCGACGGAAACAGTTTTCAGAATTTTTTGGAGTTTACCTCGTGCACGATTAATCAAAACACCTACGTAGTTTTCATTGACATTCATTTCATCAGCAATTTGACGGTAGCTGAATTCATTCAAGGTTCGCAGGCAAAACACCTGAGCTTCAATACGAGGTATTTTCAATAACGCCTGGCGCAGCTGCTTCGAGAGTTCATCGGACTGCATACAATATTCCGGTGAGACTTCATGGCTTTCTATGTGTTCACAGTCGGCTGAAAAAGTACTCATCCGGATATTGGTTTTCTGTTTTCGCAGCATGTCAATGGCTCGCTGTGAAGCCAGCAAGCTTAAAAATGCTCCCATGTTGCGAATTTTTCGTTTTCGGGAGGATTTTACGGCCGACAAAAACACTTCCTGAAAACAATCCGAAGCATCCGCGTCATTTCCCAGGATGCGATAAACAATGTTCCAAACCCGAGATCCATGTTCTTCAATTGTAATATTCCAATGTCCCAAACCTGTAACCTCGATTCTTCTGAATTCTGCTTCCGTCACTTATTATGACGTTGTCGGTAACCTATATCTTACAGGAAAAATCGAACTTTTTTAGAATGAGGTTTGAACAATGCCCGAAAAACCGATAAACTCTTGAAGAACGGTATTTTATGTTGAGCAATAATAAGACACAGGAGGTTGACTATTGGCTTGGTTTAAAAGGATTTTGATTGTTTTACCGGTTGTTTTTGTATTGTACGGGTGCGGAGCGCAAGAGGAGAAGATTGCCCGGGAGATAGAGTTTACGGCTGCTGAAAGCGGAGTTGTTAAGGTGCTGACGTTTAATATTCGTTACGGCAGTGCCGGTGACGGAGGCAATCGCTGGGAGCTTCGCAAGGATTTGGTGTTTGATGTGATTGCCTCGCACCGGGCGGATGTGGTCGGTTTGCAGGAGGCCGAGGCGTTTCAGATTGCGGCCGTTCGGCAGGCGCTACCCCAGTACGGTGTGGTGTTTGCCGGTCGGGATGACGGTAAGAGCGCTGGCGAGGCATCTCCGGTGCTGTATCGGCGGGACAGGTTTTCCTTGGGCGATTCCGGGACGTTCTGGTTTTCTAATTCGCCGTGGAAGGCCGGCACCAAGCACTGGGGCAATACGCTGCCGCGAATTTGCACATGGGTGCGGCTGACGGAAATTGAGTCGGGCAAGATGTTTTACGTGTATAATCTGCATCTGGATCATGCGTCGCAGGTGTCACGTGTGAAAAGTACGGAACTGCTGGCCAAGATGATCACACGCCGGAATGAGGCGGCGCCGTTTGTGGTGATGGGGGATTTTAATATGGGGATGGATAATCCGGCGATGCTGTATTTGCAGGAGATTGGTTATGAGACGCCGTGTCCGCGGATGGTGGATTCGTGGCAGATGCTGAATCGCAGCCGGCAGCCGGACGGGACATTTCACGGGTTTAAGGGGCGCACCGGGGGCAGGAAGATTGACCATGTGCTTGTGACCGATTCAACCGAGATTATCGAGGTGGGGCTGGATAAGCGGGAGTTTGACGGGCGGTATCCGTCGGATCACTTCCCGGTGTATGCGACGGTCAGGTTGGGGCGCTGATTAAAGTACAGAAGCGTTATATTGGAAGCTGTGTGAGAGGGTGAAGGAGATTCGATTGCGTATCCGCATGGCTTGTGCTGCGGCGTTTTTGCATAGGATTGGAAACGAACAGAGTATGGTTCCAATCCGTACTATATGGAAGGGGAATTGTGAAGAAAATGCGATTTATCAAAATTATTTTCCTCTTCTTGCTGGAAGGGGAAAGGTTTTGTGATAGTATAGCCCGAAATCGCCGATAGAATGGATGTACGTGTGGTTTTTATTATTCACTCAGGTGTGTTTTGAAGCATAAAGTCTTTCAAATCCTGGTATTTATCTGTACTCTGGCTGCGTTCACGGCAGGGCAGGCTCAGGCTGCGGATGAACGGGCGGCTATTCAGCAGGAAGAATCGGCCCGTCAGCTTCGTATTTATCGGGACTCGCTGCTGCAGGGCAGTACCGAGGAAATTCGTGTTGATGCGGCGGTGGGGTTGCTGCTGCGTGATGATGAGGCGAGCCGGAACGCACTAGTGTCGGCATTGAAGTCCAGTGAGAATCTGAGTGCCCGTCAGGCGGTTTGTAAGGCGCTGATTAAAAGCCGGGGGTTGGAGCAGGCGATTGGCTCGCGGGCGATTTATCTTGAGCCGCTGATGGCAATTTTGTCCACGGACACCACCGAAGGGGCGGTTTTGGCGGCAGAGGCATTGCTGCTGTATGGATACGAGGATATCGAAATGTCTCTGGAGGCGATTCTAAATGATGCTGACAAGCCGCGTCAAATTCGTTTGAATGCGGTTTACGTTTTGCAAATCCGTTCCGAGAAGCAATCGCTGGCGCGGCTGGTGGGGCTTTTGGATGATGCGGACACAGAGATTTCAAAAGCGGCGGAGACCGCTTTGCAGGAGGCATTTGGGATTCCCGTCGGTGCCAGCCGAAAGGTGTGGGATGATATTCTTGAAAAACTCAAACGGAAAAGTCCCGATGATATCCGCCGGGAACTACTGCTGCTGAAAGAAACGAAACTGCGTCAGGTACAGGCAGAACGGGATCGCTGGCAAAAACTGTATTTAGGCGCTTTAGATAAGCAGTATGAGGGTTTGGCCGAAGAGGGACGGGCCAAAATGACGCTGGAGGTGCTGAATGACGATCTGGCGGCGGTTCGTGTCTGGGCGCTGGAGAAGGTCGCGCAGTATCCGATGGCTGATAATGAGTCTTTGCGTGATATGCTGCTGGCACTGCTCGAGGATGAATCACGCGATGTGCGTTTAGAGACGGCCAAGGTTTTGAACAGCATGAGTGCGCTGGATCCGGCTGAGCAGTTGCTGAAGCAATTTAAGCAGGAAGATGACCTGGAGGTTCGGCTTGCAATGTTTGAAGCGCTGGGCGAGGCGTGTTTCTTTGCATTTTCGCCGGGTTCCGAGGTGAAGCTTTCTGCGGATATTAAGGCCGAAACGCTGTCGATTGCGGCGGAGTATTTGGCTTCCGAGCAGACGGATGCCGCCAAAAAGGGGGCGGAGGTTATTCGTAAGATATTGGAACTCAACAACTTACCAAAAGATTCGATCAATTATTACTTGGTACTGATTTCTAATCGCTATGAGCAGGCGGCCCCGCAGAATCCGGCAATGCGGGCTGATTTACTATCAGTCATGTCGCATCTCTGTGGTCAGGGGGTGCCCAAGGCGCAAGCGAGTAAGCTGTATAAGAAGTATTTCGTTGAAGCTGTGGCTGTTAAGGATGATTCCGCTTTGCGGTTGGCGGCTATTAAAGGCATGGTTTCTGTCGATCCGGTTGAGGCGATGCGTTTGGCGAAGGAAAATCGATTGCTGTATGACGATGATTTAGCGATTCGTCAGGTTGTGATCGATTTGGCCGGACAGGCGGGTGGTGCTGATGAATTGGGGCCGTTGCTGGAGGTAATGAATGCCAATGGTCAGAAAGATTTGGCCTGGCAGGCCATTAAACGCATTTGTCAGCGGCAAAAGTCAGGCTTTTTGCTGAGGTGGGCCACGGAGCTTGGCAAAAACAGCGGTCGGGATGAGAGCGTGCGTGAAATACTTGATTTGGCCGAGCAAAAGGCACTCGGTGAGAAGAACGCGGAGAATGTAAAGTTAGCCCGACAGCGACTGATCGGGTGGTACCGACAGCAACAAGCATGGGAGCAGGGCGTTGCTTATCTGGATGAGATTCAGTTCTCACCGGCTGAGCATTCATATAGTGAGCCGGTGCTGGTGAGTATTTTTGAGATATATCTGCACTCGAAAACCCCGGAGAAAGTGTCTCAAGTTATTGAAAATAAATTACTTAAAGCAGATTTTGACGAATCGTCGTCCTATCTGACTTCTTTGAGCACCTTTCTGGAAAATCCGGGTATTTCTGACGCGGCGAAGCGCAGGGTTTTTGAGAAACTTTTGACAGTTTCAGTCGCCAGAAGACCTGTGTGGGAAAAATTTAAATCGAATTTATCAAATCTATACCAGATTCTACTGTCTTCAGAAGTGCCGGACAAACCCAACTCAACAGAGCCGTTATTGCCTGAAAACAGGGCCGATAACGTGGAAAACTAAAAAAAACACCTTTTTTTTAGTTTTTTTCGATTTTTCTGTTTGCACTCCTCAAAAGCGATTATATACTTTTCCTTTTGCTTCGGCGGGAATACACGGAATCCCTATGTTCATTTTCCGGCGAGGCGGCCTTGAGGTCTTGATAAATCAGATTATCAGGGCTGAAAAAGCGGATTTACGAATAATCTGCTGCTGTAGCTCAGTGGTAGAGCGCGTCCTTGGTAAGGACGAGGTCATGGGTTCAAATCCCATCAGCAGCTCGGTAACGAACCATAGCCGGCGGAATAGATAGTCGGTTTGCTAAAATAATCTCGGGGGGCCAGATTATGCGGCAGACGTGTCGGTATTTTTGCCATTAGTTATGGATAACTATAAATAGCAGTAAATCGTGTAAGATAAAATTTTGTAACTAACATTAACGCAGGAACCAAGAATAACGAATATTCAGGAGGTTATTGACAAATGGCTAAGGCTGTATTTGAAAGAACCAAACCCCACGTAAACATTGGAACGATTGGGCACATTGACCACGGTAAAACGACTCTGACCGCAGCGATTACGATGCGTATGGCTGTTCAGCAGGGTACAGGCGCTAAGGCATTTGATGAAATCGATAATGCCCCTGAAGAAAAAGAACGTGGTATTACGATTAACACCGCTCACGTTGAATACGAAACCGATGGTCGTCACTACGCACACGTTGACTGCCCCGGTCACGCTGACTATGTAAAGAACATGATTACCGGTGCCGCCCAGATGGACGGTGCGATCCTGGTAGTTGCTGCTTCTGACGGCCCGATGCCCCAGACTCGCGAGCACATCCTGCTGGCTCGTCAGGTAAACGTACCCCGTATCGTGGTTTACATGAACAAGGTTGACCAGGTGGATGATCCTGAACTGATCGACTTGGTTGAAATGGAACTGCGTGAACTGCTGGATAAGTACGAATTCCCGGGCGACGAAATCCCGATCATCAAGGGTTCTGCTCTGGCGGCAATGAACAGCGAAGGTAAAGACGATGAAGCCTGTGCTTCGATTGACGAACTGATGGCTGCAGTTGACGATTACATTCCAGTTCCGGAACGTGCCGTTGACCAGAACTTCCTGATGCCGATCGAAGACGTTTTCAGCATTAAGGGTCGTGGTACTGTTGGTACCGGTCGTATTGAGCGTGGTGTTATCCACGTTGGTGACGAAGTTGAAATCGTTGGTCTGTCTGATGAAGTCGGCAAGACCACCGTTACCGGTGTTGAAATGTTTAACAAGACGCTGGAAGACGGCCAGGCCGGTGACAATGTTGGTCTGCTGCTTCGCGGTGTTGACAAGAACGATCTGGAACGCGGTCAGGTACTGGCCAAGCCGGGTACGATTACTCCTCATACCAAGTTTGTTGCTGAGGTTTATGTTCTGACACAGGGTGAAGGTGGTCGTCATACACCGTTCTTCCCGGGCTATCGCCCTCAGTTCTTCTTCCGTACCACCGACGTTACCGGTGCAATCGTTGAAATCAAGAGTCGTGAAGGCAAGGCTGTTGAAATGTGTATGCCGGGTGACAATATCGAAATGACCGGTGAAATCATCTCCGAGATCGCCATGGAAGAAGGTCTTCGCTTCGCGATTCGTGAAGGCGGCCGTACCGTGGGTGCCGGTGTTGTCACACAGATCCTTGCGTAGTAATTAAATGACCCAACAGGCTCCGTGTTCGAACGGACACGGAGCTTTTTTCAGCCCTTTCTGAGCCGGGGACGGACAGAGGGGTCGCTGTCTTTTATCAGAGAGGTTAGCGAACATGGCAAAAGCACAAAAACGTGAATATGTCTGGCTTGAGTGCAAAGAATGCGGAGACCGCAATTATCGCACAGAAGTCAATGTGCAGGGCGGGACGCCGAAGTTTGAGCTGAATAAGTACTGCAAGCGTGAACGCAAGCATACGGCTCACAAGATCCGCCGCAAATAGAATTAGGTACAGGTCAGTAGCTCAATTGGCAGAGCATCGGTCTCCAAAACCGAAGGTTGCGGGTTCGACTCCCTCCTGACCTGCTTTCAAGGATTGAAATCCTGACAAATAACGGACATGATCAATTGACAGGTGGCGATTTCTATGAATTTGAAAATTTATAAGCGAAGTCAGGGAAAAAACTCTCGTTTAACGACTGCATTAGTCGTGTTTGGCATCGTTGCAGCCGGTTGCTGGATTCTTTATGGAAAACTCCAGGAGCACGGCCCGGTGGTTCAGACGGTGGTGCCGATTGCCGTCTGTGCGGCGTTTGCGGGGTTGATTTACTGGCTCAGTAATAAGCCGTCCATCGCCGATTTTCTGATCGCTGCTGAAGGCGAGATCAAGAAAGTCAGTTGGTCGAGTCGTAAGGAAATTATTAACTCTACCATGATCGTTATTATTGTGGTCGTGGTGATGGCGACAGGGCTGTTTCTTGTGGACCAGGCGTTCCTCCAGTTCTTTAGCAAAGTTGTAAAATTATATTAAATTGCTTTGACGAAATAAACCGTCCGAAGGGGTAAACACCTATGCAATGGTACGTGTTACGAGTTGCCTCCAATAAAGAAGAACAAGTACGGGAATCACTGGCACGCAAGATGAATGTCGAAGGCGTCAGCAGTGTGGGCCGGATTGTGGTACCGACCGAACAGATTAAGCGGATTCGGGCCGGCAAGCAGCGTGTGTTCAAACGCAAGCTGTATCCGGGGTACGTGTTTATGGAGTTGGAGCCGAAAGAAGACGGACGGATTCCGGATGATGCGTGGTTTATCATCAAGGAAACCATGGGTGTTGGCGATTTCATCGGCACCGAAGGTGTTCCGACGCCGATGCGTGACACGGATGTGGCCCGGATGATGAAGGAAATCGAACGTCCGGAAGAGACGCCGAATATCAAGGTTGAGTTTGAGAAGGGTGACGTCGTGAAGATTCGCGAAGGCGCCTTTGAGAACTTTGAGGGAACTGTGGATGAAATTGACTCCGAACGCGGCATGGTTCGGGTGATCGTTTCGATTTTTGGCCGCAGTACGCCGCTGGATATCGAATACTGGCAGATTGAAAAGGTTTAAGATTTCAATTCATGAGTAAAATTGAGGATTCGGCTTTTGGCCGAAACTATTTTTAATTACGGGAAATTACGATGGCAAAAGAAGTTACAGGCATGATTAAATTGCAGGCTCCGGGTGGTCAGGCGACTCCGGCGCCTCCGATCGGTCCGGCATTGGGCCAACACGGTGTGAATATCGGTCAGTTTGTTCAGCAGTTCAACGAAAGAACGAAAGACCTCAACGGGGTTACGGTTCCGATCGTTATTACGGTTTACGGTGACCGGTCTTTTGACTTTGAGGTGAAAAGCCCGCCGGCAGCAGTTCTGCTGAAGCAGGAAGCCGGGATTGCCAAGGCCAGCGGTGTGCCGAACAAGGAAAAAGTCGGCAAGGTGACCAAGGCCCAGGTTCGCAAGATTTCCGAAATGAAAATGAACGATCTGAATGCTTATGACCTGGATCAGGCGGACCGGATGATTGAAGGAACCGCCCGCAGCATGGGTATTGAGATTGAAGACTAATAACTATATTATTTATTAGTTAATAGTCGTTAGTGTATAGTTATTGTTGCTGACCACGGCTTTGTAGTGGGAGCGAAAGTTAAAGAGAAATTCAGATTTCGCGAGGTACATTATGAGAACAAGAAGTAAGCGTTACACGGCGGACGCTCAGAAAGCAGTGAAAGAAGCACTGCCTCTGACGGAAGCTGTCAAAAAAGTCAAATCGTTCGCTTCGACGAAGTTTGACCAGTCGGTTGAGTGTGTGATGCACCTGGGAATCGATCCCAAGCAGGCTGACCAGATGGTTCGCGGAGCGATTAGTCTTCCGCATGGTATCGGTAAAGCCAGAAAAGTGATTGCTTTCTGTGAAGATTCTGATGCTGAAGCTGCCAAGGCGGCCGGTGCGATTGAAGCCGGTTGCGACGAATTGGTGGCCAAGGTTGCTGACGGCTGGCTGGACTTCGATGTGGCGATTGCCTCACCGAAGGTGATGGGCAAAGCCGGCAAGCTCGGTCGTGTGCTGGGTCCGCAGGGTAAGATGCCTTCGCCGAAGAACGGTACGGTAACACCGGATGTTGTTAATGCAGTTAAGGAATTTGCCGCCGGTAAGGTGGAGTTCCGTAACGATTCGGGCGGCAACATTCATGCTGTTGTTGGAAAGCTCAGCTTTGACGATAAGAAGCTGGAAGAGAACATTCATGCGTTTATTGCCAATATTAACAAAATGAAGCCGTCGGCCGTCAAGGGCACTTATGTCAAGAAGATTTGCATTAGTGCGACGATGAGCCCGGGTGTTGCTGTGGATGCGGCAACTGCTTAAATCGAAACGGTTAACATAAGCCGGACGGCTTAATGATAATTGAGGTGAGACTATGAGTTATGTAGTAAAAGGATTCATTCAGGACGAATACTCGCGGCGGTTCGAAGGTATGAGCGAATTTGCCGTGATTGATACGACTGGTATCGGCGGTGTCGATAATAACGTGCTGCGTGGTGAGTTGAAGGCCAAAGGCATTCGCCTGACGGTTGTCAAAAACTCGCTGATGCGGACGGCATTGAAGAGCATGGACATGGAGTCTGCGGGCGATCTGTTCGCGGCCGGGCCCTGTACCGTTGCTTACGGCGGCGACAGCGTGGTTGATGTAGCTAAGGAATTGGTTGACCTGGCTAAAAAGTTCAAGGAAATTGAACTGAAGGGCGCGTATGTTGATGGCACCGTCGTTGATGGCGAAGGCGTTACCGCACTGTCGAAGATGCCGAGCCGCGTCGAGCTGCAGGGCCAGGTGGTTCAGTTGGCCCAGAGTCCGGGTGCAAACCTGGCTGGTGCGATCGCCGGTCCGGGCAGTCATATTGCCGGCTGCATCAAGAGCCTGATCGAGAAGCTCGAAGAAGCAGCATAGTTCAGATATCAGTTAGAATATATTGAGAGAATACTGTTGTTTTGAGGTTGTCCTTAAATGGTTAAACGGACGGCGTAGTTCGGCTACCTTAAGACGCGAGAGAAAATAGGAGTACCCTATAATGTCAGAAGAAACAAAAGAATTCAGTGCAGAAATCAAAGAACTGGGTGACAAGATCGTTGCTTTGACCCTGATGCAGGCCAAAGAGCTGGGCGACTACCTGAAAGAAGAACACGGTATTGAGCCGGCAGCCGGTGGTGCTGTGATGATGGCCGGCCCTGCTGCTGCAGGCGGTGGTGAAGCCGAAGCTGAAGAAAAGACCAGCTTTGATGTTGTTCTGAAAGAAATCGGCGACAAGAAGATCCAGGTGATCAAGGAAGTTCGCGCATTGACCGGTCTGGGCCTGAAAGAAGCCAAGGAACTGGTTGACGGCGCTCCGAAGGCAGTTAAAGAAGGTGTCAGCAAGGACGACGCTGAAGAAGCCCGCAAGCAGTTGGAAGCGGCAGGTGCTGTGGTTGCTGTTGAGTAACCCTCACGTTTTTGTCTTGTGTTTGAGCGACACGGCTCGAACCGCTCTTTTGTGATGCTTCTTTGACAACGCGATAAACGGAAGACTCAGGACCGCCGAAGCTTAGCCTTCGGCGGGGCCTTTTTGTCCAGGAAGCGTCAAATTTAAAATATACTATGTCGTAATGGAGACAGGTCGAAATGAAATCACGTAACATCCGGAATTTCGGAAAGATCGATGATGCGATCGAAGTACCGGACCTGATCGAAGTGCAGCTTAAAAGTTACAGCCGATTTCTTCAGGAAGACGTTGCGCCCGAAAAACGGGATGACGTTGGACTGGAGGCGTTGTTTCGTGAGATATTCCCCATCATCAGCTATGACAAGACGATGGAACTGGAATATTTGGGCTATGAACTTGAAAAGCCGCGTTACACACTCGAACAGTGTCGCGAACTTCGTCTGACCTATGGTCATCCGTTGAAGGTACGCTGCCGGCTGCAACGGCAGGAAGCCGATGATATTGCCGAACAGGCGATTTATCTCGGCGAAGTACCCGTGATGATCGGCGGCGGGGAATTCATCATCAATGGAGCTGAACGTGTGATCGTCAACCAACTGCACCGCAGTCCCGGTGTGGATTTTGTCATTGACAGCAAGGATGGCGACCGGATTCTTCACGGGGCGAGGATTATCCCCGAACGCGGAAGCTGGATCGAGATGTCAGTGACCAAGAAGGACGTTCTGGTCATTCGCATTGACCAGTCCAGCAAAATTCCCGCGACGACGTTTTTGCGGGCAATGGATGAAACTTACGGAAAGACCGAAGATATCATCCGCCTGTTCTACAAAACCAAGGCCGTAAAGGTTAAAAAGCTCGACCCGTCCATGTGGACCGTCGGGCCGGTTGTCGATACTGAAAGCGGCGAAATTCTCGTCGATGCCGGCGCCCAATTGGGTGACGCCGTGGCGGCTATTCAGGCCAGTGAGCTTGACGAGGTGGAAGTGATCGCCGCTGTGGGCGACCCGCTGATTCTTAATACGCTTGCCGAAGACGGCTGTGAGAGTCATGAAGAAGCGCTTAAGAAGATTTATGCACGGCTGCGTCCGGGCAACCCTGCCCAGATCGACAAGGCCAAGCAATTGTTTGAAGAAAAATTCTACGATACCAACCGGTATCGTTTAGGGAATGTTGGACGTTTCCGCCTGAATCGCAAGTTCGGCACCAATGTCGATCTGGATGAAATGGCGCTGCGTTCGGAAGACTTCCTGCATACCATGAAATATGTTCTGAACCTGCGGAACAACCAGGGTGAAGTTGATGATATCGACCACCTGGGCAACCGTCGCCTGCGTCGGATTGACGAGCTGGCGTCTGCAGAAGTCCGCAAAGGTCTGCTGAAACTTCGCCGGACGGTTCAGGAACGCATGAGCATGAAAAGCCCGGAAGATGTGACGCGTATCGCCGACCTGGTCAACAGCAAGAGCGTTTCGTCGAGCATTGACTTCTTCTTCGGCCGCGGCGAACTGAGCCAGGTGGTTGACCAGACCAATGCCCTGAGCCAGTTGACGCACGAACGTCGTTTGAGTGCGTTGGGTCCGGGCGGTCTGAACCGTAAACGCGCGGGCTTTGAAGTGCGTGACGTGCATATCAGTCACTACGGCCGCGTGTGTCCGATTGAGACGCCGGAAGGTACCAATATTGGTCTGATTTGTTCACTGGGTATTTTCTCGAAAGTGGATGAATACGGTTTCTTGATTACGCCGTATCGCAAGGCTAATAAAAAGAAAGTGACCGACGAAATCGTCTATATGCGTGCGGACGAAGAAATTCAGGAAATTTTTGCTCCGCCGAGCATGGTCGATGCAGCCAAGAGCCGACTGCACGAAGGCATGGTGCTGGCTCGCCGGGGTGGTGACCTGACCCAGGTTGACAGCGGCGATGTGACTTACGTGGACGTTTCTCCGCGACAGACCGTTGGTATTTCGGCGGCACTGATTCCATTCCTGGAGCATGACGACGCCAACCGTGCGTTGATGGGCTCGAACATGCAGCGGCAGGCTGTACCGCTGCTGTGGACCGAACCGCCGCTGGTGGGAACCGGCATGGAAGAAGAAGTGGCCAAGAACTCCAGTATGGTCGTTACAGCCCGCAAGAGCGGGAAGATTACGGCCGTTGACTCGTTGAAGATTGTCATTGATAATACGGATGAATATCCGCTGCAGAAGTTTGCCGGTCTTAACGAACGAACCTGTCTGAACCAGAAGCCCATCGTAGAGCTTGGCCAGAAGGTTAAAAAAGGTCAGGTGATCGCTGACGGCGGCGGCACCAGCAAGGGTGTGCTGGCTTTGGGTCGCAATATTCTGACGGCATTTGTTCCGTTTGATGGATACAACTTTGAGGACGCCATGATCATCAGCGAACGGCTGGTGAAGGATGACGTCTTTACCAGTATTCACATTGATGAATTCAGTGTGGAAGTTCGCGAAACCAAGCTGGGACGCGAAGAATTTACCCGGGATATCCCGAATGTCAGCGAAAAGGCACTGCGGAACCTTGACGAGTACGGTATTGTTCGCGAGGGTACCCGCGTCGCTCCGGGCGACATTCTGGTGGGTAAGGTTTCTCCCAAGAGCAAGACTGAGCTGACGCCGGAAGAAAAGCTGCTGCACGCGATTTTCGGCCGGGCCGGTGAAGATGTCAAGAACGATTCGCTGGAGGTTCCCAGCGGTTTTGAAGGTGTGGTCATCAAGACCCGTCACTTTAAACGCCGTGCGGCAGAAACCGATGATCAGCGCAAGGCACTGAAAGAGCAGATGCGTCAGATGGAAGCGGAAATCGACGCCAAGCAGTGTGATGTTTTCCGCCGAATGATGACGGATATTCATGACTCGCTGGAAATCGATGTAGTTGACCCAACGACACGTCAGAAGGTGGGTGTCAGTGATGATGATGACGTGATCTATGAGCAGATCGAGAATTTTGATATTGTGTGGGTTAAACCCGCCAATCTGCGTGACAAGGCTCAGGCGATTTACGATCAATACTGGCCGAAGATCATCGAGCTTCAGGAAGAAAAGAAACGCCAGGTTGACCGCATGAAGCACGGCGATGAACTGCCGAGCGGCGTGTTGGAAATGGTGAAGATTTATGTCGCGATCAAGCGGACGCTGTCGATTGGTGACAAGATGGCCGGTCGTCACGGTAACAAGGGTGTGATCGCCAAGATTATGCCGGTTGAAGATATGCCGTTCCTCGAAGACGGCACGCCGGTGGACATCTGTTTGAATCCGCTGGGTGTACCGTCCCGTATGAACGTGGGCCAGATTTTGGAAACCCACCTCGGCTGGGCGGCTAAGGTGCTGGGCTTCGACGCGGTGACGCCGGTCTTTGCCGGAGCGACCGAAGAGGACATCTATGATGTGACCGAAGAGGCCAACACCCATGTTCGCAAACGGATTGAAGATTGCCAAGCTAACGCTGAAGTGCCGCCGGCCAATGAGCTGTATGCTCAGGTGCCGCCGACACTGAAGACACAGATATATGACGGCCGGACCGGTGAAGCGTTTGACCAACGAGCCACCGTGGGCTATATGTACATGCTGAAACTGCACCACCTGGTGGACGAGAAAATACATGCTCGTTCGACGGGACCGTACAGTCTGATTACCCAGCAGCCGCTGGGCGGTAAGGCCCGGACGGGCGGTCAGCGATTTGGTGAAATGGAAGTGTGGGCGCTGGAAGCCTATGGCGCCGCTTACACACTTCAGGAACTGCTGACGGTCAAGAGTGACGATATTGAAGGCCGTACCAAGATTTACGAGTCGATGGTGAAGGGCACCAATACCCTCGAAGCCGGCACGCCGATTTCTTTCGATGTGCTGTGTAACGAAATTCGCGGGCTGGGCCTGAATATTCAGCTTGAAAAGAAACGGATTGCCGCGACGCCGATCTAAGGCGTTGGGCAAGACGGCAGGAGCGTACGAAAGCCCGCTGAAATTGACGGGAAAAAGAAACATTAAATCGGAGTTGGTCCTGACATGGTAGAATCAATTTACGATCGTATTAATGATTACGGTTCGGTAAAGATTATGCTGGCAAGCCCGAATGATATTCGGAGCTGGTCGTTTGGTGAAGTGCGCAAGCCCGAAACCATCAATTACCGTACCTATCGTCCGGAGAAAGACGGTCTGTTCTGTGAACGTATTTTTGGTCCTGAACGTGACTGGGAATGTTCCTGCGGCAAATATAAAGGCACGAAGTTCAAAGGTATCATTTGTGACCGCTGTGGTGTAAAGGTAACGCACAGCCGTGTCCGCCGTAAACGGATGGGACACATTAACTTGGCCGCACCGGTGGTTCACTTGTGGTTCTTTAAGGCCTTGCCGAGCCGCTTGAGCACACTGCTTGGGATGAAGACTTCAGATGTTGAAAAAGTGGTCTATTTCCAGGACTATGTTGTGACCGATCCGGGACAAAGCCCACTGAAGCCCAAGCAGCTTTTGAGTGAGGATGAATATCGTGACGCCCTGAACAAGTACGGCAACTGTTTCCGTGCGTCGATGGGTGCCGAAGCGGTCAAGGAACTGCTGCAAAAGCTCGAATTGAGTGAGTTGAGTGTCGAATTGCGGCAGGCCGTCAATGAGACCAACAGCAAGCAGAAGATCAAAGATCTCACCAAACGGCTCAAAATTGTGAACGCTGTTAAATCCAGCGACAACAAGGCCGAATGGATGATTATGGAAGTGGCCCCGGTGATTCCGCCGGATCTGCGTCCGCTGGTAATGCTGGAAAGCGGTAACTTTGCGACCAGTGACCTGAACGATCTGTATCGCCGGATTATCAACCGGAATAACCGTTTGAAGAAACTGATCGACCTGAACGCTCCGGAAGTGATTATCCGCAACGAAAAGCGGATGCTCCAGCAGGCGGTCGATTCGCTGCTGGATAACAGCCGCTGTCGTCGTCCGGTGCTGGGCAGCAACAACCGTCCGCTTAAGTCGTTGACGGACATGATTAAAGGTAAGCAGGGACGTTTCCGTGAAAACCTGCTGGGTAAACGTGTAGACTATTCGGCACGTTCGGTGATCGTGGTTGGGCCGACGCTGAAACTGTATCAGTGCGGTCTTCCGAAAAAAATCGCGTTGGAACTGTTCCAGCCGTTTATTATTCGCAAACTGAAAGACCGCGGTCTGGCCGATACAATCAAAAGTGCCAAGCGGATGCTCGAACGTCGTGAAGAACACGTTTGGGATATTCTGGAAGAAGTGATTCACCAGCATCCGGTCCTGTTGAACCGTGCTCCCACACTGCACCGAATGGGTATCCAGGCGTTTGAACCGAAGCTGATCGAAGGTAACGCGATTCTACTGCACCCGCTGGTCTGCCAGGGCTTTAACGCGGACTTTGACGGTGACCAGATGGCGGTTCACCTGCCGCTGAGTATTGAGGCGCAGGTCGAAGCGCATACACTGATTTTATCCACGAACAATATTTTCTCGCCGGCCAGCGGCTCGCCGATGCTTGGCCCGTCGCAGGACATGGTGCTTGGTAACTACTATATCACGCATCTCGCTGCAGACCAGAAGGGCGAAGGCATGATCTTCCGGGATACCGCTGAGGCGATTACGGCGATGGATATGAAGATTGCCCATCCTCACGCGATTGTCAAGGTGCGTCTGCCGGAAGGCAAGACCGTGATGGGCGAACGCGGGGAAGAAAAGGGCGGCGTGATCGAAACGACGCCGGGTCGTTGTCTGTTTAACGATATTCTGCACCCGGACATGCCGTTCTATAATATCGTGATGGACAAGAAACGCCTGGGCCGTGTGATTCAGGATTGCTATGAAATCGTTGGCAGCCGGGCGACCATCGACCTGATGGACAATATTAAGGAACTGGGCTTCAAACAGGCGACACTGGCGGGCATGAGCTTCGGTGTGACCGACCTGCGGATTCCGGATGAAAAGCCTGCGATTATTGCGTCGGCTCAGAAGCGTGTTGACAAGGTTATGAAGAATTACCAGAACGGTATTCTGACCGAAGGCGAGCGGTACAACCAGATTATTGATGCCTGGACCCATGCTCGTGTGGAAGTTACCAACGCGATGATGAACGCGATGAAAAACGACATTCGCGACGGCAAGCCTTACCTGAACCCGATTTGGGTCATGCGGCACTCCGGTGCTCGTGGTAGTATTGACCAGATTCAGCAGCTTGCCGGGATGCGTGCATTGATGGCCAAGCCGAGTGGTGAGATTATTGAAACGCCGATTAAGTCAAACTTCCGCGAAGGTCTGAACGTACTGGAATACTTCAGTTCGACACACGGTGCCCGTAAGGGTCTGGCCGATACCGCGTTGAAGACGGCTGACTCCGGTTACCTGACGCGAAAACTGGCAGACGTGGCGCAGAACGTGATGGTCAGCCAGCACGATTGCAGCACGCTTCAGGGCATTACCAAGTCAACGGTTTATAAAGGTGAAACGGTTGATGTTCCGCTCAAGCAGTTGATCATTGGACGTACCGCGCGTGACAATATCCGCAATCCGATGACCGATGAAATGATTGCCCGTGAAAACGAAGTCATCACACCGGAAGCAGCGGCCAAGATCGAGCAGTTAGGTCTGGACGCGATCCGAGTTCGCAGTCCGCTGACTTGTGAAAGTGAAGTGGGCATCTGTGCGAAGTGTTACGGCTGGGATCTGAGTACCAGCCAGTTGGTTGAGCAGGGCCTTGCCGTGGGCATTATCGGTGCTCAGTCAATCGGTGAACCGGGGACGCAGCTAACGATGAGAACGTTCCACACCGGTGGTATTGCATCGGTTTCGCTGATTGAAACCGACCAGAAAGCTCCGCGTGACGGTCTTGTGAAATATATTGATCTGAACGCTGTTGAAGTCGAGATTGACGGCCAAAAGCTGTTGACGGCGTTGAAGCGTAACGGCGAAATGGCGATCGTTGATGACAAAGGCCGCGAACTGGAACGGTTTAAAGTGCCGTACGGCGGAACGCTGTTGGTTCAAGATGGTGAAATGGTCAAAATGGGCAAGCCGATGTTTGCCTGGGATCCGCACCGTATTCCGATTCTGGCGGAAGTGCCCGGTTCAATTCGCCTGGTCGATGTGATCGAAGGTGAAACCATGCGTGTCGATGAAGAACGCAAGGGACAGCAAGGTCGCCCGGTGGTGATCGAGCATAAGGGTGACAAGCACCCGCAGGTTATCGT
>JANQGW010000175.1 GCA_028282905.1 Sedimentisphaerales bacterium | reverse complement strand
AATCAAAAAGGTGGTGCTGGAAAACGATCTGACCACGGTTGAAGAAGTGACCAACTACTGCAAAGCCGGTGGCGGCTGCGGCGGCTGTAAAGAACGCATTGCCGAACTGGTCGAACAGTACCAGGGCGAAAAGGCCCACGTTGAGCACAAGGAAAAGCCGGCCAAACCTGCCAAGCTGACCAACATCCAGAAGATCCAACTGGTTCAGCAGACGATCAATGAGCAGATTCGCCCGGCATTGCGTGCTGACGGCGGCGACATTGAACTGATCGACGTGGAAGGCAACAAAGTGATTGTGGCCTTTCGCGGGATGTGCGCTCAGTGTAAGATGGCCGAATACACGATGCGGGATGTGGTCAAGGCCCGGCTCCGAGAGTTTGTCAGCGATGAACTGATGGTGGAAGAACTGAAAGACTGATACGAGAGAGATGACGGGAGTTGTTCCCATGGCAAATATAATTTATATGGACAATAACGCGACGACGCGCGTTGCGGATGAAGTAGTGGAAGAAATGATGCCGTACCTGACGGAAAAGTACGGTAATCCTTCCAGTATGCATACGTTTGGCGGGCAGATCGGCAAGAAAATTGCCGAGGCGCGTGAGCGGGTGGCCGCATTGCTGGGCTGTGAGCCGGACGAGATTATTTTTACCAGCTGCGGCACTGAAAGTGATAATACGGCGATTAAAGGGACGCTGGAGGTATATCCGAATCGCCGGAAGGTGGTGACGACGCGAGTTGAGCACCCGGCGGTGCTGACGACCTGCCGCGATCTTGAACGACATGGCTACAGTGTCAGCGAAATCGGCGTTAACCGAGAGGGTCAGTTGGATATTGATGAACTGGGTTTCCGCGTTGATGACAATACCGCGGTTGTATCGGTCATGTGGGCGAACAATGAATCGGGCACGATTTTCCCGGTGGAAAAGATTGCCGAACTTGTTAAGGCTCGCGGTGTGGAGTTTCATACGGATGCTGTACAGGCCGTGGGCAAGATACCGATGAATCTGAAAGACAGCGCAATTGACTTGCTGAGCCTGTCTGGCCATAAATTGCACGCCCCCAAGGGCATTGGCGTGTTGTATGTGCGGCGGGGCACGCGGATCGGCACGTTCATGCATGGCGGCCATCAGGAATCCGGTCGCCGCGGCGGTACCGAAAACGTCCCTGGTATAATCGCGATGGGTAAGGCCTGCGAGTTGGCCGCGGCCCGTCTGGATGAGGAAAACACCTGTGTCAGGGACTTGCGGGACAAGCTGGAAGCGGGTTTGCTGGCGTCCTGTCCGGATTGTTTTGTCAATGGCGACACGGATAATCGTTTGCCGAATACGACCAATATCAGCTTTGAGTTTATCGAAGGTGAATCGATTTTGATGATGCTCAATCAGTTCGGGATTTGTGCCAGCAGCGGTTCGGCCTGCACCTCCGGGGCATTAGAGCCGTCGCATGTGCTGCGGGCGATGGGTGTGCCGTTTACGGCGGCGCACGGCTCAATTCGATTCAGCCTGAGTCGCTACAACACGCAGCAGGATGTTGACACGGTGATCGAAAAGATGCCGCCGATTATCGAACGCCTGCGGGAGTTGAGTCCGTTTGTAAAAACATAATCAGAAACTGATTCACAACATCAGGGTATCTCAATCAGAGCCGGTCATTGATGTTCCGGCTCTGTTTTTTTTTATGCATGATGCACTCTTGAACCCGGCCCATTACCGATAGTGCGTCCGATGGAGGCAATACGTGCGGCTAAACAGCCCTGACATTGTTTGGCGGTTTCGTTCAGGCAGGCCTTACCGGGGTAGATTTCGTACTTACTGCGGTATTCGACCGGCGTAACATTGGGCATGACGATGTTGGCACCGCGGCTCAGGCCCAGTTCGCGGCCGCTTTTCTTGTTAATGGTTGCCAGTGCGGTCGTGCTGGGGATGTTAGCTTCGGGGCAAACCAGCCGTGTCAGGGCGACGACTTTATAGGTCATCATCTCGGTATTTTCCACTTGATCGGCCGCGGCGACGGGATAATCAATGCCGTCGATTTCCAGAGGTGACTGCGGGTTGGCAATATACGGCCCGACGCCGATCATATCCATATCGTAGCGCCGAAACGTATCGATGTCATTGGCCAGCGTGGTAAAGGTCTGGCTGGGAATGCCGATCATCACGCCGGAGCCGGTTTCATAGCCCAATTCCTGCAGATGGTGCAAAATCTCAAAGCGGTCGGTAGTCTGTTTCGGCAGCGGCGGGTGAATGAGCTTATATAAATGGCTGTCGGAAGTTTCAAATCGCAGCAGGTAGCGGTCGGCGCCGGCATCTCGCCATGTCTTTAAGTCATCAAACGGACGTTCACCCATGCTGAGCGTGACTGCCAGCGGCAGATTTTCCTTGATCCGCTTGACAATGTCAGCCAGCCAGTCGGTTTTGATGCCGTAGTCTTCGCCGGCCTGCATGACGACCGTGCCGTAGCCGTAACTGGCGGCCTCTTCAGCGCAGGCATAGATTTCGTCGGCGTTCATGCGATAGCGGGTCGTATTTTTATTGCCCGCGGCCAATCCGCAATAGGCGCATTGACGCACACAGTAGTTGCTTATTTCAATCAGGCCTCTCAGATGAACCTCGTCACCGACGTGTTCTTTTCGCAGAGTATTGGCCGCGTCCCAGAGCGTTTCCAGCTTCTGTTCATCAGTTTCACGCAGCCACATCTCAATTTGTTCAATCGATATATCTTTATTCAGCATGATATTATTCACTCGTCATTTATCATTATAAATTTTGATTGTACGCTTCCAGCGCCGCCGGGAAGGGCTGCAGGGCACGCTTGAAGATGCCGAGGCTGTAGGCGATGACCAGTCCGTAGTTTGTAATCGGGATGCCCGCCTGTCGGCATTTAAGCAGACGATTCAGCATCGTCCGGCGGTTCCACATGCAGGCGCCGCAGTGGATGACCAGCTTATACGGCGACAGGTCTTCGGGGAAGTCCTGTCCCTGCACGGTAGTGAAATTCAGTTTTCCGCCAACATATTGCGTCAGCCAGCGAGGAATCTTAACGCGGCCGATGTCTTCACCGATGGGGTGATGACTGCATGCCTCGGCAATCAGGACTTCATCGCCGGGCTGCAGCTTTTCCACCGCCATTGCGCCGAGTGTCTGTGTAGCCAGATCACCTTTGAATCGCGAGAAGAGAATCGAAAAACTGGTCATCGGTACTTCCGACGGTGTATCCGCGGCGACTTTCAAAAAGGCCTGTGAATCGGTCACAACCAGCTTGGGCAGCTGTTTCAGATTTTCAATGGCTGCCCGAAGTTCGCGTTCCTTGGCGACGACACACATCGCGTCGCTGTCGAGCAGGTCGCGAATGGTCTGCACCTGCGGTAGAATCAGCCGGCCCTTGGGGGCCTCTTTGTCGATCGGCACCACCAGTACCGCCGTTTGTCCCGGCCCGACCAGGTCACCGACAATCGCCGGGCTGTCAATAAAGTCGGCGGGGGCGTCATCCAGCAAGGCCTGCCGGAAATCCAGAATACCTATCTGGTTGACAGCCGCGGTTTGGACGACAGGGATTTTACTATCGCTCAGATTGTTAAGTGTTTCCGCTGACGGCTTGGTAATGTCAGTTTTATTAAAGATTGCAATCACCGGGACGTCGCGATGTTTCAACTCGTCCAGCAGTTTTGTTTCAAAAGCACCCCAGTCGCCATCGGTCACGATCACGCCCAGGTCCACGCGGTCTAACGTCTGATGGGTTTTGTCAATCCGCATTTCACCTAATGCGCCTTCGTCGTCTATGCCGGCGGTATCAATAAACAAAACCGGTCCGACCGGCAGCAGTTCCATCGGTTTTTCCACAGGGTCAGTGGTGGTGCCGGCATGTTCGGAGACAATCGAGACCTGCTGTCGCACAATGGCGTTGAGCAGGCTGGATTTGCCGACGTTTCGCCGACCAAACAAGCCGATATGCAATCGAAATCCTTTGGGCGTTGCCTGTGCCATTACTCGTTCCTTTGTTGTTTACGAAAACCCAACTGACAAACCGCTTCAGCGCTGGTCAGTTGGTCGAATTGTTCATCGGTCAGAAGATTCTGCTCGGTAACAATCTGCCGGATGGTTTTGTTTTTTTCATTTGCCTGCTCAACGATTTTTTCACAGGTATCATAGCCTAATGCCGGCAAGAGGGCGGTGGCAACAGCCGTGGAGTTTTCCACGAACGCTTTGCAGCGGTTTTCGTCAGCTTCGATGCCTTCGACACAGTGCCTTCGCAAGATGTCAGTTGCCGTAGTCAGCAGGTCAATACTGTCGAGGAGATTGGCAGTCACGACCGGCAAAAAGGCATTCAGTTCCAGATTTCCGGCAGCACAGGCCTGTGTGATGACCACATCGTTGCCGGTTGTCTGCATCGCGGCCTGAATGACCGACTCACAGATGACCGGGTTGACTTTACCGGGCATAATGGACGAGCCGGCAGCTCGGGCGGGCAGGCGGATTTCACCGATGCCGGCATCCGGGCCGCTGGACATGAACCGCAGGTCATTGCATATCTTCATCAGCGAAACGGCACACGCTTTCAAAATCCCGCTGACTTCCACGAAGACATCGGCATTTTGCGTGCACTCGATCAGGTTTTCGGCCCGGGCGAATCCGATGTGGGTGATTTCCCGAAGCGTATCGACCACCCGGAAAATATACTGTCGTTCTGCCGCCAGTCCGGTGCCGATGGCCGTGCCGCCAAGGTTAACGACCCGCAGCCGCTCGATACATTTATAAACACGCCAGCGGTCGCGGTTGATCGCTTCCGCATAAGCGGCCATTTCCCGACCCAGCGTTGTCAAGACCGCGTCCTGGCACTGCGTGCGGCCGATTTTAACGATATGGGCAAATTCCTTCTCCTTGGCCTGAAACGCTTCCTGCAGGGCGACCAGGTTCTGTTCGAGACTTTGGATACCGCGAATAGCCGCCAGTTTCAACGCTGTCGGATAGGTGTCATTGGTCGATTGATAGCGGTTGATGTCATCGGTCGCTGAAACTGCTGTGTAGTCGCCGCAGGGCTTATCCAATAATTGCAGGCTGCGGTTGGCGATTGTCTCGTTGACATTCATGTTCAGGCTGGTTCCGGCTCCACCCTGCATAAGATCGACGAGAATCGATTCATTGAGCAAACCTTCAGCCATTTCCGAACAGGCCCGTAGCATGGCTTCGACTTTCGCAGCATCATCCCAGACGTTCAACTGGTTGCACGTCGTCAAACACGCCAGTTTGACAGTTCCGTAAGCCGCGATTATCGAAGCCGGAACCGGCCGCCGGGAAAAAGGAAAGTTCTCCACCGCCCGCGCGGTATGGATTCCCCAAAGCGCATCCGCGGTAATATCCATCGTTCCCAAAGCATCTTGTTCAATTCGATATTTCATAGACCAATATTATACAGGGAAGACCGTAAAATTATATTTATAATCCGTGAAATCTGCGTAATCTGCGGTTCCGGCTTTTTAGCAGAAGACATCCCGCCGGCCCTCACGGACTTTGGACAGCATGGTTTCGCTTCGTTGACGAACTGACTCGCTCATTTCGCCGAGCACGGTTTGAATCAGTTTTTCGCCGGCCTGTCGGGTCGCGTCTGAGCCGTAATCCAGCAGGTACTCCAAAAATGTCGAAAGGGCGTTCGGGTCGCAGTGTTCTTTGATCAACCCCGGCTTGGCCATATCCATAAAGTCCTGACCAGTCCGGCCCAGCCGATAGCAGCCGGTACAGAACGACGGGATATAGCCGAGATTGGCGACGTCGCCGATGACTTCATCCAGCGGGCGGTGATCGCCGAGCGAGAACTGTGCCTCGTCAATTACATCTTCGCCTTCCGCATAGCCGCCGGGATTAGTCCGACTGCCTGCGGAAATTTGTGAGACACCGAGGGCAAATGTTTCGGTCCGCATCTTCGGTGTTTCGCGCGTGGACATGATAATGCCGGTATAGGGCACCGCCAACCTCAAAATCGCGACGAGCTTTCGGAAATCAATATCGCTGACCGGTTTCGGCGGGTGGGTGGACATATCCGAGCCGGTGGCCGGTTCCAGGCGGGGCACGCTGATGGTATGCGGGCCGACATCGAATTTATCTTCCAGATAATTAATATGCTGCATCAGGGCCAGCGTTTCAAACCGCCAGTCGCACAGTCCGAATAGCACGCCGATGCCGACGTCATCGATACCGGCTTCCATCGCGCGGTCAATCGCGGTGATCCGCCAGTCATAATCAGCTTTCTGGCCGCCGACGTGGACCTTGCTATAGGTATTCCGGTTGTAGGTTTCCTGGAAAATCTGATAGGTGCCGATCTGGGCAGCTTTAAGCTGCTTGAACTCGTCCAGCGTCAGCGGGGCGACATTGACATTGACCCGGCGGATTTCGCCATTGCCGACGGTCGTTCCGTAAACCGTCGCAATCGAGTCCAGCACATACTGGAAGCCCTGTTTCGGATACGATTCACCCGCAACCAGCAGAACACGCTTGTGTCCCTGTTCTTCGAGGGTTTTGACTTCATCGGCAATTTCGTCCTGGGTGAGTGCCCGGCGGGTGATATCGGTGTTTTTAGCCCGAAATGCACAATACAGGCATTCGTTTTTACACAGATTCGAGATATACAGCGGGGCGAAAACCACCAGTCGGCGGCCGTAAATCGTTTCCTTGACTTGTTTTGCGGTATCAAAGAGCTGTCCCAGCAACTCCGGGTCGCTGATGGTGGTCAGGGCGGCGACGTCCCCGAGATTCAGTCCTTTCATCTCGCTTGCCTTGGCGAGGATTTCGCGGATTTGGGCCGCATCGGCTGTTTTTCCCTGCTTCAGGGCCTGTTCGACAGCGGTTTCATCGATAATATGTCTTGTGGTCATGCTTGCACCTCAATATTTGTATCAAAATCGCGTTTTTTCTTTCTTTGAATATAGGTAAGTTTATCAGAATTGTATTTCAGATGCAACAAATAGAACGCTAAAAACAGTCAAAAGTGTAATAAATTGAGTATCTCTATTAAATATTGTGAAAAATAGAGCAATATTGGGTTTAATTTATATTGTTCATGAAATTTGCTATCTCTACGCCTGTAACTGCGAAAAGTTTGCGAATATTACGGTTTTTGGAATATTGATTTAAACATTCAACAACGTCCGCTATAATGCGTGGCGGCTATCAGTAATCAGTAAGCAGTAACCAGTTATCATTTAAAGGAATTCAATGCTTAATCAGATACGAGAGAAAAGAGCGTTTATTTGTGATATGGACGGTGTGATTTATCACGGCAAGCGGCTGCTGGATGGGGCTGCGGCGTTTGTGGACTGGCTTAAACGCGAAAATAAGGAATATTTGTTTTTGACCAACAGCTCCGAGCGGTCGCCCCGGCAGCTCAGTGAAAAACTGGCAGTGATGGGCATTGAGATTGGACGTGAGCATTTTATCACAAGTGCGTTGGCGACGGCGACTTTTCTGGATTCGCAGAAGCCTGGGGCGAGGGTTTATACGATTGGCGAGTTTGGTCTCGATGAGGCACTGTCGGATGTGGGGTGCGTGCTGACCGATGATAAGCCGGACTATGTGATTTTGGGTGAAACAGCGGATTATACGCATGAGAAGATTACCAAGGGGATTCGCGCGGTGCTGGCCGGCGCCAAACTGATCGGTACCAATCCGGATATCTGCGGGCCCGGTGACGGCGGCGTTGTGCCCGCCTGCAAAGCGCTGATTTCCCCGATTGAACTGTCAACAGGTAAACAGGCGTACTTCATCGGTAAGCCTAATCCACTGATTATGCGGGCGGCGCTGAAAAAGCTGGATTGCCACCGCTCCGATGCGGTCATCATCGGAGACCGCATGGATACGGACATCATCGCGGGCATCGAATCGGAAATCCAAACCGTCCTGGTACTGTCCGGCATTACAACAAGAGAAGACGTCGAACAGTTCCCCTATCGACCAAACCTGATTCTCGATGGTGTCGGACAGATTGCGGAATAATCTTTTGACAGGATTAACGGGCTAACAGGCAGTATTTATGAAATGTAGACAATGAGATGTTGAATAATAAAAGAAAAAATCCATTTATTGATAATCCATGTTTGCATAAGAATATCTTTTTTTCTTTAGCTGGAGCTTTTGTGTCAGGTCTCTTTTGGTTATTCATTGAAAACATATGTGTAAATAACTGGTACTTTGGAGATCGTTTATCGGGGGCGCGACTATTTTTTCTTGTAATTCTTGCCTATACAATATTTTATTGTTTAGGACTCTTTATTTTTAGGAAGGGTATTAACACATCAGCAATTAAACAAAAAATGGTTATATATGGGCTTGCATATTTTTATGTTAGCATTGGCATTTTAGTGCTTTTTACGGCTAAAAAGGAAATGCTTGATACATATGTCTACATAGATGATTTACAAGGTTTTAAGGATAAAAGAATATCAAATTATACCGCGATTTATCAGGATTTAAACTTCTCAAAAAAAAGCATTTTTGCTGATGAGACGTCAAGAACTATTCAGCTTAAAAATGCTCTTATGAATGCAAAAGCATATCATGTTAACCATGATCAGTGGTTACTTGAAGGAACACTTACTATTCAATTCGAGGATGGTGCTCCCCTTGCATTTGACTGGTATGTTCCCAAACGTGAATCTGAAATTGTGGTTTTACAACCGAATTCTTTTATATCGATTGTAATTGATAAATCGTGGCTTGATGATAAAAAGAGCTGAAAAGGAGTTGATAAATGAAAAAAGAAGCGGGCAAAATAATGTATATTGAATACAAGGGGGATTCGCTTACGGGACCGGCGCGTATTGGCAGAGTTCAGTTTTCCAAGTCTGGAAAGACGGTCTATTATCAAGGCCGACAATTACAGTCACTTTCAGGAAGAGGATATAAAGCCAATTACTTTGATGTTGAAACAAACGAAGAGTATTGGATTTCGGGATGTAAACAAAAAGGGGATGATACGCTTTATCCCGGTGTGATTGAAATTGATGAAGATGCGCGCGAAGAATATTGGCAAGACATTCGCAAGCTTCCGGAAAACGCTCATATGACCAGTTTCCGCTCTATGGGAAAATACTCTAAGCGACAGCCCAAATAAAGTTTTGACTGTTTAAATGTTGTTGAACAGATTGCGGGATGACTTTCTAAAAGTTAATGAGAACTATACAAAATTTTATTACATATAAAAGAAATAGGAGCCACATATGAAGGTTGAACTCAGACGAATAAGTGTACTTCGGGTAGCAAAGGTGTTAGCTGCATTCTACGGTATTTTTACTTTAATGTTTGGGCCGGTCATTTTTGGGTTTTTTGAGCTACTAAGTAATCATTTTGATGGTCTTGGTATGTTGTTAATGCTGGTAGTTTATTCAATCGTGGGATTCATAGCTGCAATAATATGTGTTGCTATGTATAATTTTGTCGCACAAGTATCGGGTGGTTTCAAATTAGAATTAGAGGTTGAACCGCTGGATGTTACTTCAAATGAATTGCAAGGAAATCATGAGTAAGAACTTATATATTATTGACGGGCATGCTCATATTTATTCGGCTTATTATGCACCGATGCGGCCTTTGACGTCGCCGGCCGGTGACCCGACGAAGGCGACGTTTGTGTTTACGAATGCGCTGCTGGGGCTGATTGAGCGGCAAAAACCGGAGATGCTGGTGGTGGCGATGGATTCGAAGGCGCCGAGTTTTCGGGTCGAGATGTATGCCGAGTACAAGGCGAACCGGCCGCCGATGCCGGAGGACATGCCGGGACAGATCGCCCAGATCGAGCGAGTTTTGGAGGCGATGGGGATTCCGATTTTGCGGATGGACGGCTGGGAAGCCGATGACATTATCGGCACGCTCTGTCGTGAGGCGACCGAAAAGGGCATCGACAGCTATATCTGCTCAAAAGACAAAGATATGTTGCAACTGCTGAATGCCCGCGTTTCAACCTATGACATCAAGAAGGATATTACGACGACGCCGGAGAGTTTGCTGGCCGATAAGGGCATTACGCCGGAGCAGTTTATTGATGTGCTGGCATTGCAGGGCGATACCGCGGATAATATTCCCGGCGTGCCGGATGTCGGGCCGAAAACGGCGATGGACTGGATCAAGAAATACGGCTCGATGGACGAATTGTACGCCCATGCCGATGAGATTAAGGGCAAACGCGGCAACAACTTGAGAGAGTATAAAGAGCAGGCGTATCTGAGCAAGGAACTGGTGATTATCAATACCGCCGCTCCAATACCCTTTGACGAGCAGGCGTTTGCGACGCATGAGCCGGATGTGGACAAGTTGGCGGCGATTTATACGGAGTTGGGCTTTACGCGACTGCTGAAATCGCTGGGCGTTGAGCCGGAAAAGGCCAAAGAAGAGCCTTCGGCGATTCCGGGTGGATTGTTTGGTATGCCGGCGGCAGAATCGGCTCCGAGCGTTGGCGCCAAGGGCGAATATGAGTTGATTGACACGGCTGAAAAGCTCAAGACCTTTGCCGCGGAGTTGGCTAGGCAGGATTGTTTCGCGTTTGATACCGAAACCACCAGTGTCAACGCGATGCGGGCGGATTTGGTGGGATTAAGTTTTTGCTGGGAGTCCGGCAAAGCATATTATCTGCCGGTCAAGGCGCCGATGGGCAGTCAGCGGCTGGAATTAGCTGATGTGAAACAACTCATTGGGCCGGTGCTGGCTGATCCGCAGAAATTCAAGATCGCCCAGAATCTAAAATACGATTACCTCGTTCTGGAAAACGCCGGAATGCCGGTCGCCTGCGGAGTGGGTAAGGTGTTTGACACAATGGTCGCGTCGTACTGTCTGCAGGCTGATCGATCCAGTCACGGAATGGACGCGATGGCACAGGATTATCTCGGTATCGAGCCGATACCGATTTCGTCACTTTTGGGCAAAGGGAAAAACCAACTCACCTTTGACATGGTCGAAACGGGTGCGGCGTGCGAGTATGCTGCTGAAGATGCGGACGTCACATACCGGCTGTACGAATACCTGTCAAAACGCCTCGATGCCCTCGGTGAGGTCCGGCAACTGTTCGAGACCGTCGAGATGCCGCTGGTGGAGGTGCTGGCTCGCATGGAGGCCAATGGCGTTTCGCTGGATACGCCGCTGTTGCGGAAGATGTCCAACAATATGACCGAAACGGTTGACAAGCTGACCGATGAGATTTACGCCTTGTCGGGGCAGCCCTTCAACATCGACTCACCCAAACAGCTGGGTGAGATTTTATTTGATCGGTTGGGGCTGGAAAGCGTCAAAAAGGGCAAGACCCAGCGCAGCACCGACGCGAAGGTGCTGGACCAATTAAAGGATCAGCATGATATCGTGCCGCTGATTCTCGAATACCGCCAGTTGGTCAAGCTCAAGAACACCTATACCGACAAGCTCGGGCAATTGATTAATCCGCGGACCGACCGCGTCCACGCCTCGTTTAACCAGACGGTCACCGCGACGGGGCGGTTGTCCTCATCGGACCCGAACCTGCAGAATATCCCTGTGCGGACAGAAATGGGTCGCCAGATTCGCTCGGCGTTTATTCCCGCCGGTAAAGACGGCTGCATTATCAGTGCCGACTATTCACAGATCGAACTGCGCCTGCTGGCCCATTTTTCCAAAGACGAAGCGCTTCTGAAAGCCTTTACCGAAGACCAAGATATTCACCGGTTCGTGGCGGCCCAGGTCTATGGCGTGGAGCCGGAGGATGTGACCAGCGAGATGCGCGGCAAGGCCAAGGGTGTCAATTTTGGAATTATCTATGGGCAGGGGCCATTCGGACTGGCCAAATCTATCGGCATCACACAGGCCGAAGCCAAGCAGTTTATTGCCGATTATTTCGACCGCTATCCGTCGATTCGAGCGTTTATGGATAATGCTATTCACAAGGCGCAGAACATGGGTTATGCCGAGACGATTCTGCATCGACGCCGGCCGATTACGGGCCTGAACAGCAAGAATTTCAATATTCGTTCACAGGCCGAGCGACTGACGATCAATACGGTGATTCAAGGTTCGGCGGCGGATTTGATAAAGGTAGCGATGATTAATATTCAAAAACGCATTGAGGCCGAAGAACTGCCGGTGAAGATGATTTTACAGATTCATGACGAGCTTGTTTTTGAACTTCCCGTTGTGGAAGCGGAAACACACGCGGCGTGGATTACGCAGGAAATGAACAATGCGATGCCGCTGGATGTGCCGCTAAAGGTGGATGTGGCCATCGGCCCCAATTGGCTGACGGATAAATAATCTGCATCGGGGATGAATTTAGAAAAGAAATTGAAAGCACATGAAATCCATAAAGACAATATATAAAACCGGCATCGGGCCATCCAGTTCGCATAGTATGGGGCCCAAACGCGCAGCACGGCATTTTCTGGACAGTCTGACAAGTCCATTTGACCGCATTCAGGTAATCCTGTACGGCAGCCTGGCGGCGACGGGCAAGGGCCATTTAACGGATGCGGCGATTCAGTCAGAGTTTAGTGATCAGACGCTGGAGATTATCTGGCAGCCGGAGGAGTTCTTGCCGGTGCATTCCTGTGCGGTGCGGTTTCAGGCATTGACGCAGGCCGGTGATGTTACGGATGAGCGGTTGTATTACAGTATCGGCGGCGGTGAGTTGGCGGATGAAAACGGTGAAACGATTTCTACTGGAAAAACGATTGCGTATTCAGTGGATGCAGTTGCGGATATACTAAAAATATGCCGGGAAAGAGGCTATGGTTTTTGGGAGTTTGCACTGGAAAATGAATCCGACGATATGCCGGACTTTCTAACGCAGGTTTGGCAGACAATGACCGAGACTGTCACTCGCGGACTATCCGCTGGCCAGACGGTGCTGCCGGGCTGTTTAAAGCTCAAACGCCGGGCTTCGGAGATGCTCGGCCATGCCAATGACCGGGTGGGGATTTTGCGGGACTTGAATCTGCTGTCGGCTTATGCGCTGGCGGTGTCGGAAGAAAACGCATCGGGCGGTCAGATTGTCACCGCCCCGACCTGCGGGGCCTGTGGTGTGCTGCCGGCGGTATTGTATTACTTCTACAAAAATGAGCGAATTGAGGAGGAACGAATCATTCGAGCGTTGGCGACGGCGGGCTTGTTTGGTGCGTCAGTGGCCGAAAGGGCGTCCGTCAGCGGCGCCGAGATTGGCTGCCAGGGCGAAGTGGGGACTGCCTGTGCAATGGCTGCCGCGGCGGCGGCTCAGCTATTGGGCGGTTCACTGGAGCAAATCGAATACGCCGCGGAGATGGCGTTGGAACATTTGTTGGGATTGACCTGTGACCCAATTGCCGGGATGGTACAGATTCCCTGCATCGAACGCAATGCCTTTGCGGCCATGCGATCGCTGGAATGCGCTTCGTATGCACTTTCGACGGATGGAAAACACAGTGTCTGTTTCGATGCGGTCGTCGATGTCATGCAGGAAACGGGACAGGACTTACAGGCCAAGTATAAAGAAACCGCGATGGGCGGATTGGCAAAAAAAATGAAAGAGTATCATTTTGGATAGCAGATAAATCTTGGCAATTCAGATTTCCTGATTCTGAAATAGCTCTGTTTTTATTGTTGAATCATCAAAATTGCAATCGTATAATGTCGTCAAAACCGAAAGATGAATGTTAACTTATCGCCATACGGCGGGGAAGGGGTTGGACATGTTTTTTGGAAATATTTCACACACATGGGAGTTGATGGGGCGGTCCTGGGATGTTCTCAAGCAGGATAAAGAGTTGCTCATTTTCCCCTTGATTTCCGGGATCTGCTGTATCATTGTAATTGCATCGTTTACGATTCCCGCGATTGCAAGCGAAAGTTATCTGCCCCCGGACGTGGCAGCCGAAGAGGGTCAGACCGTTACCACGCAGCAGCAGGTGATCTATTACGGCAAGCTCTTTACGTTCTATTTCTGCAATTACTTTGTCATTATCTTTTTCAATTCCGCGGTTGCCGGCTGCGCGGCTATGCGGATGCACGGTGAAGACCCGACCATTGGTGATGGTTTCCGGATTGCCGTTTCACGCATCCATGTCATCTTTGGATGGGCGGTAGTCTCAGCCACCGTGGGATTGATTCTTCGCATCATCGAGGATAAAAATGAAAAGATCGGTGCTTTCGTGGCATCTCTGCTGGGTTCAGCTTGGACGCTGATCAGTTTTCTTGTATTGCCGATCCTCGTTATTGAAAATACCGGTCCGTTTGAAGCACTGAAAAAATCCACCGGCCTGCTCAAGAAAACCTGGGGAGCACAAGTCGGAGCCAATTTTAGTTTCGGGATGATTTTCTTTTTACTATTCCTGCCGGCTGTGCTGGTGGTCGTGCTCGGCTTTCTGTCACAAAGCGGGGTGGTTTTAGCAATTTGCATCGGCATTGCGGTGCTATACGCCATTACCCTCAGCCTGATTCAGTCGGTCCTGTCGGTGATTTTCCAGACGGCCCTCTACTATTTTGCCGAGAGCGGGACAGCACCTTTCGGCTATAGCGAACGCCTCTTAAGCGATTCGGTAAGGCAAAAATAAGCAAATAACACCGTTTTTATAAGACTGTCGGGAAATCGGTTCAATCAACCGGCAGAGATGAATTGCTCTTAATTCGTCCGTTCAATATGACGATACAAGAATGACAGCTTGTATTGGAGAAAGAGCAATGCGAATGACATTTGATGAACCGATTGCGGATGTGCCGGAAGATGCGGCCGTGTCGAATTCAACGAAGGTGTGTCCGTTCTGTGCGGAGACGATTCTGGCCGCGGCGGTCAAGTGCCGCTATTGCCATGAGTTTCTGACAGAGCAAGCGGCAACCGCGCAAATGGTTCAGGGAACCGCCAAGCCTGACACGGCTCCCCAAAAATGGTATCATTCGACATTTCTGCTGATTGCGGCGATTGCCACGCTGGGGCCGATGGCATTGCCGATGGTCTGGACCAACCCGAAGTACCGTCCGTTGACCAAGGTGCTCATTACTGTCGGTGTATTTTCTATAACGGCCGTATTCTGTTATGCCATGGTGGCGACAATGACTCGTTTTATCATCAAACCCATTCAAGAGATGGGGCTGGGAGGCTGAACTTTTTCCCATTCGTCAAACACCGCTTCGATGTTTTCGGGTTTGGCGCCGGGGCCGAATTCCAATTGAGCGATGATGCCGCCGGCGGGGTCGTACAGTTTATTGGCGACTTTTTGAACGGCTTGACGAACCGTATCCACATCGTCTGTCGGCAGTATATGCTGGCGGTCAATTTCTCCCCAGAAGGTTATTTTTCCCTTGGCGATAGCTGCGAGCATGTCCATGTCCATACAGAAAAGCTGTGAGTTGACCGCATCGACGCCAACGTCGATTAAATGCGGATAGATTTCGAGGATGTTGCCGTCGCTGTGCATAAAGGCGAATTTCCCATTGGCATGGGCGATGTCGCAATAGTCCCTGTAGATCGGCTTGAAGATGTCCACCCAGATAGCCGGCGGAATCAGCAGATTCAACTGAGAACCCCAGTCATCCATAAACATCAGGCCATCGACATTCGTAGAGGCCCAGAATTCCAATTCTTTCATATAGAATTCGTGAATTCTGTCGAGCAACTTTTGAGCCCCGGTTTCAGGTGTCATGATATTCATCATGGAATTGACCGTACCGTGTAAAAACTGCATGCGTTCCCACGGACGCGGACAGCAATTGGCCATGACAAATCGATCAGTTTGGTCACAAAAACGATTAATAATGTCTCTGGCCTGACTTGGATTTTCAGGTAAAGTCTCGTAGGGCGGTTTGAGGGCGGACAAGTCGGAGATGCCGTCAATCATCGGCTGTTTGACCTCGCCGACCACGCCTTCCTGGACATTTTCAAAAACACACCCCCATTCGTCGGTGTATTGGCCGATCGCATAGGGGTGTCCTTTGATTCGTGAGGATTTTTGATAAATTTCGCCTGCCGCACCGACAATGTCATCCGGATACCTGCGGCGGATATTGTCGAGTTGCTGTGGATAATTCGCTTCGGCCCACGGCAAGACCCATAGATGCCGGGCAATTCGTTCCGGCTCGTCAAAACGCAGGGTTTTGGTTACAATATCTCGCGGTGTTTGCGGCATTTTTACATTGTCTTATAACGCGGCCCGCCGTTCGGTTCCGGGACGGTCCAGCGAATATTGTCATACGGACACTTCCGCTGGCAGGTTTTGCAATGCAGACAGTTCGACGGGTTGGCCGGTTTCGGCGTTCCTTGAATATCCTCGTAAACGCCGGCCGGACAGAAGGTGATACACGGTGCGTCGAATTTGCCCAGGCACTGCTGTGTGCAAATGGTTTCATCGCCAATCAGCAGGTGGCACGGCTCCTCTTCACGGTGTTCCGTAGCAGCCGCGGCTGTGAATGCGTCTTTGTCAAATTTTGTGTCCAGCTTGAGCTTATAAGAAGCCTTGGTCATGACTTCGTAGTCCGGCTCAATCTTGAATTTCGGCAGCAACCCGCCCAGAACGGACAGCGGCATTCCGATCAGGTTGCCAAATCGTGCAACCGTCTGACGGAAATTCTTGGCCGATTCCATGTCTTTCATGACGCCGTCTTCTTCAAGATGCTTCGTATAGAGACGGGCCAAACCCTTGGGGGCGTCCAGATTGCCGTTTATGGCATTGGCAGCAGCGATGCCGGAATCGATGGCATTGTGCAGGCCTTTGATTTTGCACATGTTGACCAAGCCGGCACTGTCGCCGAGGATCATCACATTGCTGCGTCCGACGGTCTGGGTTTCCGGGCAACGGGGAATCGCGTAAAAGCCGCCTTCGGGAATCATCTTGGCACCGGCTTCGGTGACGGCGCCGCCGTCGATGTACTGTTTGACAAATTTATGTTCCTTGAACCGTGTCAGGGCATCTTGCGGGTTAAAGTCATGGTACTTGAAGTCCAGCCCGACAATCATCCCGACGGCGATGTGGTTATCGCCCATCGGATACATGATACCGCCGCCGAACATGCCCGGCCCCAGCACCGGCGTCCAGATAGGGTAGCCCATGGCATGGACGACCCGGCTTTCGGTGAATTTCTTGTATTGTTCGTCCGAGACCCGGAACAATTCCTTGACGCCGATCGAATAAAGCTGCTCGCCTTGACGCTGCAGTCCGGCCTGTTTAATAAACTTTTCGGCCAGCAGGCCGTCACAACCTTCGGCCAGGAGAATGGTTTTGGCTTCGATGGTCTCACCGGCCAGATAATTCTCCTCTTTGTTGCCTTCCTTATCCAGTCCCTGATCAATGAGCTTAACGCCTGTTGCGATGTGCTCGTTTTTATCCCAGAGGATTTCTTCAGCGGCAAATCCGCGCAGCACTTCCACACCCAGTGAGGCGGCGGTTTTTGCCAGCCATGCGGTCAGCTTGCTGATAGAGCAAATGTAGTCGCCGCCGTGAGCCATCTGGCCAAATCCGAGGCCAAGTTTTTTCGCCATGCTGATGGCAAAGTGAATATTAAACGAGAACTTCTTGCCCAGCAAAAACAGGACATCGTCCTTATCAATGGTTGAAACCAGGACGTTTTTAGCGTCGTCGGATTCCTTCCAGTCCGGATCGACCGGGTCCATCAGCCTCGCTAATGCTGCCGGTTCCAGCACCGCACCGGAAAGGTTGTGGTTGCCGGGGTCGGTGGCTTTGTCGATCACCACGATATCCAGTTCGGGAGATTTCGTCTTCAATGTAATGGCTGCCGAAAGTCCCGCCGGGCCGGCGCCAACGATTAAAACCGATACCTTGTTATATTCGTTTGTCATATTTCTTCGCCTGATAGGGTGACAGTTTGCATTCTTCTATTTCGCGTTTCGGATTGCCTTGGCCAGTTCGGGAACCACCTGCTCGGCATTGCCGATGAGATAGTAGTCGCACTGTTTGAAGATTGGTGCGTGGTGGTCGAGGTTGATTGCGACAATCGTTTTACTGTTTGCGACACCAATCATATGCTGAATAGCGCCGGAGATACCAAGGGCAATATACAGATCCGGCCCGACTGCGGTTCCGGTTTGTCCCACCTGATAGACACGCTCGGTATAGCCCTGTTCGACTGCGGTACGTGACGCTCCCTGTTCAACACTGATGTCCAGTTTATCACTGAGGACACCGCAAAGTTCCGAAACCATCTGATGAAAGCCTTCACGGCTCTGCAGGCCCCGGCCGCCGCTGACAATTGCATCGGCGTCAAAATTGACTTGGCCATGCGCTTTTTCCGTTCGGTGGATTTTCAGACTCAATTCATCGGCGGATAATTCCACGGAACACTCGATAACCTGTCCGGTTCGCTTCGAGTCCGGTTCCATTCGCTTCATGACACCCGGGCGTGCGGTTGCCATCTGGCAGGAGGAATCCTTGGTGCAAATCGTTGCCATAACATTACCGCCCAAAGCGGGGCGTGTCTGCATCAGCACGGCAATTTGTCCTTTTCGGCTGCTGTCGCGAATATCCAACCCGGTACAATCAGCGGTCAGTCCGCAGCCGACGCGATAGGATACCATCGGCGCCAGTACACGACCCTGCGGCGTAGCGCCGTAGAGGATAATTTGCGGCTGATATTTTTCAAACACATCCGAAACCACCTTGCGGTAGGTGTGCGGGTCAAAATCTTTCAGAATCGGGTCATCAATCAAATAAACCTTGTCGGCTCCACCGGCGATCAGCCCGTCTGTCATGGGGCCGACATTGTAGCCGGCCAGTACCACGCCGACGTGAACGCTGAGCGAATCGGCTAATTCGCGAGCCTTGCCGAGCAGTTCAAAAGTAGCCGAATTAACTTCATCTTCAGCATGCTCGGCCATGACCCAGACTTCGCCTGAATATTCCGGTGTTGACTGTTTCAGGCCTTCCAGCATATCTTCCAGGGCTTTTTTGTGGAAAGTAACTGCATCGTCGGCCAGGATTTTTTCCTTAGCGGCATCATCCACTCCTGACGGGTCGGCAATATTGAGTTCTTTGAGTTTGGCGGCAAGAACCTTGAAATCTTCCACCTCTTTAATCGTTCCTTCGTAGTGCCGATCAAAGGCGTCCTGTCTGTTTTGCGGCAAGACATAACCCATGGCTTGGCCGTCTTCTGACGCCTCGGCCTGTTCATCTTTTCCCTGCGATTCGAGGATGATCTTAGCCAATTCCTCAACGGATTCAACGTGTTGGCACTTGCGAGAGGTTTTTTCCGGCGGAAAGACTCGGATAACGCGGGTCTTTGAGCCTTTAACACCGACCGCGGTAGCCTGAACATCATCGGCGTTCCACTGGATCAGTTCCATTTGGTTGGCCTGACGAGTCTGCACGAATGAGGCGTATAACGTGTGTTCATATTTGGCGACCGTAATAATTGCCGGTTTGTGTAAAGGTTCGACGATCTGACAGCCCCCGGTGATGATGCGGGTAAACTGTAACTGTCCATCTTTGAACTCAACATCCGTTGCGTAGGGCACGCATGGGATGTCCAGTTCTTCAGCCATCTGAGCCGGCACCTGTGCGGTGTCGCCGTCCACCGATTGCATGCCGGAGACGATATAGTAATCATCGCTGCCGCCAAACAATTCGTCCTGAATCTTTCGCACCGCATGGGCCAGCGGGTTGGCGGTTGCCCAGGTATCGGCGCCGCCCAGCGCCCGGTCGGTCAGCAGGACAGCCGTATCGGCAAAACGGCTCAGGCTGTAACGAAGCACTTCCGCAGCCATCGGCGGCCCCATGGTCAGTGCGACGACTTTGCCCTCCGTATCGCCGCTAAGAATTTTCATCTGACGTGCAAATGCCAGCCCTTGAGCATCCAGTTCATTGATAACACTTGCCAGGCGTGTGCGAATCAGATTGCCGGTTTTCGGATCAAACGCATTGTCGGTAATCTGCGAAACATCCGGCACCTGTTTAACTAATACAATGTAGTTCATGAACCACTCCGGTAAACGATTTTAAACTCTTATCTTTTCGTGATAATCTGCAATTTAAAACAGTGAACGCGTAAAAACTATACTGCATCGGCATTCGCTGGTCTATCAAAATTGTCCATTGGACTATTTTACACAATTTCAGCAGGCCTTGTTCATACTTTTTTGCTGCTTAAAATCATTATTTTTCGGGTCGATTTCAAGTGTATCCTGTTTCAAGACGGACTGCAAGAAAACTGTTTGAAAAGCTCAAAACCGGCAGAAAAATAGTAAAAAATGGTTGTTTTGTTGCATTTTCTGGCGGTTTCTTGCTGAATGCGGCGAAAGGCCTTGATTTTATTTGAAAATCCGACTAAAAAGGACATCGGAAATAGCATATTAACTTTTGAATGTTGGACATTGAACACAAAATAATGAGGTGAAATCATGGCAGATCTAAAAGCACTGGGTGATGCAATCATCAAGGGGGATCAGAAAACATCGGTCGATATTACCAAGCAGGCGCTGGACGAAGGGATGGCACCGGGCACGATTCTTTCCGACGGCCTGATTGCGGGAATGAATGTGATCGGTGTTCGTTTTAAAGCCAATGAGGTTTATATTCCCGAAGTACTCATTGCCGCACGCGCTATGAAGATGGCAATGGAAATTCTGGAACCGAAACTCGTTGAGGCCGGCGTTGAACCGCTGGGCAAGGCAATGATCGGAACCGTGCAGGGTGATTTGCATGATATTGGCAAAAACCTGGTCGTAATGATGCTGAAGGGCGCCGGCTTTGAAGTTTTGGATATCGGGGTGGACGTGGCTCCGGAAGTATTTGTGGAAAAAGCCAAGGAAAGCGGCGTCCAGATTGTGGGGCTAAGTGCTTTGTTGACCACGACAATGCCCGCAATGGAAAAAACCATCCAGGCAATTAAGGATGCCGGCCTGTCTGTAAAGACGATGGTCGGCGGTGCCCCTGTGACTCAGGCCTATGCGGATAAGATTGGTGCCGACGGCTATTCGGCGGACGCTGCTTCTGCAGTGGATCTGGCCAAGACGCTCTTGAACTAAGGGCTGATAGAAACAGCAAGCCAAAGCGGTGTGCCTCAAGGCATGCCGCTTTTTTTATGCGCATTGTTTTAGCGGAAAATCTATCAGTTTGGCCGGAGTAATCAGTGCGCAAAAAAAATCCGCCTGTGGCCAGAAGGAGGAAGGGAAGTTTGTGGGCTTCCCAGGGCTATTACCACAGGCGGCAGAAGGAGCAACATTCTTATATCAAAAAACAGCGTAGGGTGTCAATCAATTATTTGAAAAAAATTAAGAAAATCTTTAAAAATAATAGATGTTTACCCTGTTCTGTTTTAGGGGAATATACGGATGTCTGTGAAAATGCTTGAATTTTGGGGATTTTGAGGTGATAATCACTTTTTATGATAATACAACTCAATCATCCGGTTTTGCGAGATTTTTTTGATCAGTTGCGTTTTGCGCCTGTTGCGCAAAAGAAAAAACAGCTTGCCGCGGCTGAACAACTGATGATGGTCATTGATTCGGAACAGGAATACCCGTTTGATTTTGTTGTTTTCCGGATTACAGGGCACAGACCGCGTGTTTCCTCGGAGCAGGTTCTTATCTCCGGCAAAGAGCTTTTAGCGGATTTGCGAGTTTGGGTCTCCCGAATCAGCGGGGAACTGGATATCGACGCGAATGACCAGCCTGAAGACTTGTTGACTGTCAAGCAATTGGCTGAGCGGTTTTCGGTTTCCACCAAAACCATTCGACGCTGGCAGCAGCATGGCTTGGCCGGTAAAATATATGTTTTTGAAGACGGCAAAAAACGTAAAGGCTTTACCGTCTCGGCTGTTGATCAGTTTGTCGCTGAGAATTCGGACTTAATTAATCGAGCATCGAAGTTTACACTGCTGGGCAATCAGCAAAAGCGGCAGATCATTGAAATGGCAGAGGTATTAACGGCCGAAAAGTCATATCGTACACGCAATCAATTAGTTCTGGAAATTGTCAAACGCACCGGCCGCGCGCGAGAGACAGTTCGGTCAATTCTGTGTGATTATGAAGCCAATTCTGCCAAGGAAAAACTGCCCATCTCACGCGGCAAGATTTCGGCTATCAGTGCGGTACATTTATACCGACTCAGCCAGCAGGGGATCTCGACGAAAGAGTTGATGGCCCGCTTTGGTCGCAGCCGCTCATCAGTTTATCGGATTATTAACCAGCAGCGAGCCAAAGAGTTTTTCGGCCGCAGAGTGGAGTATATTGACAGCGATGAGTTTTTGAAATCCGGCGCCGATCAGACGATCCTTTCTACACCGCTGTCGGAATTGGCTCCAAAACCGGAGGCGGATAATGTTCTGTTGAATCGTCAACAGGAAACGGCCCTGTTTCAACGCTATAATTATCTCAAATATTGTGCGGTGGCTGAGCGGATGCGGATTCAGCGGGATCGGCCCAAAACCGAGCGTTTAAACCGGATTGAAAAACTGCTGACTGCCGCCGATGAGGTTAAAAAGGTGATTATCGAGGCAAATATGCCGCTGGTCATCAGCATTGCCGGAAAACACCTGACGGCGGGGCTGATGATGAGCGAACTGGTCAGCGAGGGTAGTCTGGCACTGATGGCGGCGGTGGAAAAATTTGATTATGCTCGCGGGTACCGCTTCAGTACGTATGCGGGCTGGGCGATTGTCAAGGATTTTGCCCGGATGATTCCCGCCGAAGCGAAACGCCCGGACCGGGCCGGCGGTGTCGATTTTGCCAATCTGCCTGTGGATTTGCGGCTGGAACAGTTGCCCGATGTCTATACTGTCGAGCAGGCGCAGGGCAATTTGCGAAAAATCATTGAAAACAATCTCGATGAGCGGGAACAGTATATTATTCTCAATCACTATGCGATTGATACCGAGGTCATCAAGAAAAAGCCCAAAACACTCAAAGAAATAGGCGAAGATTTAGGATTGAGTAAGGAACGTATCCGCCAGATTGAACTGAAAGCGCTTCAAAAACTTCGGCACAGCTTAAGCCCGGAGCAGTTTGATTTGCTGACCGGGTAAACATGAATTTTATCATGAAGCTCTTGAAGAACGTAATGAAATCAAATAGGATGATTAAGTAGTTTTCGGGGGCTTTTAGAGAAATACGAAAGAAAGGCACATTATGGAAACGATTGGATTGATTGGCGCTGGGAACATGGCCGAGGCGATTATTCGCGGAATAATTGCCTCCGGACTTTATACGTCGGAGAATATTATGGCGTCAGATGTTCGGCCGGACCGGTTGGCGTATATTGCGGATGAATACGGAATTCAGACGACACAGGATAATCTGGAGCTGATCGAACACGCACAAGTGATCATTATCTGTGTCAAACCGCAGAATGTGCCGAAGATGCTCGATTGTATTGATCGTAAAATCAATGGCGATACTTTGGTGATTTCGATTGCCGCCGGTATTACGACCGAATACCTGACAAAACGATTGGGCGATGTTCCGATTATCCGGGCCATGCCGAACACCCCGGCGATGGTTGATCAGGGGGCGACGGCGCTGTATTCGGCCAACGCTGCACAGACGAGCCTGGAACATGCCAAAGAACTGTTCGAGGCAATGGGCAAGACGGTCATTGTTGATAATGAGGAAATGATTGATGCGATTACCGCCGTCAGCGGTTCCGGCCCGGCGTACTTTTTCCTGCTGATGGAAGAAATGGTTTCCGCCGCACGAGAGATGAATATTCCTGCCGACATTGCCGAGGAACTGGTCTATCAAACAGCGAAAGGTGCCGGCGAACTGGCCCAGCAGGCCTATGCCCGCGGCGAAAGCCCCGCTGAACTGCGTCGAAAAGTCACCAGCCCCAAAGGAACGACCGAAGCGGCCGTCCATGTGTTCCTCAGCCGCGATTTTGGCGGAACCATCTTCTCCGGTATCAAAAGTGCCCGGGACCGCAGTGTCGAACTGTCCAAAGAAGCCGAATCGCACGAATAAAGAGAGACGTTTCAATTAATATTGCGTTTGAGTTGATTTATCCGTAGCGGTTTTACGAACCGATACGTCCAGAGGCTGGAACTACAAAATTTTCATAATATCCTGTTTTTTCCAGGAACAGGGGAACTTTCCATCTAATCTCGTGTATCACAGGGTAGATTGGAAACATTGAAAAAAGGCCTTGGATGACGACAGAAGAGCAAATGATTCAGGAGGTACTGGACGGCAAGACCGAGTCTTTCCGCTGGATTATTGAACGCTATCAGCGCCCTGTTCTGCAAATGATTTCCAATTTTATTGGCGACCGCCATGCTGCGGAAGATGTTGCGCAGGAGGTATTTATGGCGGCATATCAGAAATTATCGTCATTTGACCCGATGCTGTGTAGGTTTTCCACCTGGCTGTTTACGATTACTCGTAACAAAAGCATCAATTATTTGCGGAAAAAAAGAACGATTTCAGTGGATTCAAAGATGATTGAATCCGCCGTCAATTCCAGGGATTTGCTGGAGGAAAGAGAATTTTTTCAGCAAATGGACGTGGCCTTGAACCGTTTGCCAAAAGGGCAGAAACGGGCGTTTGTATTAGCCGAGTTTGAAAATCTGCCATATGACCAGATTGCCCAGATCGAATGCGTCAGCATCGGAACCGTCAAATCAAGAATCCACCGGGCGAAAAAGAAATTACGCAAGGCTCTTAAGAGTAAGACCGGAGAAAAGTCATGAATGTCAAACCGTATGATAAGTGGAGAAATAGCCATCAGACCTGCACGGGCGATGTGGACATTACCGATGCCGTCATGGGCCGAATTGCTCAAAAGGCCGGTAAGCCTGATATTCTTAAAAGGAGATGGACGGCGATGATGCTGGAAGTCGTCCAGACGCGCGTGCTGATGAAAGGATGTTCACTGGCCTGTGGGGTTTTAATGGGACTGATTCGAATGTTTTTGCAGGTTTATTCGGTGCTGTTTACATGAGAAAGGAGTATCAAATGAAAATAGAAAGACAGGAAGATATTCAAGAAAAAGATTACCCCAATCGTCGTCGCCCCTGGGTTGCAGTATTCTTGTCTCTGCTTATGCCGGGGATGGGGCAGATTTATTGTGGCAGTATTGTCAACGGATTAGTCTTGATGCTGATCGTCATCATGTTCTCTTCGCTGTGGATGTTCGGGATGGTGATCGATAAAGTGAGACACGGAATTCCAATGGCCGTTTTTCTGACGATGTGGGGTTTTGTATTGTTGGCAACGATTGTGGCTGCGATTGATGCTTATTATAGAGCCAGGCGAACCCGATATGATTATAAATTAAAAGACTACAATAATTTGGAAGTCTATCTGGTTTTGTTTTGGATGTGCGGTGCGGGAACCTTTGGGTTTATTGCGATGATTAAAATGAATTTGTTTGAGGCATTTTATGTTCCTGTGAATTCAATGGCGCCTACAATCATGGCAGGGGATCGGACATTTGCCAGCAAGGTGTCTTATAAATACAATAGCCCTCAGTACGGTGATGTGGTTTTATTTGAAAATCCTGAAGATCGGAAGATGAGTTTTATAAAGCGGGTAGTGGCCTTGGGGGGTGATACGGTTGAGATTAAGGATGGGCAGCTATTGATCAACGGAAAAGTGTTGGAAAGAGAACTGATTGGACCGGCAGCATGTCCAATAGATGAGCAAGAGGTAAAAGGGGAAGTTTTTTGGGAACACAACAAAGATTCGAAATATCGAGTTTTTATTTCAGATAGCACGCCCGGTCCCAAGGTGCAGGAGATAAATTTTGGCCCTGTAACGGTGCCTGCGTACCATTGTTTCGTTTTAGGAGACAATCGCAGGCATTCTCTGGACAGCCGCAACTTTGGCTCGCTTTCAATAGGGGCATTGAAAGGCAAGTTAACACAGATTTACTGGCCGCTTCACCGGAGCGCGTCATTGGAGGCCCGGCAAGGCCAGCCGTAAGGTTATTCGACGACAATGGCTTCGACGGGGCATTCGTCGGCGGCCTGTTGGACGCAGTCTTCCATTTCTGCGGGGACTTTGTCAACCTTGACCTCGGCGATTTCGTCACCCATTTCAAAGACATCGGGGCAGGTGTCGATACACAGGCCGCAAGCGGTGCAGTTATCTTCGATTCGAACAATCATGGTTTTTCTCCCAAAAAAGGCTCAATCTGTCGATAATCCCGGCTTTTATCGCCGGATATACCCATTATATCCGCAAAAGCGGCCAATAAAATGATTTTTCCGGGATTTTTTGCTGGAATTGTCCCTGCCAACCGGTAAACTACACAATCTTGTCTGCAAGGGCAACGACACATGAAATACACTCATTCGTGGTCGGGTCCCATGCAAGCGTTGGGCGCGAACCTGGTCAGATGGGGAACCAAGCAGCCATAAGCGTTACCGATGTTGTGCGTGGTCAACCCGGCCGCCTTTTTGAATTGATAATTGATTGTTGATGATTGATAATTGGAGGTATCATGAACGCAGAGCAATTAAAGAAGCGGACAAAGGATTTTTCCCATCGGAGTGTGAAATTAGCAATGTCGTTGCCTAATGGACCGCTGGCGAATCACATTCGTAACCAAATGTTTCGCAGTTCGACCTCGGTTGCGGCTAATTATCGGGCGGCCTGTCTGGCCCATTCAAAAGCCGCTTTTGCCTCAAAACTCAGCATTGTTGTAGAAGAAACAGATGAAACTGCTTTCTGGATTGAATTTTTAATAGAAGAAGATATACTATCAGTCAAGCAGGGCGGAAACCTGCTCGAAGAGGCGCAGGAATTGACGGCAATCTTTATTGCATCCAGGAAAACGTCTCAACAAAAACAATAATCATTAATCACTAATCAATAAACAATTATTACTATGGCTTACACCGTAATCGCTCGCAGATATCGTTCTCAAACTTTCGACGACGTGGTCGGACAGGACGCGGTTGCGCAGACACTGAAAAACGCGATTGAGATGGGGCGGGTCGCTCATGCATACCTGCTGTGCGGCACACGCGGCGTCGGCAAGACCACAATGGCCCGCATTCTCGCCAAGAGTATGAACTGCCTCGAAGCGGATGGTCCGACGGTGACGCCGTGCCTGAAATGTGACAGTTGTGTCTCGGTCAACCAGGGCGATGATATCGACGTCATCGAGATCGACGGTGCATCCAATACCGGTGTTGATAATATCCGCCAGCTTCGCGAGAATGCCATTTATCGGCCCGCACGGGCACGCTTTAAAATTTATATCATCGACGAAGTCCATATGCTCAGTACCGGTGCATTTAATGCGCTGCTGAAGATTCTGGAAGAGCCACCCGAGCATGTTAAGTTCATCTTTGCGACGACCGAGCCGAATAAGGTGCTGGCGACGATTCAGTCGCGATGCCAGCGGTTTGATTTTCAGAATATCAGTGCCGAGATCATCGGCCAGCAGCTTGAAAAGATTCTCAAAGACGAAAAGATCAAGTATGAGAACGATTTAATTATTCTCCTGTCCCGCCTGGCTAATGGTTCCATGCGGGACGCGCTGAGCCTGCTGGATCAGCTTATCAGCGCCGGTACCCAACCGCTGTCGGCGGCCCAGCTCAATGAATTGGTCGGCGTGCCGGATAAGCAAAAGGTACTGAATCTGCTGTCGGCGATGGCTTCCGCGGATGCGGCGGGGACATTGACCGCGATTGAAGAACTGATCGACGCCGGCCAAAGTGCTTCGCAGATATGCGATTTGCTGATTGAAAATCTGCGGGACTTGATGGTCTTTCGCTGTGCGGGGGCTGACTCTAAGGTACTGGTGCTGACCGAAGACGAGAAAAAGCAGATTTCAGGCGTTGCACAGGGCTTTGACGTGCCCGCGTTGATATACAACATCACAGCACTGGAAAAACTGGCCTGGACCTTGAAAAACAGCGAAACCAGCCGGGCCTTGCTTGAGGCATTGCTGCTGAGACTGACACTGAGCGAACATTTCATGTCACTGGCCCAGCTAAGCGCACAGGTGGGTTCGGCGCCGCCGACAGCCGCCGGCATAAAAAAAAAGTCTATAGCCGCTAATCCCGCGGTTCCAATAGCTTCACCCGCATCGCAGCCTGTGGCAGCGGCCCAGCCGACCGTACAGGCCGATATAAAGTCCATTCAAAAGTCTTGGCCGTCACTGGTAGAAGCAATGAGCGGGACGTTGGCGGGGCTGGTGCCGTTTCTCCAAAAAGCCAAACCTGCCAGTCTCAACGGCCAAACACTGGAGATTCAATTTGATACCGGCGGGGCGGGTACTGTAGCTGTTAACATGTGTCAGCCCAAGGCCGATGCGATTGCCAAAACTTTGTCGCAGGCAGCCGGCACAGAGTTGGTTGTGCGTTTCTCACAGGGCGAACCTGAATCGGATGGCAAAAAAGAGGCTCCTGCGAAGAAAGTACAAACAGCCGAAGATATTCGCGTTGAACGCAGCAAGATTCTTAAAGACCCGGCCGTGCAGATGGTCCTGACGGGACTGAACGCGACGCCGTCGGATATCCAGAAGATTGAGATTGAAATTGAAGAATCCGAAGAAGAACCAATAGAGCAGGAAGACGATTAAACGACAATGAACCCGGCCTATACAAAAAGTCTGAATAGTCTGATTGAACAGTTTGGCAAACTGCCCGGCATCGGTGCCAAAACCGCCGAACGTTTGGCGTTTTATATTTTAAAGTCCGATGTGCCGGAGGCAATGGCGCTGGCGACCGCGATCAGCGATGTCAAAAAGAACATTCACCAGTGCAAGATTTGTTACAATCTGGCCGAAATGGAAGTCTGTTCAATCTGCTCAGACACCCGGCGTGACCACAGCGTTATTTGCGTGGTCGAACAGCCCAAGGATGTCGTCAATCTCGAAAAAACGGGTCTTTGCAAATGGACCTATCACATTCTCAACGGCCATATCGCGCCGCTGGAGGGGATTGAACCGGATGACCTGACGATTGACGCACTCATCAAGCGAATTCGCGAGGGCGATGTCAAAGAAGTCGTTATGGCGACCAATCCCAATCTGGAAGGCGACGGGACGTCTCTCTATATCCATTCACTGCTGAATTCATTGGATGTCAAGGTAACGCGGCTGGCAAGAGGTCTTCCGGCCGGCTCCACCATCGAATTTTCCAGCGGCTCCATCCTCATCGACGCCATCCTCAACCGGTCAGAATTTTAATCCTCATAACGGTTGGGGGAGATTGAAAACTTGCACATAAAGTAAGACCAAGGCGTAACAACCTTAGTCTCTCAATGAATTTATCGGAGAGGGGGGATTCGAGCTCCGGTGCCCCTATTTTAGAGACACGACGGTTTAGCAAGTCATGAAAGTATATCCATATATGCTTGATATTTGAGGGCTTGTAATCCGACCCAGCTATTCGATTGCATTTGGATTGCGTTTTGACTCGCGTTCTTCAGCTTGAAAAGCACATCGCTACAACCGCGAAGTTGTTTATGATCCAGCACCCGAAGTACACACTCGCTTATTAAAGCAGCTTTCTGATCTGGCATGTGGGATCAGTATGGCGAGAGAGAAGAAGGCGGTAGGGCTTTCTGAGCTCCGGTTGATTCGGAAAGTCGGATTTGACTGCATCCCCAGTAATCGCGCGAAGCTGTTATGTTTATTAGCTCTCAGGTACCCTGAGAAAATTACCAATCAGGAAGCTGCTGAGGCTTGCAAGCTAAGCAGAAGCGCCATTTACTACTGGCTAGATGACCTAAACAAGTTGGATTTAGTTCGAAAAATCACAACTGCCACTAGCAGGGATCACAGTTGGTCTCGATATGGATGGGTTTTGCATAAACGGTACGGCAGGCTGCTAAGGCTTATCCTCGGTTTAAAGAAAAAGGAGATCAAATAAAACTTATTTTTGAAAGGTACTAAAATGTCTACAAAAGGACAGAAAATCGATCACAGTAAATTGTTTTTTGCCTATGAAATCTTTGTAAGACCGCATGGACATGCGTGCATCGCTTCCTGCGTGAGTCTGAGCGTGAGCAGTGGATTCTTGATGGTATTGAATTGCCTTCACATGATCTGCGGTTTAATGCTGTCACAAGGATAAAAGTTGAATATGGACATCCTATGGTGCAATTAGCAATTAAATACGAGCATTGGCCAATCAAGGTCGTTCCTCGTCTTGATGAGACCTACGGTCTGATTAGCGACGCATCGGGTGAGTTCACGGGGTAAATCATGCCGTACTCAAGAAGCGAAAATACGCGTCCTGAGCAGCGAGTATACAGGTTTCTTCGTCGGCGGGGTTACAGGTTTGAGAAACACGTTAAATCGTTGCCTGGCACCCCTGATATCGTCCTGCCGGACTTAGAGGTAGTCATCTTCGTTCATGGCTGTTTCTGGCACCATCACCACTGTGTCAGGGGTAGATTGCCGACATCCAACCGCCGTGACTGGCAAAAGATGTTCAGGCGTAAAAGGGAACGCGACAAGGTAAATTTCAATGAATTGGAGAAGCTCGGGTGGAGAGTTGTTGTCATATGGGGGTGTGAAACTCGTTCACCTGAGCGACTTCAAGAATTGTTAACATTTCTGTAGGAGTTAGATATGTTGCCTTTAGATGTTGAAGTAAAACCAATCCCCGGTTATCCACATTACTATGTCTCTAAAGATGGCCGTGTGTGGAGCGAGAAAAGGGGGTATAAAACCAAACCGTATTTCGACTTTGGCCAATGGCTTAAACCGCAATTATTTCGTGGTTACCTGACAGTGACTTTGTCCAATAATGGAAAGCGAAATAGAATCAAAATTCATCAATTAGTGTTAGAAACATTTGTGGGGCCACGGCCGCCAGACCATATAGCTTGCCATTTGGACGGTGATAAGTTCAACAGCTGTCTGGATAATTTGTCTTGGGTGACCCGACAAGAGCACCCCATGTATTCAAATAATAATCGAAAATGGGCCAGAGGTGAAAGCGTTGGCACATCAAAACTTACTGAGAAACAAGTACGGGAGATCAAGAAATTGCTTCGAAGCGGCAAATACACTCAAACCGAAATCAGCAAAATGTATGGTGTGACATCATCTGCCATATACAGGATTGACTCTGGTAGAAACTGGAAACATGTGAAGTAACAATTCGAAACATTTATAAAAAATAAATGTCTTTAGGCTTTTCATAATTAATCCTATTGTTAGCTACCAAATGCTTGCATACTGCCCATGAAATGGCACAGTGGCTGGAACGAATACCAAGAAAATCTGAGATTTGTTCATTTGAAAGCCCCGATCTTTCTTTTGATAATACCTCAAGAATTGCATCTTGGATTAAAGACAAGCCAATTTGAGCTTTATCGCTGGGGGACATAAATCCACTTTTATTTTCCATTATCAACTCACTTATTGAATAATAATCTGTCAACACACCTATTCTGTTTTATTCATTCAGTTGTTAAGGGCGGTTATTTTTTATGCCCGGCTTTAACTGTTGCCCATTCATGGAGAGACTGAGCAAACCGTTTCGACAGCAGATCGTCAGACGCCTCTATGAAGCCCCTGAACTCCTCAAAGGAGATAATGTCTGGTCCATCACCATTGGGCTGTATATAAACAATTTTCGCATCTTGAGGGCAATCCAGCACCTTGACGCTACCTGCAATAGAATTGATACCCTGCAGGCAGTCTTTATTGATGGTCTCATACATTTCAGCGGGAATACTAAGAAAACCAGCCTGTGCAAGCATATCAAGTAGATAGAAATATTTTCTCTTTGAATTGGTCGCCTTGAAAATCTTCAAAATGCCATCCAGTAGGGCGGTAAAGCCGACTTCACGGGCAGCAACAAGATATTTATCCTGACTTTCACGTCGAGATTGGCCCTCTGTTTTTAACTCGACAAGAATTGCTGTCTTTGTATCGGCAGAAAAACACACATAATCGATTTTGTAAGATTTGTCAGTCTTGATATTTGGGTAAATAGTGCCGATGCGTACTGGAAACTCAGGAATAATAATCGGGCTGATTCCAAAATCCAGCTTGGCCTGCAATACGGGCTGTAAATATAACGAGAAAAATATATCCGCTCTTCGTTCAAGCTGATAGCTTGGTAAGTGCCGCCAACTATCCATCCTGTCAAATAATATATCAATCATAGAAGAGCCTTCCAGCCTATTTACCAAATACATCATGAAATACAGCCTCTGCTTTGGGAAATTCTTCCTTCATTTTCGCCAGAAGCTTTTCGACCGCAGAACGCATTTCATCGTAATCCGTTTCATCCTTGATTCTAACCGACTTCCCGTAAAACCGGCTATATGTTGCATTACTATCAAATGCTTTCTTATTCAGGTTAAAACCTAACGCCCATAATTATCCCTTTCCGTTTCAGGTTCCCATTTATGAGCTACACAATGTAATAGGGTATTACTTTATTTTTAACCTCTATAGTTACATTGTGTAACCCATCTTAAATCACAACTTACTGGGTACATTGTGGCGTGTTTTAATTGTTACGAACACCCGGAAAATGGACAAAATTAGACAAATTTTAGTTGCACGTAGAATGCATTAAATTGTCAAAAGTAGGGTATATTGAAAATGGGGAGATGTGATATCACTACGCATAAAAAAAAACGCATGTACTTGTCATACATACGTTTAAGGATATTTATCGGAGAGGGGGGGATTCGAACCCCCGGTGCCCCTATTAGAGACACGACGGTTTAGCAAACCGTTGCATTAAGCCGCTCTGCCACCTCTCCAGCTCAATTAAGGTGCATAATTTACTCATAATCGCCTCTGTTTGCAAGCAATTATCCCGACAATTTTCCGTTTTCCAGCAGAAAATTAGCTATTCATGCCGTTCGTAGGCAGTTAGCCGCTTTACAAAGCACATATTGAAATGATGTCTGCGAGTATTTATCTCTACGCTACTGTTTCAGGTTTACAAGCTGACCAGGGGGGCGTTTACTCCCAGAAACTTTCGGATGAATTTGATTTTGTGGAAGATTCTCAGAAGATTTTTCTTGCGTAAATTATACATTATATATAATGTAGGATAAATAATATCGCGCGTGATCTTTTTATTGGAGATAATGTATGAACAAAGAGGGAATGGCGAATCTGGAAACCAATGTCCTGAACTGGATCAACGGTACCAATACAGACCTGAAAATCAGCCTGCCGGACCGTATTTACGATCATGTTTTAACGCAAATCTTTCTCGGAAATATCTCGTTTGGCCAACGGATTCGTGAGTCTCAAGTCACCAAAGAGCTGGATGTCAGCAATGTTCCCGTTCGTGAAACCTTCATCCGCTTACGGGAAGAAGGCTGGATCGAAACAATTCCTAACTGCGGTGCCCGGATTGTTGACTATCACAATCATGAAAAGCACCAGGAATTGTACGACATGCGTCTGAGTGTCGAAACGGGCATCTATTACTGCCTGGCTGATAAAATCACCCCGGAACAATTGTCTGAGTTGGAAGCTATTGTCGATGGATTGGAAGAAGCGATCAAAATCGGCGATGCCATGGAATACCGCCGGCTGGATGCGGATTTCCACATGAAGACTTGCTACTATGCAGGCGGCGAAAGAATGCAGAAGATCTATCGACCGATTTTCCTGCAATGGTGCATCATGATCCACCTTTTCCACGAGCAGTCAAAAACTTCGGCAACAACGGCACTGGATGAGCCTTATGAAGATATTCCTCACCGGTCTCTGTTTAAGGCGTTGGAGGCAAAAGACGCCTCAATGGCAGCCGAGTTGATTCGCAAGCATTTTACATTACCAAATGAATAATTTGAATTGGAGATAGCCATGTTTTCACGGATTTCAGTAAACCGCTTCTTGCTCTGCGCGTTCATATTGCTTTGCGGCCGTGTTGTTTCAAAACCAGTCACCACCGATGTCTTTATCAGCGGCAGCGAAGGCTGCCCGGAGTACCGCATTCCCTCATTGATAACCACGCAAAAGGGTACGCTTTTGGCGTTTTCCGAAGGCCGTCAAACCCTGTCGGATCATGCACAGAACAAGATTGTTCTCAAACGTAGCGAAGACAACGGGCGGACATGGCTTCCGCTGCAGATTGTTGCTGAAAACGGTAAACACAGCCTGAATAATCCGCAGGCAGTGGTGCTTCCGGACACGGGACGGATTGTACTGATGTATCAGGATTTTCCGCAGAACTATCATTCCCGATCAATTGGCAAAACCATCAAGCTGGCATTGCCGGGGCATGACGGCGTTGGTGTGCAAAAGACGTTTGTAATGACCAGCGATGATGACGGAAAAACATGGTCTCAGCCGCGGGATGTGACCGCCGGAGTTAAACGGCCCGATGCGATTACCTCGGTTGCTTCCGGTCCGGGCTGCGGGATTGTACTGACGCAGCGTCCTTATGCCGGACGGATCATTATGCCGATGAATGAAACATGGTACGAAGGAGGCAGGCAGCGTAAATTTCATGTCTATGCGGCTTATAGTGATGACGGCGGCCAGACATGGCAGTATGGCTATCCTGCACCGCACAGTCAGGATAAGCCCGGGCAAAGCGGCTGGGGCAACGAAGTGCAGATGGTCGAGTTGGAAGACGGCACGATCATGCTCAATAGTCGCGGCTATCGCGGCAATAAAGTTCGCAAGGTCGCACTCAGCAAAGACGGCGGCCAGACATGGTCGTATCTGCAGGACGATCCGCAACTTCCCGAGCCACAGTGCATGGGCAGTATTATCCGTTACCGTTGGCCTTCTTCAGGCAAGCAGGGCGTTTTAGCATTCAGTTGTCCCGCCAATCAAAAGGGCCGCGATACCGGTACCGTGCGACTCAGCTTTGATGACGGCAAAACCTGGCCGGCGTCGAAAGTACTGGAACCGGAGTATTTTTCATATTCCAGCCTGACAGTGCTCAAGGATGGACGCATTGGATGCCTGTATGAAGTGGAAAAATGCAAAAAGATACGATTTGCGGTGTTCTCACCGGGTTGGATTGCACCGGAATTAGAGCCGGTGCCCGGAGAACCGGAGGTTTACGATGTGTTTATGATTGGCCAGGAAAAGATCAAAGGCGAGAAAAATGTGCCGTATGCCCAGTACCGTGAGCAGAACATTATTGTCACCAATAGCGGCAAAATTGTGTGCGTTGTCCAAGGGCGAAATAAGAGCGGTTGGTCGGACCGGTCCGGGCAGGATTTGGTGGTTAAAACCAGCGACGACAACGGCAAGACTTGGAGCGATGATATATTAGTTGTGACGCATGGGGCCAAGTCTGTCTGCCCGAACGCGGCGGTGTACGACGCAGATACTAATCGGATTCATGTGCTGTATAATCTGTTTATGTGGGACTATACGAATGTTCCGAAGGATGTCCGCGGCGAAATGGGCGACCTTCATTCCAAGCAGTATGTGCTTACCAGTGATGATGAGGGAAAGAGTTGGTCGAAGCCGCGTGAGATTACAGATATGGTCAAAACGTATGGTGCGGTTATGGTGGTTGGTTCCGGCGAGGGAATTCAGCTCAAACACGGCCCGCGAAAAGGGCGTTTAATTGTTGCAGGCGGCGATTTCTACCAAGGCAAGAAGGTGCTCTGTTTTTACAGCGACGACCACGGAAAAACCTGGCAGCGAAGCAATGTGGTACCGTGGGAAGGCAAGGTCTCCTGGGCCAGCGAGTCCAAGGTAGCCGAACTTCCGGACGGCACGCTGGTCTTAAACAGCCGCACCTTTATCAGTTACGGCTCAAAGCAGCGTTTGCGAACACGAGCCTTCAGCAAAGACGGCGGCACGACCTGGAGTTTGCTCGAAAACGATCCGGCTTTGAAAACCGTCAGTTGTAACGGTTCACTGATTGCGGTTGACCATCCCAAAGGCAAAGACGGGGCTGTTCTATTGTGCTCGGTGCCGGTCGGTCCGGGCCGCACACACGGCACGGTCTATGTCAGTTTTGACGGCGGAAAAACCTGGCCGCATAAGAAACTCGTTTTCAAGGAAGCCTTTGCCTATTCCAGCCTGATGCAGCTCCCCGATGGTGATATCAGTTTGTTTTTTGAAGCAAACGGCCACAAGAACATCAAAGTTGCAAAATTCTCTCTGGACTGGCTGCTTTTCAACAAGTGATAATTGAGAGATTCCCTCGAACTATTCGAAGATTATCAAACAGGCAATACAGTTTAAAGCAATGCGGTTTGGATGATACTTAAGCGGCGACATTTTTTAAAATTGGCAGGCGTAACGACGGTTTCGGCTTTAGTTGGAAATGTTTCGGCAAAAAACAGGCCGCAGACCAACCGACCGAATATCCTGCTCATTACCTCCGAAGATAATGGGCCGGAACTGAGTTGCTACGGTGATCCAAATGTCAGAACGCCTCATCTGGATAAACTCGCGGCTGAAGGAACGCTTTTCAAGAACGCCTACATTACCCAGGCGGTCTGCAGTCCTTCACGCAGCAGCATTTTTACCGGTTTGTACCCGCACCAAAATGGTCAGATCGGTCTTGCCACCCATAAGTATGCGATGTTCAAAAAGTTTCCCAATATCGTATCTTTACTCAAAAAGAGCGGCTATCGTACGGGCATGCTCGGCAAGATACATGTTAATCCCGAATCAGCATTTCCGCTTGATTATCATCCGATCAAAGGTGCGAATTTTGGCAAGCGAAACATGGCAGACTATGCGGACAAGGCCGCGGACTTTTTTACGGCTTCAGAGGAGTCCTTTTTCCTGATGGTCAACTATCCCGATGCGCATCTTCCGTTTATCAAACAGCAGTTTGGCCTGCCCGAAACACCACTGACGGGCAAAGATGTGCAATGTATGCCGTTCATGGGTGTCGATACACCTCGATTGCGAGATCATGTGGCCAATTATTATAATTGCATCAGCCGACTTGACTCCGGAATCGGAATGCTCATGAATGAACTGCAAAAGAGCGGCAAGGCCGACAACACCCTTGTGATCTATTTGGGTGACCACGGGGCACAGGTCACTCGCGGCAAGGTAACCTGTTATGAGTCCGGTTTAAAAGTTCCGTTTATTGTCCGATGGCCGCACAGGGGCAAGCCGGAGCAGAAAAAAGCGGAGTTGATAAGCTCCGTGGATATCCTGCCGACCGTTCTGGAAGTGACCGGGATTGACGCTCCGAAAGGATTGGCGGGCAAATCACTGGTGCCGTTGCTTGAAGGTCAAAAAGTGACCTGGCGGAAATATCTTTTCGCGGAACGAACATCCGATTCACCGCATTGGTTTTTCCCGCAGCGTACCGTGCGGGACGAGCGCTATAAATTGATTGCCAATCTCTTGCAGGATCGAACCAATCCGGTTATTGGTGGCTACCGGACAAAATGGAAAGCCGGAATGCCAACCGAAGAGGCTCTGTCCAAAGCGGATAAATTAGTCCAGCAAGGCTACAAGACCTGGGAAGAAGGGCCGGCCGTTGAATTGTACGACCTGAAAAATGATTCTCACGAGTTTAATAATGTAGCCGACAATCCGGAATACGCCGCCGTAAAGAATCGGCTTCTGTCAGCACTCAGAAAATGGCAGAAAGAAACGAATGACCAGTTAACCAATCCCAAAGTCCTTAAAAAGCTCACCAACGAACAAGACGCGGCAGTCGGAACAAATTACCGGCGTAATAAGAAATTCAAATGGGGTTATCTGGATTACCTGGAAAAAGGGAATATAGAGTAAAATCGCTTGATATTTTGCAGGAATTAAACATGCTGAAAAGACAAGACTTTATGAGAGCTGCGGTAGTTGCAATCACAGCGTTTTCTACGATGGGCTGTCTATATGCTCAACAGGAAAAGCCGGTACAGAAACCCAATGTGCTGTTGATTGTATCAGAAGATAACGGTCCGGAACTGGGCTGTTACGGCGACCCGTATGTCAAGACGCCGGTACTGGATAAGCTGGCTCAAAACGGCGTCCGATTTGAAAATGCCTTTGTGCCGTATTCGGTGTGCAGTCCGTCGCGAGCTTGTTATTTGACCGGTCTGCATCCGCATCAAAACGGGCAGATTGGACTGGCAACACATAAATACCGGATGTATAAGAACTTTCCCAATATTCCGAGTATTCTAAAAAAGTGCGGCTATCGCACCGGCTTGATCGGCAAACTGCATGTCAATCCCGAATCGGCCTTTCCCTTTGACTTTCGGGAAATCCGCGGTGCCAATTTTGGCAAAGGCCAGCGGGGCATGAAAAAATATGCCGAATCAGCCTCGAAGTTCTTTACCGCTTCCGATGAACCATTTTTCCTGTCAATCAACTATCCGGATGCTCATTTTCCATTGCACCGGCAGGATCACGGACTTCCGGAAAAACCGCTGGAAGGCAAAGA
>JANQGW010000044.1 GCA_028282905.1 Sedimentisphaerales bacterium | reverse complement strand
GGTGCTCGATGTGCTGCGTGAACATGACGTCAATGTCGAGTACATGTATGCCTTTGTTGAAAAGCAGGTCGATTGCGCGTTGCTGGTGTTCAGGTTTGATAATCCGGAACTGGCTCAGCAGGTGCTGCTCAACGCTGGGATTAAAGTGGTTGACGAGAAAGGTGTGCAGGGACTTTAGACAAATCAACAATTAAAGCCCAAAATGGAAAATGACGGCTTCGGCTTTCGGCCGATGCTTTTAACGAGGGAAGTATGGAAGTGAATTACTGGAATCCGGATGTTGAGACGCTTGACCGCGGGCAGCTTGAGGCTTTACAGCTTGAGCGGCTTGGGAATATTGTGACACAGGCTTTTAAGACGCCTTTCTACCAAAAACGGCTTTCGCGGGCGGGGATTAAGTCCCCAGCTAATATTCAGTCGCTGGATGATTTGCGAAAAATCCCCTTTACGGTCAAAGATGATTTGCGGCAGAGTTTTCCCAAGGGGCTGATGGCGGTGGAGATGGATGAGGTAGTGCGGATTCATTCCTCCAGCGGTACGACGGGTATCCCGACGGTGATTTATTATACCGCCGAAGACATGGAAAACTGGACCAATATCCTGGCCCGGTCGATTGTGGCCACAGGCTGCACCTCCAAAGATGTTTTTCAGAATATGATGTCTTACGGATTGTTTACCGGCGGGCTGGGTTTGCATTACGGTACTGAGCGGGTCGGCATGACGGTGATTCCCATCGGCGGCGGCAATACCCGCCGACAGATTCAGGTGATGAAGGATTTCAAAACGACGGTACTGCATGTGACACCGAGTTATCTGCTGCATATTCATTCCAAGCTGGCTGAATATGATACGACCATTGATGAGCTGCATCTGAAAAAAGCGTTTTTGGGCGCTGAGCCGTATTCGGAAAATACCCGCAAGAAACTGGAAGAGCTTTACAAGATTGACGCGTATAACTCCTACGGCCTGAGCGAGATGAATGGCCCCGGTGTGGCGTTTGAGTGTGTTTATAAAGAGGATATGCATGTCTGGGAAGACGCGTATATTCTGGAAATTATCGACCCGGCCACTGGCGAAGTTTTGCCGGACGGCGAGACGGGAGAGGTGGTTCTGACGAATCTGATTCGCTCGGCGCTGCCGCTGATGCGGTATCGCACGCGGGATCTGGCGTTTGTACATCCCGAGCCGTGCAAATGCGGGCGGACACACTGGCGGCTGTCGCGGATTCAGGGCCGTACCGATGATATGTTAATTGTCAACGGCGTAAACGTCTTCCCGTCGCAGATTGAAGAAGTGATTATGTCGGTGCCCGAGGTCGGCACCAATTACCAGATTCATCTGACCAAGGCCGGCTCGCTGGATAAATTGACGGTACGGGTGGAAATCTATTCCAAGATGTTTACCGGCGAACTGGGTGAACTGGAGGCACTGAGGAACCGAATTAAGGATAAGCTGAAGGCCTCGATTACGATTAATGCGCACATCGAACTGCATGAGCCGGGGTCGCTGCCGGTCTTTGAGGGCAAGGCAAAGCGGGTGGTCGATAATCGGGAAATGCTGTAATTGTATAGTGTAAATTGAATATTATAAATTGGGGATTGGGTATAGATTATGGCGAAACAATTAACGATCTTTCTGGAAAATCGTCCGGGGCGGATTCAATCCATCTCGAAAGTACTGGTCGAGCATCAGATGAATGTCTGGGCGTTTACGATTCAGGATCGCGGTGAATTCGGTCTTGTCAAGCTGGTGGTGGATAAACCTCAGCAGGCTCAACTGGTGATGATTGATGAGGGATTTGCCTGTGCGATGAAGGAAATCCTGGCGGTGACGGCCGATGATGAGCCGGGTAACTTGGCGAAACTGACGGCGGCATTGCTGGAAAAGAACGTCAATATCAAGGACGCGTACGGGTTTGTGGCGCCGACGGATCGTAAGGGGATTTGTTTTCTGGAGTTTGAGAATCCTGACAAGGTTAACTTGGAAGAGATTATTGCGGCTCACGGGTTTACGATCTTAACGGATGAAGAGCTTTACGAGCTGTAAGGTAAAACGTCATTCCGAACGAATGTGAGGAATCTGTTTAAATAGTATCGCCAAAGGCGATTCCTTAAATTTGCATTTTGATATTTGATTTTTTATTTAGGATGGAATCATGGATATTCTACCGGCTATCGATTTGATTGGCGGAAAATGTGTGCGTCTGGTGCAGGGCGAATACCACAAGAAAATTACGTATAAGGACAATCCCGTCGAGCAGGCGCAGGAGTTTTATAACGCCGGGGCCGAGTGGCTGCATATCGTCGATCTGGACGGTGCCAAGCTGGGCCGACCGATGAATGCCGAAGTTGTCGCCGAGATTGCCAAACAGGTGCCGATGAAGATCGAATTGGGCGGCGGCATTCGCAATGAAGAGGCGATCGCGGCGATGCTGGATGCGGGTGTCACGCGGCTGATTCTGGGCAGCAGTGCGATTAAGGAATTTGACTGGTTCTGCGAGATGGCTAAAAAGTACCCGAAGCGGTTGGTGCTGGGACTGGATGCGCGCGGAGCGAGCCTGGCAACCGAAGGCTGGCTGGAGCAGGGCAGCCTGAGTTTATTGGAGTTTGCCCAAAAGGCGGCCGATCTGCCGCTGGATGCGATTATCTATACCGATATCAGTAAGGACGGGATGCTGGCCGGGCCGAATATCGAGCGAACGAAACAGTTGGTTGAAGCGGTTGCTCTGCCGATTGTCGCGGCCGGCGGGGTGACAACGGTTGAAGACGTCAAAACACTCAAATCCATTGGCGTGGGCGGTGCCATCATCGGCCGGGCCCTCTACGAAGGCTCGATCACTCTTACCGAAGCCCTTGAAGCCGAACGGCAATGAGCAGTGCTCCACAGAATGTAAATATTTCCTATCGACGGTCGGGTCGGGCGCGTTATCTTCGGATTTCGGTCAAGCCGGACGGGGCGGTGGTTGTGACGGTTCCGAAGCGTGCGGCGATAGCCGAGGCCGAAGCGTTTGTGCGGTCGAAGGGGGCTTGGATTCAAAAACACCTGGCGAAGCTACAGACTCGGCAGGCGGTTGTCAATGAGCAGCCGGAATTGTCGGATGCTGAACTGAACACGGCGCAGGAGGATTTGTTTGCCCGGTTAGCGGTGTTTTCCGAAAGATATGAACTGCCGTATAATCGTGCGGCATTTCGGTGCCAGAAGACCAAGTGGGGCAGTTGTTCAAGCCGGGATAATATCAGCCTGAATATCAATATGGTCTATTTACCGCGGCATTTACAGGATTACCTGCTATTGCACGAGTTATGTCACATTCGGCATAAAAATCACAGCAAAGATTTTTGGGCCTTGCTGGATTGCTATTGCGGTGGTAAGGCCAAACAATACGCCAAAGAACTGCGCAACCAAGGCATGAAGATCAGGCGATAAACATTATCATGTTCTTGAAGTAATCGCTTTTACGTTTTTTTTCAATTTTTTTGTAACAAATTACCGTAAGAGTCGTCTATTATTACCTAATGGCGTTGCAGTGCGAATTGAACGAGACTTTTGGTACAGGAGCGGATTCTTGTCATTTAATCAGAAACTATCAAGACGACGTTTTTTGCAGACGACGGCGACGGGGTTGGCCGGGACGGTTTTGGCCGGCTCGATGATCGGCTGTAATTCTCAGTCGGTGCCGGGGACGGTGTTGTCCGGTAACAGTCAATTATCCGATTATTACGCTCTTTTCGGCGTTGACGCGGATGTGATACGCCGGACGATTTCAGAGGGACTGTCCTGCGGCGGTGATTACTGTGATTTGTATTTTCAACGGCAAGTGACCCACCGTATCGGCCTGGAAGACAATCAGGTCAACAGTCTCAGCAGCAAAGTGGATTTTGGCGTGGGAATTCGTGTTCTCAACGGTGACCGGACGGGATATTCGTTCACCGAGGAGTTGACGCCGGAAGCGATGAAACAGGCGGCTCGAACCGCGGCTTGTATTGCCGATTCAGCGGCGAAGCCCGGTCCGGTCGAGTTTAAGCTGCATCAGGGCGGTGATTTGTATCCGGTTCAAACGCCCTGGCAGGAGTTTGGCGTTGATCAGAAGATTCCGCAGCTTCAGCGGTTGAACGAGATGGCTTATTCGCTTGACAACCGCATTGTTAAGTGTCATGTGTCCTTGTGGAACGACTGGTCGGATGTGCTGATTGCGGACTCGAACGGGCGGATCGCTTTTGATCATCGTCCGATGGGAAGTATGTATCTGAGTTGTGTCGCGGAACAGGGCGGCAAGCGAGAGAGCAATAACGCTGTATTTGCCCGACGTCTCGGCGCGGAATTCTTCAGTCGGCAGGAGATTGACGGGCTGGCTAAAACGGCGGTTCGACGGACAGTGGAACTCTTTGATGCGGTTAAACCCGAAGGCGGACAGATGCCGGTGGTTCTTACGCCGGGCAAGAGCGGTATTTTGCTGCATGAGGCCATCGGTCATGGGATGGAGGCAGATGCCAATCGTAAAAAGGAATCCACATTCAGTGACAAACTCGGCAAAGTTGTTGCCAATCCGTTTGTTTCGATTGTCGATGACGGTACGGTGGCCAATGCCCGCGGTTCTCTGAATATTGACGATGAAGGGTGCGATACACAGAAAACCTACATGGTGCGTGACGGCGTACTGGAGAGTTATCTGCATGATAAAATCAGTGCGGCCCATTACGGAATCGCCTCGACGGGTAACGGTCGTCGGCAGTCTTTCCGGTTTATGCCCCAGCCGCGGATGCGGTGTACCTATATGGAGAACGGGCCTCACAATAGAGAAGAAATCATCAAAAGTGTCAAAAAGGGACTTTTTGCCGAGCATTTCAGTAATGGCGAGGTCCGAACCGGATCGGGTGACTTCTCATTTTATGTCAAGTCCGGCCGGATGATCGAAGACGGCAAATTGACCCGCCCGGTGAAGGATATCAACATTATTGGCAACGGTCCGCAGGTTCTCAAGGATATCGTCATGGTGGCGGATGATATTTCGTATGAGAAACTGAAGGGCGGCACCTGCGGAAAAGGCGGGCAGTGGGCTCCGGTATCCATGGGGCTTCCAACCGTGAAAGTATCGAAGATAACTGTGGGCAGCGTATAGAGGAATCGAACATGGCAGAGGTGAACGCAACCGATTTGGTAAAATGGGCCGTTAAACAGTCGCAAAAGTGTGGTGCCGACCAGGGATCCGTCAGTTTGGCGAAAAATAGAGCGGTGCAGGTTGAATATCGCGAAGGTGAAATTGAAAAACTCAAGGAAACGACCAGCTATTCGCTGAATCTGGATGTTTATGTGGATCACCGGTTTATGCGGAATACGACCAGTGACCTGAATAAGAATTCGCTGAAATCACTGATTGCAGAAGCGGTGGCCAGTGCAAGGTATTTGCCGGCCGATGAATGCCGGGTGCTGCCGGATGCGGCGTGTTATCCGAAAGGACAAGTTGACGGACTGGAGATTGCCGACCCGGCTTACAGTGGCATTGAAACCTCCCAACGGAAGAAAATTGCGGCCGAAACCGAGAAGATTGCCGTTTCTCAGAGTAACAAGGTGATCTCGGCGACGTGCGGTTATTTTGATTCGATTTCTACGGTGACATTTGCCAACAGTGAAGGTTTTGTCGGTTCCTATCCCGCTACGGATTTTGGATTGTATGCTGAAGTTGCTGTAGATGGCGACGGTCGGGGTCGGCCCACCGGCTGGGACTGGGTGCAGACCCGTTATATGAATGAATTACCAAAGCCGGAGTTGATTGCGAAAAGGGCGGTCCATCGTGGGTTGGCAAGGGTCGGTCAGGAGAGTATGCAGTCCTGTCGATGCGATATGATTGTCGAAAACCGGGTTGTTGGCGCGCGACTGCTTCGGATGCTGCAAAGGCCCTTTACGGCGCGCAGCCTGCAGCAGAAACAGTCCTTTTTCCGAGATAAGATCGGCCGGAAAGTTGTTTCGGACAAGCTGACATTGGTTGACGATGCACTGCTTAAAAAGGGGCAGGGTACCCGGCCTTTTGACAGTGAAGGGCTTACATCCCGGCGGCTTAATTTGATTGAGAACGGTATTCTGCACAACTACTATGTTGACAACTACTACGGCAGAAAGCTTGGGATGGCACCGACAACCGGCGAAATGTCCAATATTATTATTGTTCCGGGCCAAAAGTCGCTTGAGCAATTGATTGCGGGCTGCCAGAAGGGGATTTTGGTGACTGACTTTATCGGCGGAAATTCCAATTCGACGACGGGTGATTTTTCGATGGGTATCATGGGGGAATTAATCGAAAACGGCCAGCGCGTCCGGCCGGTGTGTGAAATGAATATTGCCGGCAATGCGTTGGAACTTTGGTCAAATATCGGCGAGGTCGGCAGCGATACCTTCCAGTATTCTTCCAACCGCACACCAAGCCTGCTTTTCAAAGATGTCGCTTTCAGCGGGATATAAAGGCAGAATTTATTGACTATGGAATCCTCTTCTGCATGAAGCTTCGATGGGACGAGTTGTATGGAATGACACGGAGATTTAGTCTCTGGGTTTCTTTTTGGATTTGGTTTTCCATTCGGTCCAGTATTCTTGGAAGATTTTTTCAATTATATCGAACTCAATTTTTTCACCGGTATCCAATGAAATATGAATATCTTCAAAATCCAAGATTAGTTCACCGAGAGTTGTGGTAATTCTAACAGGCATAGATTCTGAGTCTGTCGAAAGAATTTCAGGTGAACCTGTTTCGATAACTTCTTTTAAAGATTCAGATTTTTTATCGAAATTATAAAAAGCAAAATCTTTTAGGCCTTCTATTGTCAAAATGAAGCTGTCGCCCAGTGGTTTTACTCTGCGTCTGAGATAGGGGATGTTTATGGATATTTTGAGGGAGTTACTGAGCTCATCGCTTACTGCTGTAATTTCACCATCATGCAGGATGTTCCATATTTGAATTCGTTTGTCCATTAAAAACTCCAATGATTTGTTTAATCTTTTCAATGTTTATAACACTTGTCTTGAATAATCAAGTTATTTTATTACTGTGTGTACGCAATTAAATACTGACATTTCTGAAAATCTGTGAAAATCGGCGGAATCTGTGGACTATTGGCTCCAGATGCGTAAAATAGCGGCTGAAATCAGAAATTTGAATGACTTTGCATAAGGAATGGTGAGCGATGCCTCCGAAATTTGTGTTTGAAATGAGCGGTGTTAGCAAGAGTTACGGCGAGAAGGCGATTTTGAGTGATATCTCGCTGTCGTTTTTTTACGGAGCCAAAATCGGCGTGATCGGCGAAAACGGGGCGGGTAAAAGTACGCTGCTGAAGATTATGGCGGGTCTGGACACCGATTTTGAGGGTGAGAC
>JANQGW010000226.1 GCA_028282905.1 Sedimentisphaerales bacterium | reverse complement strand
GTCGGTCCAACCGCCAAGCGGCCCGATCATCCGGATTACGATGCGCTTTACAAAGCCGCAGCGGAAATGGACGTGCCGATCTGGCTGCATCCGTCCCGACCGAAAAATTATTCGGATTATGCCGACGAACCGGTTTCCCACTATCAAATCTGGCAAGCCTTTTCCTGGCTGCTGGACAGCACTGCGGCGATGGTGCGGCTTGTCTTTGACGGAGTGTTTTTGCGGTATCCGAAGCTCAAGCTGATTATTCACCATCACGGGGCACTGATTCCGCTGTTTGCCAATCGGCTGACACATGGACTGGATTTTTTCGAGGCCGCCAGTGGAGTGAATGTCGAGACGGACATTTCCAAGCCGTATATTGACCATTTCAAGAATTTTTATTGCGATACCGCAACACAGGGATATGACCCGCTCGTGCTGCAAAGTGCTTATAACTTTTTCGGCCCGGACCACCTGCTGTTCGGCAGTGATGCGCCAATGGACGCGACGGCAGGAAATATTTTTATCTCGGAAGCGATGCGAAGCCTTGTCGGCTTGAAAATTCCTGTTGAGCATCACAAAAATATATTCTATAAAAATGCCGAACGTCTGTTGAAATTGTAATTGATTAAGGAAGATACACATTGGAACCTTTGCAGCTTTGTATAATTTGGTATGTTGTGTTTGTTTTTTCGACGGTGTTTCATGAGTTTTCTCATGCGTTTGTGGCGCAAAAGTTTGGCGACCATACGGCAACGCATCATGGGCTGGCGACGCTGAACCCGATACCGCATATTCAGCGAACACCACTGGGGATGGTGATTGTGCCGCTGCTGAGTTTTATCGGCACCAATTTCAGCTGGATGATCGGCTGGGCGTCGGTGCCGTATGATCCGTACTGGGCGCAGCGGTATCCGAAACAGGCGGCGCTGATGGGGCTGGCCGGACCGGCGGCGAATCTGATTTTGGTGATTGTCGCAGGGATTTTGATTCACATCGGAATTTCAGCTGGGCTTTTTTGTGCACCGGGCCAGACGGACTATACGATGGTCGTGGAGGCCACTAGGGACGGCTTACCAAAGGGGCTGGCAATACTGGTCAGTATCATGTTTTCGCTAAACCTGCTGTTGTGTGTGTTTAATCTGATTCCCATTACGCCGCTGGATGGTACGGCTCTAGCCGAGTTTGTTCTGAAGGGTGAAGCCCTGTACAAATACCGCCAACTCATGATGCACCCGACCGTCCGGGCTTTCGGGATTTTTGCTGCCTGGCTTATCCTTGATTTCATTTTTGGTCCAATTAATCTGCTGGCGATCAACGTTTTGTATTTCTTCCGCGGACTGAGCTATCACTAATAAACGGTATTTCAAAAAAGAAGGGAGCTTTGTGAATATATGCTGAATAAGTCAGTGAAAATCAAAATACTCATCATCGTCGCCGCCGCTTTGAGCCTTGTTGCTGTCTACAGTTTATTATATGAACCATCAATCGAAAGTGTTATTAAACAGATTGAGGCGGCGGACGGCTTTGTTATTCAGGATGAGGACGGCCATGTCATTTATGTCAACCTGTCCTCGTGTGAACTTAGCCCTTCCCTGCTCAAAGGCTTGAAAAGCTTCACTCACTTGCGGTATTTATATTTGGACTATAGTACTCTTACTGACAGGCATTTAAAATATATTGACAAGATACGTTCTCTTGAAATCTTGAGCATCGACTCGACAAGGACAACGGATAAGGGGATTTGTTCCCTTACCTCGCTGGAAAGTCTCGAAGAACTGATAATGTCGCACTACTGGCTCACCCGCCCGCGCTCAGAGGATTTTCTCAAGACAGCATTATTGCAAATGGTTGACGACAAACAGCAAACAAATATCAAACAATTTTATGGAGAAGGAATGCTGGCGTTATGTAAGAAATATCCCGCCTTAAAAGTTGAGCTCTGTGGCGGCGAGCTCAAAAAATAGTTTATATATACCGGATATCTTTCAGCTTGTAATTACAAAATCAAAGATTAAAAAGCATAATAATTTGGAATTCCGACTTTGTCGAGATGGATTTTAAATAGATCCCTCGACTTTGCTCGGAATGACAAGCTGGGGGGATATCGCAGTGCTTCAACATTGGGCGGAATCGTGGAATTTGGTATGTTGGGATTGCCGCGGGGCCGGTTTCGTGGTATAGTGGGGCCGTTTTCGGCAGGGCGAATGCCTGCCTGTTTTAGAGAGGACTCTGCACGGGAGAAAATGCAATGCGGACGCGACGATTGGGACATACGGATTTGGAATTAACGGTGATCGGGCTGGGGACCTGGGCGATCGGCGGGCCGTGGCAGTTTGGCTGGGGGCCGCAGGACGACGCGGACTCGATCCGGACGATTTTCGCGGCGATGGACGCGGGGATTAACTGGATCGATACGGCCCCAATTTACGGATGCGGGCACTCGGAATATATTGCCGGTCAGGCCCTGCGGGAGTTGAGCGAAAAACCGCTGCTGGCGACGAAGTGCGGCCTGGCCTGGAACGATCAGAAGCAAAAGGTCAACTGCCTGGACGGGCCGGCGATTATTGCCGAATGCGAAGACAGCCTGCGTCGGCTTGGTGTCGAGGTGATCGATCTGTACCAGATGCACTGGCCGGTGCCGGACGCGAAGGTTGAAGAGGCTTGGGAAGCGATGGCAACGCTCGTCGGTCAGGGCAAGGTGCGGCATATCGGCGTGTGCAATTTTTCGGTCGAGCAGCTCCAGCGAGTTTCGGCGATTTGCCCACCGGCGAGTTTGCAGCCGCCGTATAGTATGCTGGCTCGCGGGATTGAAACAGCCCAGCAGCCGTATTGCGAAGAAAACAATGTCGGTATTGTCGCCTACAGCCCGATGCAAAAGGGCCTGCTGACCGGCAAGTTTACCAAAGAACATGTTCAGACGCTGGCGGCTGACGACCATCGGCTCCGAGATCGCAATTTCATGGGCGGAAAGTTCGAGCAGAACCTGGAAATTGTCGAAGCCCTGAAACCGATAGCCGCACGTAACGGAAAGACGCTCGCTCAGTTGGCGATCGCCTGGACACTGCGAAACGAGGCAGTCACCGCAGCAATCGTCGGCGCACGACGACCCGGTCAGATCGAAGAAACCGCCGCGGCGGGGGATTGGGTCTTGAACGATGATGATATAACTGAAATCGAAACGGTTTTAAAATAAAGTCCACAGATTACACCGATTTCATGGATTAAATTATTTTATAAAAAAATCTGTGCTAATCTGTGAAATCTGTGGTTTCAGAAAAGGAAAGAAGTTATGGCAAAGGATATGGTAAATTACTCGAGTCCGCTGGTGGCGCGGAATGCATCGCCGGAGATGGCGGCGCTGTTCGGCAATGACAAAAAGTTTTCGACGTGGCGACGGCTTTGGCTGGAGCTGGCCCGGGCTGAACAGAAGCTGGGGCTGGACATCAAGAACGTCCAGATCAAAGAAATGGAAAAGCATCTGGATGATATCAACTATAAAAAGGCCGCGGCGTATGAGAAGAAATTCCGTCACGATGTGATGGCGCATGTGCATACGTTTGGCGATGTCGCTCCGAAGGCGGCGCCGATTATTCACCTCGGCGCGACGAGTTGTTATGTCGGCGATAATGCGGACTTGATTATCATGCGTGAAGGCATGGAGATACTTGCGGGCAAGCTGGCGGCAGTCATTGACCGGCTTGGCAAGTTTGCCAAGAAATACCGGGCGATGCCGGCACTGGGCTTTACGCATTATCAGCCCGCGCAGCTGACAACCGTCGGCAAACGCGCAACGCTGTGGTGCTATGACTATGCGTTGGACCTGACGGATTTGCAGGAGCGGATCGATTCGATTCCATTCCGCGGTGTTAAGGGTACGACCGGGACGCAGGCGTCGTTCCTCGCATTGTTTGACGGCAACCACAACAAGGTCAAGCGACTGGACGAAATGGTCGCCAAGGCATTCGGTTTTAAGAATCGCTGTGCGGTCACCGGCCAGACGTATCCTCGTAAGATTGACAAGCAGGTCGTCGATGTGCTGGCGTCGATCGCCCAGTCAGCGCATAAGATGTGTAATGATATTCGCCTGCTGGCCAATTTGAAAGAGATTGAAGAACCGTTTGAAAAATCGCAGATCGGCTCATCGGCGATGGCGTATAAGCGCAACCCGATGCGGTGCGAACGCACGACGGGATTGGCACGGCTGGTGATGAGCTTAGCCTCAAGCCCGGCGATGACCGCTGCCGAGCAGTGGCTGGAACGAACGCTGGACGATTCGGCGAACCGCCGGGTCAGTATTGCCGAGGCGTTTCTGGCGACCGACGGTATCCTGGAAATTATGATTAACGTTGCCTCGGGAATGGTGGTCTATCCGAAGGTGATTGCCGCCCGTGTGATGAGCGAGCTGCCTTTTATGGCAACGGAAAATATTATGATGGCCGGTGTGCAGGAAGGCGGCAACCGGCAGGAACTGCACGAGTTGATTCGCGTGTATTCACACCAAGCCGCCGCACAGGTCAAGCAGCACGGCAAGGAAAATGATCTGCTCGACCGGCTCAAGGCCGACCCGGCGTTTGCGAAAGTGGACTTCAGGAAAGTGATGAACCCAAAAGACTACATCGGCCGCTGCCCGGAGCAGGTGGATGAGTTTGTCGCCGATGTCGTGACGCCCGTCCGCCGGAAATATCGCAAGGCTTTGAATAAGAAAGTTGAGCTTAAGGTTTAACCACGGAATGCACGGAAGTTCGCGGAAATAACGATAGTCCACAGATTACACAGATTTAACGGATTAAAAACTATATTATTAATCTGTGTTCATCTGTGATTAAGATGTCATGCCGGGCTTGATCCGGCAACCAGACATTCACGCACTGGACCCCGGCTCGGGGGCCGGGGTGACAGACAAAAAGAAAACGAATACAGGAGAGATTATGGACAAGGCAGCACTTACGGCACGGATCAAGGAATCTTCTTACTTGGAAGGCGACTTTGTGCTTCGCAGCGGCAAGCGCAGTAAATATTATATGGACAAGTACCTGTTCGAGACGCAGCCGGATATTTTGAAGGCACTCGGCGAAGAATTCTGTAAGCACCTGACCGACGATGTGACACTGATCGCCGGCGCTGAACTGGGCGGTGTGGCACTGGCGGCGGCAACCGCGATGGAAGCGAATAAGCCCTGGATTATCGTGCGCAACAGCAAAAAGGACTACGGCACCAGCAAGATGGTCGAAGGCAAGCTCAGCGAAGGCGATGTCGTGCTGCTGGTTGAAGACATCTGCACCACGTCCGGGCAGATTCTTGAAGCGGCCAAGATCATCACCGAGGCAGGGGCGACGGTCAAGAAAATTGTCTGTGTGATCGACCGCTTGCAGGGCGGTCGGGAAAATGCCGAAGGCGCCGGTTATGTCTTTGACAGCATCATTACCAAAGAAGATCTCGGGATTACGGACTAAATAATCTGTTAGAGTTCACGCTTTAGCGTGTAAAAGAAAAAAAAACAGCGAGCAACATGTTTCGCAGGGAATGACATATCCTTGTAATGAATGAGAAGCAAATAACACACTAAAGTGTGAACTCTTACGAAATCTATGGGGCGATTGCGGTTATCGCCGGAAGCGCCCTTATTTTTACAGTGGGGTGTTATGCGCATCAAGATTTTTACTGCCGGCGGGACGATTGACAAGATTTATTTCGACAACAAGAGCGACTACAAGGTCGGTGACCCGCAGGCCGAAAGCGTGCTCAAGCGAGCTAATGTCACAGTGGATTATACCGTTGAGTCACTGCTGCGCAAGGATAGCCTGGACATGACCGATGACGACCGTCGAGCGATTCGCGAAGCGGTTGCCGCGGAAGAATGTGAGCGGATCGTCATTACGCACGGCACGGATACCATGATCGAAACAGCAAAGGTGCTGGCGGATGTGCCGGGAAAAACCATTGTCATGACCGGATCGATGTACCCGGCGGCCTTTCGCGACAGCGACGCGGTCTTTAATATTGGCTGCGCACTGACGGCGGCCCAGACGCTCAAGCCGGGTGTGTATATTGCTATGAACGGCCAAATCTTTAACCCTCAAAAATCTCGGAAAAACCGTGACCAAAACCGATTCGAGACACTGGATGGTAACGGTTAAGAACCACGAATATTTCCGGCAGGACTAACGGGATTGACAAAATATGATTTAGCCACAGAGAACACAGAGTTTACAGACAGAAATATTCTTCTCTAAATACTCTGTGCCCTCTGTGGCAAATTATTTGATTCGAGATTCTACTTTTTCTCTGGAATGTATTTTTCACCATCCCAGATATACGCCGTCGCAGGCACCAGTAAATCATCCGGTTTGATCTTCCCGCTTAGCAAGCCGTCAATTGTGTCCTGTGTAAACACACCACCCTGGCGTTCTTTTTGCTTCTTATCAAAATATTCAAGCCGCCATTTGGCTTCTTTTACCACACCGCTGGCTGGGTCATTTGCCCATTTTTCCAACAGCGCTTTGGCATCATCGGTGCCGATATGAGGCAGCAGGCACAGCCCGATAATTCGTTCGTCCTTTTGGGTCAGTTGCTCAATCTTTGCCACTAACCAGTTCATGTGCGGATGATGCCAACTGTGGGATCGAAGCCCCTCAAGCAATTTTTTACGCTCATCGCCGCCTTTGTCCCAGACTTCCGAAATAAATGCCCGAATCTTCGGCGTATCCGTCGCCGCCAGCGCCCAAATGAAATTACTCGGCAAACTTCTTCGCTGAACGACAGACCCGGTATAGTGATGATACGAATCAATGATAAACTCGTCACCGTAACGGTTCGGTGAATGATAGAATGCCTCCAAAGCTTTATCGCGACAACGAGGATTCACTGACGAAAGGTAGCTTAGATGATGATTGATAGAATCTGTCTTCAGTTTTGCAATCAAGCGAGCCTTTTCATCGTTTCTCAACTGTGTATAATGAAGGATCCAACTCGGCAATTCAGACTCCTTTGGGAAGTGTTTAACGCGTGAATTAACAAATTGTTCAAGCTCATGTCCATGACGTCCCGGATTGTCTTGAACAAATCGACGGATTTCCGGTTCCAGAGCCGAGTTGTGGATGTCTTTTAACCATCGAATGATATCTTCATTGTCATGGGCACGACCGAAGGGGCCGGCTTTTTGATTTTGTTTGGTTTTTAGATAATAACGCAGAATCTTTTTGGATTCATCTCGCGGATAATTCAAAACCAGCTTCAAATCGGTCAGTCCAAACCAGCGGCTCATACCGGCGTTATTGCCAACCGAATAAACAAGTTGGTTATACAGCTGAGGGGGCTGATATTGATTTACCACCCACCGCATGACCGGCAGGCGAATCGCCGGGCCGGGATTTCCGTAGCGAATATACGAACCGCTTGAGCTTATTCGACCACCGCGGCTGCGACCCATCGATTTTTTGTAATACTCGCCGATCATCTCAGGCTTATCCCGGCAGGCCAGTAGTGAGGCTTCGGACTCGAATGACGGGATTCGAAATTCTGATTTTTCTTCGCATCGCCGAAGAACATCATCCAGTATCTGTCGCCGCTGTCCATCGGATAACTCGCCTTTGGGAATATTCATTTCCTGTCGGACAACGGCATCCAGTGCAGGCTTTGCCTGCGGATGCTTTTGGGCATACTGATACAGCTTTCCAAACAGCATGTCTTTATAGGCCGCGAAATGTTTCATCCATGCCTGATCCGGCTGCCAGTTATTTCTCTTGAGATCCGCGATAAACACCTCGAAATGTTTATCCAATGACGGGAACTTGACGGTTGAGCCGGTTGACAGCTTGGCTCCAAAGGGACCGCCGCTGCCGCCCCAACTGAGCAGACTCTTAAAGGAGCTGAGACCGACACAGCCATTCTTTTCAAATCGCCACCAGTAGGGTGTTTTTTTGCAAAATTCGAAAATTTCCGCATCTTTCTGAATCCCACCCCAAAGCGGTCGCTGCATTTCTTCATCCGGCCATCGTTTGGTATATTCGATGAAATCGGAGGGTATCCACATATATTGTGCCCAGCCGAAACGTGTGTCGTCATTGTGGTCGTCCTCACGCAATGTCGTGCGCTGCTGGCTCGGCGGGGTATCCCACAACTTAACCTTAGCCAGAAATTCATCTTCGGTAATTATCAAAGGCGTCTGGCCCAGATGCACATCATTGCAATAAACATCGATGCCCGGTATTTTAAAATCACCTTCAATGGTCCACTGTGTTTTACCACCCCGGTCGAGCTTGAATCCGCCGATTTCACCGATCATCATTGCCGAAAACAAAAAGACCGCAACAACAATCAACGGTATCGCCAGTTTGCCGCTGCGAATAAGAAAGATGGCGCTAAGCAGAACCGCAATCACCACAACAGTTGGCAGTATTCCAAAAAATGTTTTATACTCACCGGACTGGCCGAATAACTTAAACATGCCAAGCAGAATAGAAAGATAAATCGGCAACATCAGATAAAAAGCCGTCACTTTTACCCAGAGATGTGTACGGGTTGTTTTTGTCTTCATTATGGTGTGCTCCTGTTTATGTGTGAATTTCCATGTTTAGAAAACAACTTCGTGCTGTGGCCGTGGATAGTATTAGTAAGCCTGCTACATAAAAACTCGCGATAAGCAGATAATCAATTGCAATTTCCATATGCGGTATGACACGACCCAATAGTACCGCACTGCCAACCGCCGCGACAAGCAGGATGTATTTCCACACCCGCCGGATCGTGGACAGCATTTTGTCCGGTTTTAGAAAGCGGTCCCGCAGCAGCAGAAACAGCCGAACAGAAACGCCTGCAACACTGGCCAATCCCAGCGGCCAAAGAATATTTAATTCGTACCATTTGACCATCGGATGCCATGGGCCGTTTACGAAAATCAAGCAGCGAAGCCCGGCACTGATAACTGCCGCGGCGATGATAAGCATTAGTATCATTAAAACAGCCACTAACCACCAGCGATTCCAGAATAGTCTTTGACGCGTGATGCCGCGTGAAAAAAGAAAACATTCTACCGCGGGCGCATCGCGAAAAACGATCCAAGTGATGATAAATCCCTGCAGGAATCCGGCGGTCGCTATGATGCCGTCGCCTGCCATCAGAGGCTTGGGCCAAAACAGCACATAGCTAATGATTACAACCAATGCCGTAATATAAAACGGCAGGATTTTTCTTAGTTCGATTTGTAAGATAGACTTATTCATGTTTGCTCCTTTTGGATTACGGCAATTGGACTTTGGCTTCGGATTTTCGGGTCAGTTCGACGAACATGTCTTCGAGATTCATCGGATAGCATCGGGCGTTTTCGGTGCCACTGTGTTCGGCGGCAAACGCATCAAATCGCTGCTCGTCATAGTCCAGTACCGTGACAACGGTCTCAACCTCGGAAGCTTTTTTGTAACGAATGACTTTAAACTGTTCGGCGATCTGCTCGAGGCTGACCGGCACATCAAAATGAATCTTGCGAATGCCTACCTTGAAATCTTCAAGATGGCCGTTAAGAATCAGCCGGCCCTCATCCAGCAGGGTCACGCGATCCACCGTCCGCTCCAAGTCGCTGAGCAGATGTGACGACAGAAAAACCGCGGTTCCTTCGTTGCAGGCAATCTCCAGCACCTGGCGGATAAATGTCCGACGGGCCGTCACGTCCAGCCCCGACGCTGGCTCATCCATAATCAGCAGCTCTGCATTCTGACACAGTGCCAGCAGAATGCAGGTTTTCCGCTTTTGCCCCTTGGACAGGCTCCGATACGCTCCGACCGAACGCAATTCAAACTCCTCCAGCAGTTTTTCCGCCAACGCCTGATCCCAATCGGGATAAAACCGTCGATTCAGCTTGATTGCCGCCGCGGGTGTCAGGTAGCCGGGGATGTCCATATTTTCTGATACATACGCTGTCTTCTGCCGCTGTGATTGATTCTGCTGCCATGGGTCACTGCCCAACACTTCAACTGTTCCGCCGGTCGGGTGCAGATGGCCCATCAGCATTCGGATGGTTGTGGTTTTGCCCGCACCGTTGGCGCCGAGAAATCCGAGGATACTGCCGGCCTCCACCCGCAAATCCAGCCCGTCAACGGCGATTTTCTCGCCAAATCGTTTGGTTAACTGCTCAGTCTGAATGATTGTCCGGTTCATCTTGGTTCGCCTTAATCTTGTGATATTCCTCATTCATCAATGTGTCCAGATCGTCCTTTTCCAGCCCCAGCCGCAGGCCCTCGACCAGTGCGGCCCGCACCGAATCACGAATCGCCTCGACGGCTTCGGGTTTGGACTGTTTTTGGGAAGATTCAGACACAAACGCTCCCTGGCCCTGTCGCAGGACGATCACGCCTTGGTGGGCCAGCTCCTTATAGATTCGGACAACAGTAGTCGGGTTAATTTGAAGTGTCCGGCTCATCTCGCGAATCGACGGTAACTTGCTTCCCGGCAATAGTTTACCGCTGACCACCTGCCATTTGATCTGCTCAACGGCCTGGTGCAGTATCGGTTTTCCACTGTTGTAATCAATATGAATATACATGCTTTGGCTCTCAAATGTTTTACTGTATGATAACATACCATACAGTGTAGTCAAACACTTTTTGAAAATTTTTCAAAATCAGTGATTACAGGCTCAAATCGGCAATAAATCGGATGATTTTGTTGGCAGAGACAGTCTTGCTGAGATAATGCGCGTTTCCAATTAGAGGAGCTATTACCAAACACATTCTAACTCATTATCCATTTTTTGCGTCCAGGCAGATAGCATTCTACCAAGTTTATTTATAACAGAAGCTTCACATGGGATAAAAAAATGAGCTGAGCAATGTTCATGATCATCGCGGCGATTGTCTGTTTTTATTTCAATTGCTGTATCACCGGATCGATTGATAATGCAGAAAGCTATCAAAAAGTAATGGGACTGAGAGTCATCCTCATAAGTGATTTTATGATTGATATTCTCAGGAAATTTCTGCAATTGACAACCTAAGGAGTCTATTTCATCTAAGTTGAAATAGACTTCCTGATGAGTTGCACTAAAAATACCGTCTGATGCAGAAATTTCTACGCTGTATATTCCACAATCTTCCCAGTTTTGGTTAAACTTAAGATACGACATTTACTGCCTCTCAATAAACTGTAAAATCCGTTTGGCGGAGACGGTTTTGCTGAGGTTTTTGAAGGTTTGCCAGTTGTCGGTTTTGGTTTTGATGTAAATTGTAGAGGTTTCGGCGCCGATGGCGGTTGGTTTATTGGCGACGACCATGTCGAGGTTTTTGGCGGCGATCTTTTTCTCGGCGTTTTTGAGCAGGTTTTTGTCTTCCAGGGCGAAACCCACCAGTAACTGGCCAGCCTTTTTGTTTTTGCCGGCCCATTTGAGGATATCACGGGTGGGCTTGAGTGTGAGTGTCATTTCGGCCTGGTCTTTTTTGATCTTCGTTTTACTGCTGGCAGCCGGTTTATAGTCGGACACCGCCGCGGCCATGATCAGGCAGTCGCATTCTGGAAATTCAGCCCGAACCGCTTGATACATCTGGTCGCTGGTGACCACCTCAATAACCTTGGCATTTTTCGGTTTTTGGAGCAGGGTATTTGCACTAATCAGCGTTACTTTATGGCCCGCTTTGGACGCGGCCCGCGCGAGGGCATAGCCCATTTTGCCGGTACTGGCATTGGAAATATACCGCACCGGGTCGATATACTCCCGGGTTCCGCCGGCGGTGATCAGGATGTTGAGTTGAGTCTTCAGTCTTCAGTCCTTAGTCTGGAGGAAATACCTTTTAGACACAGATTAACGCTGATTAGCACAGATTTCTATGTTTTTTTTGTGAAAAGAAAACGATTATGCTATATAATGTATATGGTTTATTCACATAAGAGCTTCCAACCAATAGATAATGAGGTGAAAACGTGAAACCTAATTATGTAATATATAATGATAAAGTTATATCTATCGGATTGTTTGCAGAGGATGATGAATCGGACAAGAAGGATTTATTGCATCTGGGAATGCGTTGGTTAAAGCCCGAAGCATGTTCTAAAGAAAAACAAGCAATAAATCTTACTAACTGTATGAGAGGTGAAACCGATTGGTTTCTTTTGCCTGTAACATTTGGCTATGCTGTAGGGCGAACCCTCATACAACAAAAGTCTGCTGATTGTGGACTAACATCTTATTTTAATGACGATGGATACAAGCGGATGATTAATTGGCTTGTTGAAATGGAAGAAATTACAGGCGCGATGGGCTATTAAAGATATCTCCGACACTCTCTATTTAATAGCAATTTCCGTCTAAAGCAGGGCTGCTATGGCTTCGAGGATGTCGGCGGGTTCGGCCATTCGGCCGACACCGGTGGTACCGCAGGCGAGTCGGCCGGCTTCCGGGCCGATGGTTTTGAACTTGAGCTGCTCGGTCACAATCGCGAGGTTTTGCTGAACAATCGGATTCGCCCACATCTTACTGTTCATGGCCGGGGCCAGCAGGACTTTTTTATCCCAGCAGGCGCATAGCGTTGTGCTCAGCAAATCGTCACAGATGCCGGAGGCGACTTTGCCAATGATATTGGCAGTCGCCGGGGCAATCACAACGCAATCGGCCCAGTCGGACATCTGAATGTGCCCGATCTTAAAATCCTCCGACTCGGTCCACATGCTCGTATAGACCGGCTGGCCCGTAACCGCCTGCAATGTCACCGGGGTGATCATCTTGCAGGCGCATTCGGTCATGATCGTGCGCACCACCGCACCGGCACCGGTCAGCTTGCTGGCCAGGTCGGCGGCCTTATACGCAGCGATCCCGCCAGTGATACCCAGCAGGATTTTCGCTCCATCGAATTGTGCCGGTTGCGTGGTCATGGGTTTGTCAGCTTACAGCAGGTCAGCGGGATTAGGCTTTTTCTTTTCTTCGGCTTCTGCAGTCAGTTCGATCTTGTCCTGCTTGATCTCTTCGACGACGATTTCCATCGGGCTCATTCCCTCGGTATCTTCGATCAGCGGACGGCCGCCTTCCATCAGTTCCACAAGCCGCTTCTGCATCAGGGCCGACAATTTAAATCGTCCACCCACCTTGTTGACCACTTCGGTATCTTTCAGTTCTTCAATCATATTTTGTCCTCAATTTTACCTTCGATTACATCGATTACTTCCTGCACCGCCTGGTCCAGATCATCGTTGACCACCATGTGGTCATAGTGCTGCCAGGCAGATGCTATTTCCGCGGCGGCCGTTTCCAGCCGGCGTTTTTTTGTTTCGGCATCTTCGCCGCGGCCGCGACCGTCGATGCGTTTTTCCAGTACTTCCTTTCGCGGCGGCAGGATAAAGACCATGACCGCTTCGGGCCGCTGCTTTTTGACCTGCAATGCGCCCTGCACGTCGATTTCCAAAATCACCACGCGACCGGCAGCAACAGCATCATCGACCGGCTGTCGGGGCGTGCCGTAATAATTCTCAAAAACCTTCGCGTATTCCAGAAACTCATTTTGCTGGATACGCGACTCGAATTCTTCGGTAGTCAAAAACCAGTAATTCTGACCATCCACTTCCGAGTCACCTTTAAAGCGGGTCGTCGCCGAGACACTCAGAAACGCATCCAGCGCTTTAACCACCCGGCCGCAGATGGTACTCTTGCCAACGCCGGAAGGGCCGCTGATAATAACCAGTTTACCGTTTTTCTTGCTGTCGTCTGTCATAGTTTTTTATTTCTACTTCCTTTGATGTCACCCCGGCCACCGAGCCGGGGTCCAGTGCGTCACCATCTGGATGCCGGATCAAGCCCGGCATGACAATTGTCTATTCGACGTTTTGCACCTGTTCCTTGATGCGGTCGATGGCACACTTAATGTCAATGACGGACTGGGCAATCGCCGCGTCAGCACTTTTGCTGCCGATGGTATTAGCTTCCCGCAGCATTTCCTGGGCCACAAAATCCAGCCGCCGCCCGATGGGGCCGCCTTTTTCGCAGCATTCCCTGAACTGTGCGACATGCGACGTCAGCCGGGAAATTTCCTCGGCGATATCGCTGCGTTCGGCATAAATCGCCACTTCCCGCGCCAGCAGGTCTTCATCCAGTTTCAGCTTGGCCTGCGACAACAGATGCTCGACACGATCTTTCAGACGGTCATGGTACTCACCGACCACGATGTCCACCCGCCCGCTGATATCGGCGAGTTTTTCGGCAATCCGGTCGCAATTGGCCAGCAGGTCTTTTTTCAAAACCTCGCCTTCTTCGCCGCGCGAGACATTCAGTTGTTCCAATGCCTCCTGCGTCAGCGAAAGAGCCGTCTGTCGCATGCGTTCGGTCTGTTCTTCGTCCGGAATCGCCGGCTGAACAATCCCCGGCAACATCAGCATCGAACCCAGGTCGAGCCGGCTATGTGTGTCATCGTCGCCCAGCAGACTTTTGAGCCGCTGCACATAGGTCGCCAGCGTATTTTCATCGACGTCAAACATCGCCTGACCGGAGACATTCTTCATCCGCAGCGAATAGCTGATCGTGCCGCGCTGAACATTGACCCGGTGCAGCTTTTCAAGATCACCTTCGAGAAACGCCATAATGTCCGGCAGCCGCATCTGTGTTTTCAGATAGCGGTTGTTGACCGAGCGGATCTCCACGGTATAAATCACACCGTCGGCTTCTCCGCATGCCTGGCCGAATCCTGTCATACTGCGAATCATGGCAACGCTCCAATCGGCGAATTAGTTCATTTCGTCAGCGGCACCTTCGGCTGCGTCTTCAGCAGCTTCAGTGGCTTCCTCAGCCGCTTCTTCGACATCCGCCGTATCTGTTGTGTCTGTGGTGTCACCAGCCGGGATGGCTTCAGTTGTACCGATCGTCTGCGTACCCATATCAACGGTTGGGGTGCCCATGAATTTACCCATCAGTACAGCCAACACCAGAAACGCCGACACCAGGCAAATCGTCACCCAGGTCAGGAAATCACCGGTCTTGGTACCCAGCAGGCTGCCGGCTCCACCGCCGCCAAACGCAGCGCCGATGCCGCCGCCGCGTCCCTTTTGAAGCAGAACGATCAGGATGATCGCCACACAGACCACGACAAACAGAACCACAGCAAGATTTCCCAAAAACGAAAGTGCAAGTGGAAGAACCATAATTTTCTATTCCTTAATATTGTTTAAAATAAATTACCTTTTTAGGCCACGGTCTTGACCATGGCGGCAAAATCTTCAACTTTCAAGCTCGCACCGCCAACCAGCAGGCCGTCAACGTCCGGCTGTGCCATCAGTTCCGCGGTGTTTCCGGGCTTGGCTGAACCGCCATACTGAATCCGCAGGGTCTGTGCGATGTCTTCGTCATACAGTTCGGCCAGCAAGCCACGAATCATGGCGTGAACTTCCTGTGCCTGTTCGGGGGTGGCTGTCAGGCCGGTGCCGATTGCCCATACCGGCTCGTAAGCGATGGTGACCGCCTGAACGCGTTCATTGCACAGGCCGGCCAGGCCCTTTTTCACCTGTTCGGCAACCACTTCTGTGGTCTTTTCCGCCTGGCGTTCTTCCAGCAGCTCGCCCACACACAGAATCGGCAGCAGACCGCTGTCAATTGCCGCGGTGACTTTCTGGTTGATCAGTTCGTCCGTTTCGCCAATGACGTGACGGCGTTCGGAGTGACCGGCCAGAACATAGGTGCAGCCGGTGTCTTTCAGCATGTCGCAGCTGATTTCGCCGGTGAAGGCGCCTTTGCCTTCGAAGTAAACATCCTGGGCACCGACAGCAATGTTCGAGGCGCTCAGTGCGGCTGAAACCGACTGTGTATAAACGAATGGCGGGCATACGGCCACGTCAACGGTCTCAACATTTTCCAGTTCTTTTGCCAGTCCCGCGGCCAATGCAACCGAGCTGGCGCTGTCCATATTCATTTTCCAGTTACCGGCAATAAACGGCTTTCTCATATTCATCTCCTGTGTTCATTCGTTAAGGTTATCGACTGTTATAAAATCGTAGTGCATCGCGGAAAACTGCCCAGTATCGAAAGCTGGAGGCAATGCTCTTTGGCTTCCGCCAATGCTTTACTGACATATTCATCATCTTTGTGGCCGAGGAAGTCCACGAAGAAGTAGTATTCCCATTCGCGTTTTTTATTCGGTCGCGATCCGATATTGGTCATGTTGATATTGTACTTCTGGAAAACGTTCAGCACGTCTACCAAAGCACCCGTTCGGTGCGCGGTGCTGAACAGGATAATCGTCTTATCATCACCGCTGGGCAGTGCGTCATTTTTGCTGATAATCAGAAACCGTGTGATATTGTTCGAGATATCTTCAATATTCTGACACAGCGCCTTGAGGCCGTAGATTTCCGCGGCGATCGATGAGGCAATCGCTGCCGATCCCGGTTCCTCGGAAGCCATTTGGGCCGCCTTCGACGAGGAAGCAACGGGAATCGTCTTGGCTTCCTTGAAGGTCGCCGCCAGCCAGTTGCGGCATTGGGCGAAAATTTCCGGCTGCGAATAAATCCGCTCGATCTCGGTCATCGGGCAGTTAGCCAGCAGATTATGATGAATCGCCATATTCGCTTCGGCGCAAATCATCACATCGGTTTCGACAAAGGCATCCAGTGTTTCGCGGATACCGCCGCCGGCACTGTTTTCAATCGGAACGATCCCGAAATCACAGTGGCCTTTGCTGACTTCCTCAAAAATGCCGCGAATATCAGCCAGCGCTTCGTAATCGACGCTTTGTCCAAATTTCAGCATCGCCGCGTTATGCGAAAAACTACCGCGCGGCCCGAGGTAGCCGATGTGCAGTGGGCGCTCCAGAAAGAACGAACCGCTCATCAATTCGCGCCAGATCGCCTGGATCGTTTTATCCGGCAGCGGGCCAGCGTTCAACTCGGCAATCTTATCCAGCACCGCTTTTTCCCGGTGCGGCACATAAATCGGGCTTTCCTCAGCCTGTTTGAGCTTGCCGACCTCGACAACAATCTGCGCACGTTCGTTGATCAGCTCAACGAGCTTTTCATCGATTCCGTCAATCTTTTTACGCAGTTTGTCCAGCGACATTTCAATTTCCCAATAATAAAACTATCCTCTGCCCCGTTGCACCGTCATCTAAGCATACCATCCCGAGTTTAGCAGAAACGCCTTTACTACCAAAAATTTGCCGTTTCGTCAATGAAAATCGGCATTTATCCCAAATATAAACCTTGCAGTCCGCGGTTTTTCCGGGAAAATAGAAACCCGTGAAACAAAACCACAACATCTTGTATTCTGTATTCAAGACCAAATGGGGCTGGTTTGGGCTCTTGGGCACAGAAAAGGGTTTAATGCGAACCTGTTTGCCCGTAGCGTTCAAGGAAGCGGTCGAGCAGCGAATGCTAAAAGGAATCAAAGAAGCCAAACTCGACAAAAAGGCCTTTCGCCCCATCGAAAAAGAGATAATTGCTTATTATAAAGGCACTTGTGTTGATTTTCGCCGGACCAAGGTCTGTTTTGACGGCCTGACCGAGTTCCAGCAGGGCGTTTTAACCACACTCCGAAATGTAACCTATGGAAAGACAATTAGTTATGGTGAGCTGGCTAAATTATCGGGCTGTCCGCGAGGCGCCCGAGCCATTGGCACAGTCATGGCGAAAAACCCGCTGCCCCTGATTATTCCCTGCCACCGGGTCATCAAATCCGACGGCTCATTAGGCTATTTCAGCGGCGCCGGCGGCGTCCACACCAAGCAAAAAATGCTCACTCTTGAAAAATCATAGATTATAATGTTTAAAATTTTTTGAAAATATATGTAAAACACACTTGACACAGTGTTTTGTTTGCATTACATTATGTAGAGTCAACATGACTTTTTACAGAAAGGGCGTATTATGAATCGGGCACAGAAAATGGCGTGGCTGACGGTGGTCTGCACAGGTATTGGAATGTTCCTTAGCATTATCGATGTCACAATTCTTTATTTCAAGATAGGTTTCCCGCGAGCACAAGCCGGGTTAGCATTTATGGCAGCGGTGGGATTTGCAGGGCTTGGAAGCTTCATTTTCAAAAAAGAGCCTGGCCCAGTACAGGCGGATGAGCGGGACCGGATGATTCAGCTCCACTCGACAAGGGCGGGGTTTACCGCTTCTTATCTCGTCTTCGGTTTGTTAGCGATGGGCATCTGGTGTTTCCAGGGCCCGAACCAACTCATTAATGTCAATGTTCTGCCGCAAATCTGGATGGCTGCGTTCATCACCGCTTTTTTTGTTCAGGCGCTTTGTACACTCATTCTCTACGGCAAAGACAATAAAATGCCGGAAGGAGGTGCTTTATGAACCGGGTTTTGAAGTATGCGTGGTATCAGTTGATTGTGATAGTGGCGGCGATGGTTTTCGCCGGGCTTTCGATTTGGGTGATTGCGACCTGGTGGCCAGGAAGGGAATTCAGCATTATCATTCCGCTGGCGCCGCTGGCACTGGTTCATCTTTTCAAGGTCTTTTTCCCGCTGAAAGCGGGCGAGATCGCCTTCGACGAGCGCGACGAAACCATTATGAGTCGTGCGACGAAGATTTCCTTTATGAGCATCTTTTATGTGTTCGCGTTGGGATGCTTAGTTCCTGTCCTCATCATCGGAAACGGACATATTCATGTGATGTACCTCGGCTGGCTGTTTTTCGCGGCAGCAATTCTGTTCAGAGTCTTTTGGTCACTCGCTGTCATCGCACAGTACGGCCGCAGCAGCTCAGATAGCAACGCCGATACACTATTGAAAGGGAAAATTGCATGAATTGGTTCAAAAATAAAACTTTCCGAATCTTGTTTTTTATTGGTGCCGCGCTAATCATCGGGGCTATTCCGCTGACGTTTTCTTTTCCAGCCTCAGGGAAGTTGGGACTTTTTATGACCATAGCCGGCGGCGGAGTTCTCGGTATCGCGATTTCCCTGAGGCTGCAAAGTCGCGCGAAAGACAAAAAACCGCATGAAAATAATTTGAAACGAAAGGCCTGGAAGGAGTTTCTATCCTTGATCGGTTTTTCTGTTTTCGGCTTCTTTATTTATGGACTTCTCACATATACTGACGTAAAAGGCATGCCAATGTTAATCGGGATGGGCGTGATGCTTGTGAGTATGGTGATCGGTGGTTTTGTCGTAAAAAGACAAAAAGGGGAAACAGTCACTCCCGAATTTGACGAACGGGAACTTACTTTGCTCCAGCGAGCGGCTTCAATCGGGGCCACTTGCTTCATGTTGTATGCGGTCATTATTATGATGGTCATGTTTTCCCTGATCGGCGGCAGGGGGATGGTGCCAATGTGGTCGATTCCGGTGGCATTGTTTGTTGGGCTTCTATTTGCAGGAACCGTTCAATTTCTTATACTGATGCACCATATCAAAGATGATGGTAAAACTATAATAGGAGAGGCTGTATGACTCGGTTAAAGAAAAAAGCATGGGTTGAGATGGCGGCTACTGGGATATTGTTTGTATTAATTCTTATTCAAAGTTTTCTCAGGTTAGTACAGGTCAATGCTCAGGGAATTCATTTAGTTTTTATTATGCTGTTTGTGGGAGTTCCCACAGGCGTGATCATGTATCACATTGAATACAGGCGATTCAGACAGTGTGACGAACGGGAAAAGAAAATTATCTGCAAAGCTTTTTTAATCAGCGCTTTTGTTTTTATTTTTTACCTGATCCTGTTTTCATTGTCAGCGTTTTTTCTGATCGGCGGTAGTGGTAACATTCCGGTTGTCTTTATGCCGACAATGGTTTTGGTGGGAGTCTTCTTGGGGCAATGCACGCAATCCTTTATCATATTGATAGAGTGCGCAAAGGATGACAATGAGTAAGGACCGGTTGAGTAATACGATACGGCGGCTTCGGTTTGATGCCGACGAGATGACGCAGCAATCGCTGGCCGAGAAGGTTGGCGTGACGCGGCAGACGATCATCGCGATCGAGCAGGGGCGGTATGCACCGAGTTTGCCACTGGCAATGCGCATCGCCCGGGCGTTTGGTAAAACTGTCGAAGAAGTGTTTCAATTGGAGGAGTGAAACGCTGATTTCGCTGATTGAGTTGATTATAAAAGAATTAAGGTGAATAATATTTAACCGCTGAGGATGCTGATTTTGACGGGATTGACCGGATTATTTTTTAGACAGGATTACAGGATTTACTAAATGGTTTCTTGTATTTTTGATTCGATTTTTTACCATATATACATCGCAGGAGAGATATATCTGTTTTGTCATGCCGGGCTTGAGCCGCCCGTCCAGACATGATCGCACTGGATTCCGGCTCGGGGGCCGGAATGACACACAGAGGGCGAAAAGAAATACACGAAAATGATGAATAATACATTTACAATTTGTTTGCCGGAGTGGGTTGAGGGTTTTATTGCCGGCCAGCCGGAGCTTTTTACATCGCCCGAAGACCGGATGCGGCTGGCGATTGCGTTGGCGCGGGAAAATGTTGCGCGCGGTACGGGCGGGCCGTTTGGGGCGGCTGTGTTTGAGATGGAAACGGGCAAACTCGTTTCGGTTGGGGTAAACTGTGTGGTTCCGGCGAACTGTTCAATCGCTCATGCCGAAATGGTTGCGCTGGCACTGGCCCAGCAGTCACTGCAAACATTCGACCTGTCGAGTAAGGGCAAGTTTGAGCTGGTCACCAGCTGTGAGCCGTGCGCAATGTGTCTGGGCGCAATCCCCTGGTCCGGCGTGCAGTCAGTGCTGTGCGGCGCCAGTGAAGCAGACGCCCGCGCCGCCGGCTTCGACGAAGGCGCCAAACCGGACAACTGGCAGCAAACTCTAAAGAGTCGCGGCATTACTGTCACCGAAAACATCCTGCAAGCAGAAGCTGCCAAAATCCTGAAAGAATACGCCACCGCCGGCGGAAAAATCTATAACCCCTCGCATTGCAAGCCAAAGAATTAACCACGGATTACACGGAAGGACACGGAAAAGATATATTAAAGGAGGCAGGTAATGAGTCGCAAAAACAAAATGAGAAAATATATTGTTGCGATTATGTTGCTGATTGCTGTGACCTTGATTGCGAGCTTTCAGATTATTCGTTCCAACAGAGAGAAGATCGTCTGTTTTCATGAAAATGCCTGGCTCTGGGAGAGGATTCGTAACTACTATCTATTCAAAGACAATATCATCATTGCTCAGAAACAAAAGCAGGGTGAAGAAACGGAATATTTTCTCTATCAAGTAAATGACTCAAAAAACAATTTTCTTTATAAGTATATTAATTCCAAAGGTGATTTAGATCATGCTGTCCCGGAGCTCGCCTATTGGAGATTTGATTTATTTGTTGGAGGCAACAAGCCGTTCAATTGTGAATATTACAATAATGACAATTTTGACGTTGCAAAATGGTTTATAGAAATCGGGGCGATTGTTTGTATCGAAGAAAACAAGATCAATGCTGAGCAATTGCCTGAGTTTATAAGGGAATCTGAATGGTGCTCCCAAGTCTTTTTAGAGAAAGCCAAAGGAAATTAATCATCTTGGCTGTAAGCCGGCAATAAGTTTAATCGAGGTGGACGACGCCTTGTTTTCGGTCGGCTTCTAAGGAGGCTTTTTTGATAATGTCGTATAGCTGTTTGGGGCGGGCGACTTTTTCGAATTCGAAGACCGGGTCGGTTTCGTCTTTGGTCATCAGGGTTACCGAGCCGATGCCGACGAGGCAGTCCAGCAGTGTCCGATGCAGTTTGATATCCATCACGCGGAACATATCCAGGTTATCAATCCGTCGGTTCAGAATGCCGCGGGTAAACTCGATGCGGTCGGTGCTGACCTCGTAATGAATCGTCTTGAGCTGCAACACCCGGATAATCACATGCCCGATCGTGATAAAAATCAGGCCCAGGCCAATATAACCAGTAACCATATTGATTTTTTCGGCGATTTCGGCGGTCACCATCTCCGAATTGATTTTTTGGGCCATTTCGCCAAACAGGTCAGACCGCAAAAATCCTGCGATAACCAGAAACAAAATCGCGGCAATCCCGGTTCCCAGCAGACCCCACAGCGACGGCGACGTGGCAAAAAGCATTTTTTCCACCTGCGGCGCAGGCTTAGCGGCGGGGTGGGGCGGAAACGCGCGATTATCCGGCTCGGCGGCGTGAATCCGCCGGTCATGGTACGAGATCGGCATGCCGTTATCGTCTTCAAGGAATTCCTTGCAAAAACGGCATTTGATCGCCTCGGCGTGGATCACCTCGCCGCAAAACGGACATTTTTTTTTGGGTTCAGACATAGACAATTCAAAAATCAAAGTCTAAAATGCAAAATTAAGGATCGGCCTTCGGCCGGTACTATTTTACTCCATATTTCGGGGGTAAAACCCCCGGCTAAGTTACTATCGGCCTGCCAAGCCTGTTTTGGTCAAAAAGATAGAGGAAAAGGGCGATTTTCGCAAGCAAAAATACCGCTCCGGTGCCGCTTTGGGGATGGGACTTCACAAAACACCCCCTTCGTGGTATAATCCCCGGCTAATCAGAGACATAAAAGCTCTGCTTTGTCATTCCCGCGAAGACGGGAATCTATTTTGTATCCGCTGGATACCCGCCTGCGCGGGTATGACAGATCGAAAAACCTGATGTATAGAAACAAAGGAATACCATGGCCTTACCTGTTGTCGCCATTATTGGACGCCCGAATGTGGGCAAAAGCAGTCTGCTCAACTCGCTGTCGGGCAAGATGATCAGTATCGTTGACCCGACCGCCGGGGTGACGCGCGACCGCGTCAGCACGATTATGAGCCATGACGACCGCTATTTTGAGCTGGTCGATACCGGCGGCTACGGGATTGTCGATAGCGACGCACTGGAAAAGCATGTCGAGGGTCAGATTTTCCAGGCCATCAGCACGGCGGCAGTGGTCATCTTCGTCGTGGATATCCGCGAGGGGATTACCCCGCTGGACCAGAAAATCGCCCAGATGATTCGCAAGCACGACCTGAAGATCATTCTCGTCGCCAACAAGGCCGACACGGCCAGGCAGGAAAGCGGTGCGGGCGAGTTTGTCCGGCTCGGTTTTGGTGAGCCGATCTGTATCTCGGCTCAGAACATGGTCAACCGCTCGGAACTGCTGGAAAAGCTGTATGATGAGCTGGACCACCTCCCGAAAGACACACCGGTCCATACCGTGATGAAAATCGCCATCGTCGGCAAACGCAATGCGGGTAAAAGCACGTTTATTAACTCGCTGGTCGGTTCCGACCGGGTCATCGCCAGCGAAGTGCCCGGCACCACGCGAGATGCGGTTGATGTGCATTTTGAAAAAGGCGGCAAACAGTACATGATCATCGACACCGCCGGCGTGCGCAAAGTCGGAAAAATGAAGGATGATGTAGAGTTTTACGGCTACACCCGCGCAACGCGCAGTGTCCGGAGGGCCGATGTGGTCCTGTTTATGATGGATGCAACGACGAAGATTTCACAGGTTGATAAAAAGCTGTGCCACCTGATTAAAGAAGAGTACAAACCCTGTATCATCGTGGTTAACAAGTGGGACCTGGCAAAAGATTTCGCAGACACCGAAGAATACAGCGGATATTTTGACCGTGTGCTGACGGGAATGCGATACGCACCGATCGCGTTTACGACCGCGGTTGAAGCGAAAAATATTCAGAGCGTGCTGGATTTGACAACGGAACTATACAAACAGGCGACCACCCAGATCACGACGGGCCGACTGAACAAGGCGATTGAGATTATCAGCGAAGAACGCGTCGGCGGCAGCCGCAAAAAGGGCGGTTATCCGAAAATTTACTACGCCACACAGGTGGCGACCAACCCTATCAGTATCCTGCTGTTTGTCAATAAGCCGAACCTGTTTGATGATATGTACCAGCGGTATGTGACCAACCGCCTCGGCGAACTGCTGGGACTGGAAGAAGTGCCGATCCGCCTGCTCCTGCGAAAACGCGGCACCAGCCGCGACGAATAACCGCGAGAAGAAACCGCGGATTATTACAAATAACCATGAAGAGCATGAAGATTTGTTTAGAAGGGACAATCGAATGACTCACAACAGCGTTTTTGTCAAGGCCTCACTGGGAACATTGCTACTGTTAGCCAGTTTGTTTCAAGGATGTCACTCTGGAGGGCAAAAAGAAAAAGATCTAACAAGAATGCACCTTGGTCAGCTGTACCTCAAAGACCAGCCTTATCAGCAGTTGTATGTTGAGATTGACACGTTGGAAGGCACAAAAATTCCGCCGGGCCTTATCGAAGAAATCCGAGATTTCTTAAGCCAATATTGCAACAAACCCGGAGGGATTAAGATTGTCCAGGACGCGCCGGTTTCATTTGAAGAAGAACTCTCAATCGGTTTAATGTCTATATTGTGTATGGATGGACCTGTTGACAGTCAGGACGAACAAACAGCATACTTACATGTTTTCTTTTATGATACAGAAATAGAGAATGTATTATCTTTTACAGAAAACCCGTATGTTTGTGCTTCTTGCCCTACTACAGTTTTTATTAATCTTGATTACTGTTGGATTGCTCACGATTCCATGACAACACATTTTATACGGCATGAGCTTGGGCATATACTCGGCTTATGCTGGAATACAGATCACGGCAATAAGCATCATTGTCGCAAAAACCGCTGTCTCATGCGTCCAAGCCCCGGTATACTTGGAGAACTGGCAACTTTGTTTCAATTGCCAATGAAAGAATGCGATCTTTGCACCAAGTGCATCGAAGATCTTACTTATGCAAAATCACAGGACTCATTTGAACACTATTCATTCAAAGGCCCTTTCCTTGTCAAAAATCAAGATGAAGAGGTCAAGATATCGATTCCTTATTTCAGAGCTACTGTCCCCAAAGAAGCTGTCGATTCGCTGAACTGGAAAACGTTGTTGTCAGATACTAAAACTGACATCAAAAGCAAAATCGAAAAATTTGTGGATACAATAAAGTCGAAGGATAGAGAAATTGTTTTGAGCGGTAAATATGAGCCACAAAGAAATTGAGTTATCTTTAATAGACTCCCTGCAAAAACAAGACCTTGGTGGTTTTCTTTTGTTTTTTTGCTTTTTTTAATTCTTTGTAGAATAATGAGTTAGATTCCCAAGACCCTTTTCTTGCCTGAAAACTCTATCCTTTTATTCATGTTTCAATATTTGGGTTTGTTTTTTGTCTGCTGCGGAAGTCAGCTTCGCTGGTACTGTTTAAACAGATTCCTCGACTTCGCTCGGAATGACGGGGCGTGAGGTTGAAATAAGAACTCTTTGTCGTAAGGAGATTTGTATGGATGCGCTTTTGTTGATGGTGGTTTGTTTTGGCGGGTATATTCTTGCTTATCACACCTATGGGCGGTTTCTTTCCAAAAAAATCTTTAAGCTGCGGGCCGATGCGTCCGTGCCCAGCCATGAGCGTAATGACGGGGTGGATTTCGTGCCGACGAAAAAGGGCATCATCTTCGGCCACCACTTCACATCGATTGCAGGCACCGGCCCGATTGTCGGCCCGGCGATCGGGATTATCTGGGGATGGCTGCCTGCGATTTTGTGGGTGGTGCTCGGTTCGATCTTTATGGGTGCGGTTCACGACTTTGGCGCACTGGTCGTTTCGCTGCGTAACGACGGCAAAAGCATTTCGGAAAT
>JANQGW010000201.1 GCA_028282905.1 Sedimentisphaerales bacterium | reverse complement strand
CCGTCGCCACCCGCTGTGCCAGTTCGCTGTAACGGCTGACAATCGGCGATACACCGGCTCCGGACGGCGGTGCGTTCAGGGCATTACAGATTGGTCCGCCCTTGATCGCATCACACAGAATCTGCGCCGCTTCAACGGCCACTTCAACCTGTGCTTCTTCGGTGCTCGCACCCAGGTGAGGCGTCACCAGGCAATTCGGACATTCCTGGAAACCCATATCCTCCGGCGGTTCCTTCGGGAACACATCCAGTGCAGCCCCTGCAATCACGCCGTCATTCAATGCCTTATAGAGGTCGTTTTCGTTGATGATCCCGCCGCGGGCACAGTTAACAATGCGGCATGCCGGCTTCATCATCTTCAACTGATCGGCAGAAATCATGTTCAGGGTATTTTCATTACGCGGCACATGCAGGCTGATAAAGTCCGACTCTTTGTAGATGCGTTCGAGATTGTCGGTCACATCAATACCCAGTTGCTCTGCTTCTTTCGGAACGGCAAACGGGTCATAACCAATGACCTTCATGTTGAAGCCAAGTGCCATGCGGACAACTGCCATCCCAATACGGCCAAGGCCAATTACGCCAAGAGTTTTGTTGTTCAACTGGTTGCCCATATATTTTTTGCGATCCCATGCACCGGCCTTCAGGCTGTTGCAGGCGGGAACCACGTTGCGGCAAGATGCCAGCATCAGGGCCATCGTATGCTCGGCAGCACTGAGAGTATTTCCGCCCGGCGTATTCATGACCAGAACGCCCTTGCGCGTCGCGGCGGGAATATCAATGTTATCGACACCCACACCAGCGCGGGCAACGCCCTTGAGCTTTGAGGCGCTTTCCAGGACTTTCTCGGTCACCTGTGTGGCACTGCGAATAATCAGACCATCATATTCACCAATGACCTGGCACAGTTCGTCTTCACTCATGCCGGTCTTTACAACAGCTTCAAAGCCGTCTATCGCATTAATCAAATCTACGCCCTCTTGGGCGAGTTTGTCTGAAACCAAAATCTTGTACATCAAACTTTCTCCTAAAACGTTTCCATTTCAAAGGCGTCCTGAAGCGTCATCACTTCGTCGGATTTCTTAAACTTCAGCTTTTCGCACGGATAAAAGTAACGCAAAATGCAATGAGTCGTGCCCGAAATCAATCGCGACAACGCCGCATCCCGTCCCTTTATCTCTAAATCCACCCCGATTTGTACTGTTTTTCCTCCGGGCTGTTCAGGCCAGACTGTTGCCCCCAGGTCCGCATCCATCAGCATCGCCCGGCTGACCATCTCGCCGGTAAAGTAGTTTCGTGTATTTAATGGTGAGAGGCGATAACCATCCACCTGAACCAGCAATATATAGCCTGCATCCTGGGATTGTGCCATTTTGATGGGATCGCTTAAAACCGTATTATCCGCCTGCGGCAACAGGATATTTTTCGGCTTAATATCCATCCGTGAAGCAAGATAGACCTGAAAACCTGTCAATAGCTTCTTCTTGACATCATAATCAACGCCGGAAGAACGGGGGCACTCTATCAGAAGCAGTATTTTTCGATTTTGCTGGGCCGCCAGGTCATATTGCGGCGGGATTTTCTTCTCAAATGGCCCCGGTTGTGTCAAAACACCGACAATATTGCAACCCCAAAGTGGCAAAAAGACCATAACCAACACGGCAAACAATACTGTTGACGTATTTTGCTTAAACATGTTTTTAATGTCCGGAATTTTCAAGAATCGCCCTTATCAGTGTTACAACCCATCCTGCCAAAATCACGATTATTGCCGATATTAGAAGAAGGCTGATACCCGCAGTAGAACCAAACAGGTTTTTCAGAAAGCCAAAATTTATACCAAAAACGGCCCGATGTAAAGCAAAAAGCGCCGCTATGACCGCAACAATGCAAAAAAAGGCCGCCGCCGGCTGAATCATAAAAGCCTCTATGATATGCCCGGTAAAAAAGGCCTGCGCCGCGTGTGTCCATCCGCAACCCGGACAGGGAAGGTCAAACCGCTGCTTAAACCCGCAAATTCCCAGTAACCTTCTTAGGCTTATATGATTATTGGCAGCCGCCCACAAAACACCAATCCCCGCCGTAATCAGGCAAAATATCCCTGCCGACGCCAATCTGGCCCCAATTGACAACTTTTGCAATTTTCCGGATTTTGAATCTTGGTCATTCGTCATTGTTCCGCTACAATAGAGTCGGTTCATCAACTTGTCAAGACAGAAAGGACGCTTATGACGCTATCATCAACTGAACTGAGCCGGATGCTGGAAACGGCCGTTGTCGCCGCGAGACTGGCCGGACAACACGCCATGGAGCAACTGCAATATCTCCACCGTTCCATCAAAAACGGCTCTGAGATCGTCACCCAGGCAGACCCTGAGTGCCAAAAGATTATCATCGACCATATCCGTCAAACCTTCCCTGATGACGGGTTTATCGGCGAGGAAGGCACCGACGGCAATCTGCTCAAAATCCCCCCTCGCGGTAATTCGTCCATCTGGTGGGTGGTTGATCCGATTGACGGCACCAATAACTATGCTAATAAACTGCTGTGTTTTTCTGTCAGCATCGCCGCGATGGTGGATGGAAAGCCTGTTGTCGGTGTCATCTTTGACCCGACAACCGACTCCATGTACACTGCCGCCGAGCAGATGGATGCACAGTTGAACAGTTCAAAGATTACTGTGAATGCGGAACCGGTCAATCAATTTGCCAGTTTCGGCGTGGACAGCCATGTTAATGAACTGACTGACGCCGGCGTACAAACTTTGATGGCACAAACCCGCTTCCGCTGCTTAGGCAGCACTGCCATGCACATGGCCTATGTCGCCGGCGGCGCTTTGATCGGGACGGTCACCGCCGGGGCGAAGTTATGGGATATGGCCGCGGGCGTTATTCTGGTTGAACGAGCCGGGGGGAAAGTTACCGACCCGCTTGGAAACGCCCTGTTTCCAGTCAATCCGGAGGAGTATAACGCCGAGCAATTGGCAACATTGGCGACAAACCAGAAATATCATACCGAAATAGTGAATATTTTTGCAAAAAAATGATCTTTTTCAAAAAATAACTGTAACAGAACACTCCGGTGAGCGTTTCAGTTAGAAAGAAAACCGTAATTTTATTTTAAAACAAGGAGAAACAAATGTGTAACGTCAGGAAAAGAACTCCCAAATTGCTCATCGTCGCCTGTTTATTGGCGGTATTTGCCGCCGGTACAGTGCAGGCCGCCGATGACGCCCTGCTGAAGATGCTGCCGGAGGATTGTTTGTTTTGTGTGCGAATCAACGATATGGATGCCTCACTCAGCAAACTGGACGCCTATATGACCGGTCTTTCACCCATGCCAATGGGTATGCTGATCAAAGGCCAGTTAGGCCAGATGGTCGGCGACCCGATGCTGACCGGGATTAACACCAGCGGCAATTTTGCCGTTCTCGGCCTAAGCGAAGACACGATCGGCGTGTTGGTTCCGATGACTAATTTTGATGATTTTGTCCAAAACAACCCAAACTGTACCAAAGGCGAAGACGGCACTGCCGTGTTGAGTAACCAGGCAATCGGCCAATCTTTTGTTCTCGCATCCGTTTCCGACGGAAAATATGCCGTGGTTGTCCCGCAGATGGAACAAGCTAAAATTGCCGCATTGAAAACCGCACTCACCTCAGACGGTTCTTTAGGCAAACGCATCAGCGCAGAACAGGCCAAAGAGGCTGTCACTGCTCCGGCCTGGGCCTATATCGATGTCGCCAAGCTCTACAACCAATACGGCGATTTACTGCTGGACGAACTTGCATCGGCCGAAGAAACTCTTGCCACCGCAGCTCACACCGAGGAGATGGGGCAAATGGCGGATATGGCACAATTCGGCATTAAATTCTACGGTGGGCTGTTCAAAGCCTTCGCTGGTGACGCCGATTCGGTGACGGTCGCCCTGACCCCGGATGCAGGCGCTTTAACTCTCGATTTGTCACTGAAAGCCAAAGACGGCTCCAGAATCGCAAAGATGCTGGTCGCGGAACCGGGTGCAGAAAACGACTTTAAATTAGCCGGTTATCTGAATAATGACAATGCCGTTAACGCCCTGATGAAAATGAGCGGGCCTTCGCTGGAAAAATTCTATGACCTGCTGTTTGAAGTCATGGACTCCACTGAAACAAACGGTATGAAATCGCTGGATAAAATGAAAGCACTGACTCGCAAGAGTATGGCGGCGATGGGCGACGAAGCGGCAATCTCTTTTACGTATGCCGGCGAAAAACCGCCGTTTAGGTTTACCGAGGTCTTTACCGTGAAGGATATGGACGTCATGCAGGAGATGATGACCGAAAGCATGGGCCTGGTCAGCGATCTTTATGCCGAAATCGGTATTCCAATGGAACTGAAGTTCCAACCGGAAACCTCCACCTACAAAAATGCGACAATCAGTACGATGCTGATTGGCCCAACCAAGACCAATACGCCGGAAGACCCGTTCGCCAAGGCCATGGAAGAAATCTATGGCGGCTCATTGACATACCTGATGGCCAATACCGACGATACGTGTTTCCTGGCAATGGGAGAAGATGTTGAGAATACACTCAAAGAGCTGATTGATCGTGACGCCTCGGCCGGAGCCACCGGCGAAGTCAAGGCAGCGTTTGATCTGCTGCAGGACAGCGGCTTCAACGAGTTTGTATGCAGCGTCAACATCATCAAGCTGATCAGCGGTTGGGGAGAGATGTTTGGAAGCATCTCCGAACTGCACGGAGACGCAGGTATGCCGCTGCCGCTGGAAATGTTTGCTGATATCAAAGTTCCGACGCAAAGCAGCCTGGCAATCGGCAGCAAAGCCTCGGATGGTCAATTGACCACACGTATTGTCCTGCCCAAACAGCACATGATGGAAGTGATGACCGTGGGTATGCAGATACAGCAAAAAGTGATGCAGCAGATGATGCAGGAAGGTGCAGGAGTTCCCGAACACCCGCAGCCGTAAAGCTTACAGGCAGCACATAATCTGTTCTTGCCAGCAAACCGGCATCAGCGGAAGCTGAATAAAAACGATGCCCTGTGCGGATGAATCATCACGCACAGGGCATTGCTTTTTTCCGAAGCAAGATGCTCCGGCAACTTAAAAACCTCAACCGAAGGCCAAATTCTTACATGCATCTAAACTACAGCGTCCAAAGCAGGACGCCTGCACCGCTGCTCTATGAGCTTTGGTGCCACAGGTCGGCTGTGTTATCTCGGGTCGGGCACCGGATGCAGTGCCGCCAGTTTCGGCACATCGCCGGCTTTGCGGACATTGCTGCGGTCAAAGATCGCGATCATTCGCCGCTGCGGACCGTCCTCACCCAGCCGCACCAGGATATAAGCGGTAAAGACATCGCTGCGAACCGTCAGCTTATTGGCCAGGTTCGACAGCACCCAGTGACGTTCTTCGATGTCATTATCAATGCTCGGCTGGCCAATACTTTCATTAGCCCATGTGCCGCCGGTATCGTATTGTTTAAAGCCGGGAACGTTCAGCAGATCGCCCAATGTATCAAAGGGACCGTTTACCCGACGATAATTAACAATGTCCTGAGCCAGCTTTAACGCCGACAGAGTGACTGTCTCCGTCAGATCAACCGCATTCGGGTCAGCCAGCGCCGGCGGGATTGCCGCGGCAATTACATGGGCGGGCGCGGTGTTGATATTGATCCGCCCCGGCAGCGTCCCCATATCCGGGCGATTCATCGTGCATACATAATCCAGCAAATCCGCTGACCCGGCCGTCAAATCAAAATACGACCCGCCGCCGTCATCATACAGCTTTTGCGTGAGTACCTCATTGGCATCGGTAACCGGCCCGTATTGTGCCAGCGTTTCCAGTTCGTGCCAGCGTGACAGCCCCATCTCATCATCGGCAACCGCCAATTGAAAACCTTCAGCCGGCCCGGTCGAAATCGTCAGGTTATTGATCTGCCCCAGAGTGTGGGTGTATTCACCAGCGTCCTCCCGCTGCAATTGGTGATCAGCATAAATCAACCGCCAGCCGGTGTCAGCTCGCTTCAGGGCGTTGCGATTCTGATTGATAAAGAGCTGACGCACTGTATTGCTGGGCACACGATCAACCACAATGAAATCAACACCCGAATTAGCCGGCGCCGGACGCCGTAATTGAATTTCATAGTTTCCATCGGAAATATTGCCGAGTTGATGGAGTTCGGCGACAGTATAACGCGGAACAGTCAACGGGCCTGTTGCCAGCGGCACACTTGGATCGCCGGCAACCACATATCGCCCCGGCGTCTTTTGCGTGGTATCATACTGCGGGAATCGAAGGAAAATATCGCCAATCGGATGGTCAACCAATGAACCATCACCGACTTTTATTCGCCAGGCGTCTTCCAAATTGTTATAAGCTGAGTCAACGCGGGTTGAATAAATGTCATTAGAGTAGGGATTCGCCAGTTCAACCGCAAACTCCAGCAATGCCCCGGTAATCGCGCTTCGGCGCGCATAGACTTCGGAGATAAACGGTTGTCGTTCATAGCCAAAAACAACTTCGGCATTTAAGCCAAACGGAATGGTGCCCTGAGTAATTCCCAGCCCGGCCACTTCCGTGCTAACCTCAAAAATCATGTCCTGAATGATATCCTCAGTCAAAAACGTACAGTCCTGATCAAGCTGCTCACCGTAGTCAAGTCCTCCAGCCGCCGCTTCGGCAAACGGACCGTCTGTGCCCATGTTATCCGAATAGTCAATCATATTAGCAACCGTCTGGGCAGCCTTGACCGCGGCATTGTGAACCGCAACAGCCTCCCCAATAATCATTTGCTGAATAATTGACAGCGAATAAAAATCCCGCTGCATATAGTAGGCACGTAAACCAAATAGCAAATGCAGGATTTTACGTCTTGATTCAATATTATTAAACGATGTTTGATATGGATAGCCAACGGTAAATGCCGTCTCATCGTATGCATAAGCAACAGTCGGTGTTTCAAGATTGGTCGTCGCAGGACCAATTGGGCGAAAAACTTTTTCGACCTGTTCAATCTCCTCGGCAGTTAATCCGGAGGCCGTCAAATCACCATCCAGAATTTGATACTGGCGCGTTCCCAAATTCCGGTCAAAGCTGTAGAATGTGCAGATATGTCGGCGATCATAGGTATATTCATCACCTGTT
>JANQGW010000199.1 GCA_028282905.1 Sedimentisphaerales bacterium | reverse complement strand
TCGGAGCGGTCCCGCCCTTGCGGCTGTAATAGTCGGCAATCGCCGCCTCCAGCGCTTCCTGGCCCATGACCGAACAGTGCATTTTTTGGTCCGGCAAGCCGCCGAGTTTATCCACGATGTCCTTATTGGTCACCTTGGCTGCCTCTTCCAGCGTCATGCCTTTGATGATCTCCGTCAAAATCGACGACGAGGCTATCGCACTGGCGCAACCGAAGGTTTGAAATTTCACGTCACTGATTCGTTCGTTATCGTCCAGTTTAAACATCAATGTCAGTGCATCACCGCAGGCCAGCGAGCCGACCTCCCCAACACCGTCGGGGTCATCAATCTTGCCGACATTCCGCGGATGCTGAAACTGTTCCATCACATCATCGGTATAATCCCACATACTTTAAATCCTCTCTGATGCTGCTATTTCTGACTGGCGGCAAGCGCCTGTTCGAAATCGTCAATAATATCATCAATGTGCTCGGTGCCAACTGACACGCGGATAAAGTCCGGCGTTACGCCCGCATCTAACTGCTCGGCTTCGGTGAGCTGCTGATGCGTCGTACTGGCCGGGTGAATCACCAGCGTCTTGCTGTCGAGCACATTGGCCAGATGACTGGCCAGTGTTACATTGTTAATGAAGGCCTTACCGGCCTCAATACCGCCCTTAATTCCAAAACCGAGAATCGCTCCCTGTCCGTCCGGCAGGTATTTCTTCGCAAGATCGAAATTCGGATGCGACGCCAGCCCCGGATAGTTCACCCAGTCAACCGCCGGGTGTTTTTCCAGAAACTGTGCCATCGCCAACGCATTTTCACAATGTCGGGCGGCTCGCAGGTGCAGCGTCTCAACGCCTTGGAGCAGTAGAAACGCGTTAAACGGTGACAAACATCCGCCCGTATCCCGCAGAATATTTGTACGAATCTTGATAATATACGCAATCTCGCCAAGGGCTTCATAATATTTCAAGCCGTGATAGCTCGGGTCCGGTTCGGTCAGGCCGGGGAACTTGCCGTTATCCCATTTGAAATTGCCCGAATCAACCACCACTCCGCCAACGCTGGTGCCGTGGCCGCCGATCATCTTCGTGCAGGAGTGCACAACGATATCGACGCCGTGTTCAATCGGCCTGAACAGGTACGGCGACGCAACAGTATTATCGCAAATCACCGGCAGCCCGTTATCATGAGCTATCTTGGTAATCGCCTGGTAATCCAGTACATCGTTTTTCGGATTACCAATCGTTTCGATATAGATCAGCTTGGTATTTTCCCGAATAGCATCAGCGAAGTTTTGCGAATCGTTCGGGTCAACCAGCGTCACCTCAACACCCATCTTCGGCAGCGTATGCGTAAACAGCGTGCAGGTACCGCCGTACAGCGAATTCGACGAAACCACATGCGAGCCGGCCGGGGCAATGTTCTGCACCGCCGCGGTAATCGCAGCCATCCCCGAACTGAACGCACAGGCCGCCACGCCGCCTTCCATGGCCGCGATACGTTTTTCCAGCACATCCGTCGTTGGATTCATCAATCGGGTATAAATATTACCGAATTCCTGCAAGCCAAAAAGATTCGCCGCGTGATCGGTATCTTTAAACAAGTAACTCGTCGTCTGGTAAATCGGAACCGCTCGACTGAGCGTTGTTTCATCCACATCCTGCCCGGCATGTAGAGCCAGTGTATCTAATTTGTATTGTTTATCATTTTCCATGAGTATCTCCTATACGTTGAATATATCACTTTTGTTTGAACTATTTCGGCAGTACAGCCAGCATGCGATCCAGCGAACGCTTAGCGCCGCCGGCCACCTCCTGCGGGACAGTAATGTGGTATTGCATATCCTCTAAAGCCCACAAAACCTTCTCAAGTGATATCTTCTTCATATTCGGACAAATCGCCCTTTCCGTCACCGGGTAGAAATGTTTGTCCGGATTTTGTTTTTTCAGTGTATGTAAAATCCCGTTTTCTGTCGCGATAATAAATTCTCGATGCGGGCTTGTTCTCGCAAATTGCAGCATCTGGCCGGTACTGAGCAGTTCATCGGCCACCTCCCGTACATCCGGGTTGCACTCCGGATGCGCCAGCAGCACTGCCCCCGAATGATCGGCCCGGGCCTGTTTGACATCTTCAACCTGAATACGCACATGCGTATTACAATACCCCGGCCAGAGAATCATACTGCGACCGGTGCGTTCCTGAATAAAACCGCCCAAGTTTTTGTCCGGCACAAACAGAATTTCCTTGTCTTGAGGCAGTGACTTCACCAATTCCAAGGCATTGCCGCTGGTACAGCAGTAATCGCTGAGTGCCTTGACCTCAGCCGTCGAGTTCACATAGCAGACCACCAATGCATCGGGATGATTGGCCTTGGCCTCGGCAAGCTGCTCGGCGGTAATCATATCCGCCATCGGACATCCCGCCGTTTTTTCCGGCAGCAAAACCGTCTTATCCGGCGACAATATCGCTGCCGTTTCCGCCATAAACAGAACGCCGCAAAAAACAATTACGTCCGCATCTGTTTGCGCCGCCTGTACGCTTAACCCCAGCGAATCACCGGCATAATCAGCCAAATCCTGAATCTCGCCCGGCTGGTAATTATGTGCCAGAATAACCGCATTCCGCTCTTTCTTAAGCGTCTGTATTTTTTCAATTAATTGTTCACTCATAAGACCACTGCTCACAATCTAATACCCCATCACGTTGTCGTATCATCAAGGAAGTTATTCCGAACGCAGTGAGGAATCTATTAAACAGTCATCGCCAAAGGCGATTCCATCATTTTACATTTTGTTTTTAATTCTTGATTTACAAATAATATTCCAAACGATCCCCAAACCCCGGGCCTTTTTTCTTATACAGCGCTTCCGGCTTGGCCATACTGACCACGGTCTCGGCCGGCACCGACTCACGAATCCAGACGTTACCGCCCACCACCGCGCCACGGCCAATGGTGATATCGCCTAAAATCGTCGCCTCCGCATACACCGTCACCTCGTCTTCGAGAGTAGGATGCCGCTTTTTGTCGCGGATAATCTCGCCCCGCTCATCCTTGGGAAAACTCAACGCACCCAAGGTCACGCCCTGGTAAATCTTCACATGATTGCCGATGACGGCGGTTTCGCCAATCACCACACCGGTGCCATGATCGATAAAGAAGTTCCGGCCGATCTGGGCGCCCGGATGAATATCGATTCCCGTCAACGAATGCGCGTATTCACTCATAATTCGCGGCAGCAGCGGTACCTCAAGCAAAAACAATTCATGCGCCAGCCGATGGACAGCAATCGCAATGATATATGGATAGCTGATGACGATTTCCTCGAAAGACTTGGCCGCCGGGTCACCGGAAAACGCTGCTTCCACATCACTCTTAAGCATATTGCGAACAGATGGAATTCGGTTCAGCAGTTCGCTGGTGCGAGCCGCGGCATAATTCGCACAATCGCATGTGTTGCATTCCTGTAGACGGCACTGATGTCGCAGCGCCAGTTCAATCTGCTCGGCCAGTTCCCGACGGATCACCACCAGCAGTTCATGAACGACCGACTGTACCGTATCGCGCGTGACTTTGCGTTTGCCCGTATAACCGGGAAACAGAAGCTCCATACACAACTCGAGTATATGGATAATCTTGTCACGTTCGGGAAGATTACGGACATCAATAAAATTGATCCCCGAATCTCCCTCATACGTCGAGACAATCCGTCCAGTCAACTCCTGAAAATCGAGATTCGATTGATTAAACTCTGTCATTTTCCCTGCTGTCTTCCACGGCGGCTACTGGGACAAGTGTGAGTACAAGTCGGTCGAGAGATAACGCTCACCGGTATCACACATAACAAAAACAATCGTCTTTCCGGCATTTTCCGGCTTCAGGGAAAGTTCCGCCGCCACGTGACAAGCCGCACCCGCACTGATACCCGCTAAAATACCTTCCAGCTTTGCCATGTTGCGAGCCGCTTCGATGGCCTGATCGTTAGTGACCGTTGCAATCGTGTCATAAATCGATGTGTCCAGTACACATGGCACAAATCCGGCACCAATGCCCTGGATTTTGTGCGGACCGGGGTTGCCGCCGGAAAGCACCGGCGAATCGGTCGGCTCAACCGCTACGATCTCGATGGCCGGGTTCTTTTCTTTTAGAAACTTGCCGCACCCGGTGATCGTCCCACCTGTGCCGATCCCTGATACTAGGATATCGACTTTGCCGTCCGTGTCTTCCCAAATCTCAGGTCCCGTCGTGTTGTAATGCGCTTCGGGATTGGCTGGATTCTGGAATTGCTGCAGGACCAGCGAATTAGGGGTTTTTGCACGGAGATTCTCCGCTTCTTCAACAGCGCCTTTCATGCCCTGCGAAGCCGTGGTCAACACAATCTCCGCCCCCAGCATCTTCAGCAGCTTTCGGCGTTCAATGCTCATCGACTCGGGCATCACCAAAATCAGACGATAACCTCTCGCCGCACAGACAAATGCCAGACCAATACCGGTATTACCACTGGTCGGCTCAATCAACACTGTGTCACGATTAATTTTCCCGGCCTTTTCGGCCGCCTCAATCATTGAAACCGCGATACGATCCTTGACGGAACTGCACGGATTAAATGACTCCATTTTAGCTAAAACCGTCGCTTCAGTCCCCACCATCCGGTTTAACTGCACCAATGGCGTATAACCAACCGCGGCAGTAATATCCCTATATACTCTGCCCATAACTAACTCCCCGCCAACATAGCATATCATTTAGAT
>JANQGW010000172.1 GCA_028282905.1 Sedimentisphaerales bacterium | reverse complement strand
GCCGTTTCACCGTTAGCAACAAAATCGAGTCCGCGAGTTGCAGTATTGATTGCATGGTACAGTGTCAGGATGTAATTGGTGTCCGCTTCCAGGCCTGTCACCTTCCAGTTAATCGGGCTGGTCGCACCGGGAAAACCGAACCAACTGTCGCCGCCGGGAGCCAGTGCCAGCAGGTAGTCACCCTGCAGAGGTTCCGCTTCCTGATTGACATCGCCGGCCCAACCGGCCAGGACATTCGGATCGCCTTCGCCCAAAGTCAGCATAACGGCACCTACTTCATTGGCGTCGTTTACCAGCGGCAAACTCACAGGACCGATCACATGCGCTGCCGTACCTGTGACATCAATCGACGGTACTTCAAATATGTTCCAAAGACTGTTCGGATCGACCATATCCACCGGGTCCGTTTGACCATAGAGACCGTTATGGTTGGCGTCTCCCTGAAAATCCACCTGCCAGAGATCGGCGTTCGCGACAGCCGCAAATATCAGCACCGTCACAAACAAAAATGTTAATCGTTTGCATCTTATCATCATTGTTCTCCTATAAAATTAAAGTAATCATTTATTCTGCTGCACGATTCTTCTCGCAGCCCACCCAATAACATATGTCAATTCAACTCTTAAAAAGCCTGCCTGTCACTCCTCCCCCAAATACATCATCAAAGATTTACTCGCCGGTTTACTCAATTTTAACTTGTCGAAAAGTACAACTTTCACAACAAACCATAAATGATTGAGCGGCCACAAACGGCAAGCCGCCCAATCTTTAAAAAACTTCTTTAGGATCGACGACGTCTGAACAGTGTCAAACCACCCAGTCCCAGCAGAACCATTGTCGCCGGTTCCGGAACTTCAGCCAGGTCCAGGCCGCCCCAGTTGCCTTCCGCAGCAAGAGCAGTACCGGGGTCTTGGCCAAGAAGTTCACTAAAGTCAGCGCCGGTAACGGTGCCAAGAATCGCACCGGTCGCATCCGATGTGATCATAACCGTTTTGTGGGCATGTTCCCAAACCCCAGTCCCCTGGTCGAGCTGAACGGCAACGCCATTGATCACAAAATCAAGACCACGCCAGCCAACAAACGGCCCGGAGTAAAGCGTCAGGTAGTAGTCCGTGTCGGCATCCAACCCTGTAATAGACCAATTGATCGGATTCGACGAACCAAACGATGTTCCATCAGCAACATCTACTGCAGGGACATAGATATAATCCTCAAGCAGATCATCTCCGCCTTCACCCGCCCATCCGGTCACATTGCTGGTGATCTCAAAGGTGATTCCGTCAACAGTCACAGGCGCAACGGGGCCAGCATCTGTGCCGCCGCCTAACTGTTCCACATTGAACGCAGTATACCCGGCTGCTGTTTCAACAACCGCATCTTCACCCCAGCCCGGATAATCCACAGAATCAGCCGTCTGAAAATCAAGATTTAACAACGCTGCATTTGCCATAGAAACCATCATTGCCAGCATTCCCAAAACATATAATATCTTTCTACTTTTCATCATCCTACTCCTCAAAAACACTTAACTTCGTTTCTCGGGCCACGTCACACACGCAACCTTCATTTACACACACCACACATTTCATTTAAGTTCACATATTGAGTGAACCGGCATAACAATTCTCTGTTTTTGACGACCTTAACCGTCTTGTAACTGAAATTTCAATCTTGACTTTTCAATTAAATTTGCACATACTGTTTAGTTTATTGTCGTGAAGGCGCAAAAAAAGCCCACGACTCACCAGCGGGCCAGCGTCTTCCGTCCAAAGTAGAACGCTGGTTCGCTTTTGTCTTTCTGTAAATGCTATTTCAATCAATCGCCTGATCAGACAATTGCAGGCTGTCTATAGATTTCTTCACTCTATCTTTCAACCAAATGGATCACCGGCTCGGCAAAAATCCCCCAGTCAAACCCGTTTAGCCCGTCAGCATCCGTTACCACAAATGTCAAGAAGCGGTCTTTATCGGTCAAGGGGATATTCATTTCTTTCGGCGGAGTAGCAATCATCATGCCGCGACTGCTGAACCGCGATTCGCCGTCCACCAGAACCCACAAGTCGGCGATCGGCCTGACACTGGGAATATCCCCATACGTCGGATCATCAACGACGGTTTGGCTGATTCCGCACAGCGATGTCAAATGCGTCATCTTGACGCCGGGGATAGCCCTGCGAATTGCCTCAAGATCAAATGTAATCCCTAAGTTACCGTGCATGTAAACTGCCGGTCGCTCTTTGGTCCCGTACACAACACCATCAAGCAGCATTTCAAGATGCCGTTCCGGTTCACGTGAGTTACCATGATACATTAAACCGCCGTTAATGGGGTCACCCCAGGAAAAACCGCCGGTATCGGGGCAGTCGTTGAATACAACGCCCGTTGTGCTGATTTCAACATCACCTATGCCGCCATCGGGTACAAAAACACAATCGACAAAATCGAATTCATTCGCGGCTCTAACACCAAACGGTCCGGGCTGATGAAGAAACATAATCGTTCGCGGCACCGTCAGCTTGCCTGTTTCCAGATGTACACCATATCCTTGGCGACCAGTTCCAAACCCGCTGCCCCCGCCGACAATATCCGCCAAATTCAAATCCTCGCCTCGCCAGACAATCCCCGCTTCGGAATTAATTTTGCGAACAAATGCCTGATTTTTCAGGGCAATATCCTGAACTTGTCCATTGCGTGTAACGGCTTTAGCCCGCCCGGCAAGCAACTCAAGTCCCACTTGCTTTTCGCCCGGAGCACCCGGCACCAGCGACGCCTTGCCTTTGAACATGTGGACGCCCGTACTGCCATCATAATCCACCTGAATGCCAAACTCCGTCCCCAGATCAATCACCGTCGAATTGGGCGTGTGAACCGTAAATCCGGTGGCCCGTTCCGGAACCGCTGCAAAAAGACGTCCGGAAAGCAACGTCATCTCGTCAGGGCTTTCCAGTTCAAATTCAGCCGGCCCCTCAATAATGACCTCGGCGCCGTAATCAAACTCAATCTTGACGGTTCCTTTGTGCAGCCAACGCGGTCCTTCATTGTCCCATAACCGATCACCAATTGCGGTTGGATGCTCGTTGCTTGACCATTCTGCGTGAACACTGCCGGAGATCATCGCCACTGAAGCGGCCGGCGGCGGAGCGACCTGAATGTAAACCAGAAGGAAAACGACAGCCGCCATCGAAATGATGGCTGAATATAGAGAAAATTTATTGATGACCCGAGGCGGTTTCTCAGCTTTCAGCACCTTGACGGGATGAATTTCAGCTATCGGGGTTTCAATCTCAACGGTCGGTGCGGCTTTTTCATCTTCCGCCAATGCCGACCATAATGCCTGATCAAATTGAGTATCCGTTGAGGCGCCGTATTCGACCTGACCGGCGATTTCGTTACTGATAATCGAATAATCTCGAAGGAAATCATGGTACTTATCAACCGCGTCCGGATCCGTTTGACTCCACTCAATCAAACGGACTCGCTGCGCATCGTCCAAGTCATCCTCGAGCAACAGGATCAAAAGATTAAAGATGTCATTATTGTCTGTGTTTTGTTTCATATATTATCTCATGTGCTGAATGAGCTGTTTATTAATACAGTCACGCAGTGCTCTGATCATTTTTGAGAAAAAGTGGTATAAACTGCCCAGCGGCCGGCCTGTGATTTGAGAGATTTTTTTAATCGAATCATTCTTCTTGAACCTCATGGCCAGTAGTTTTTTTTGGTTCTCGGAGAGTTTTTCAAGGCATTTCCGGAGCGCTTCGACGTGATCGGGCAATTCTTCAGATGACTGTGCGGCACGATCCGCCACCATTTCGTAAAAGCGGTCATTAAAAATCATCTGAGAGCGTTTTCTCTTCCGCAGATACTCCAGTGCTTTTAAGCGTGCAATCGAAATCGCCCAAGCCCCAAAATTGGTTCCTTCTTCATAGTCATCGAATTTGGACCAAAGAATTGTGGCGGTTTCCTGTGCCAACTCTTCCGCGGCGTCCCGGTCATGGACCATGATAATCAGGTATGAATAGATCCGGTTACTCACACCTGTGTAGAGCTTGAAAAAAAGAGCACTTTTTTCAGTCCCGCTGTCCATTTTGAGACCCCATTATCTATTAATATTGGCTCATTCACCATCAATTCATCTGATGAGCATAGCTTAATGACCCAAAACAGGAAATCCTGAATGACTTTTTAATAAATACGCATTTTTTTTGTTCTAAGGAGCAAAAAAAAACTAAAAAAGCCCTTTTTTTGACAAAAACTGACCGCCAGACTTGAATACTTACAAAATAAATACAGACATTGGAGGCCTCTTATTGATTGTTTATAAAAACCGCTCCGTTCACTCCGCATTTAATTGAATGCAATAGATGAATAATGTCAAAAAATAGTATTAGAGCCATTATTATTACATCGTTTGACGGAAAATCCTGTCTTCACCTATTTAAACAAGGGCATGAAAGATATGAATAGTCGTTGATATCCAATGTCTACTTTTGTCGCACATGACTACACATCAAAAAAAAATCACTACAACTAATTTCAGTCAGTTTTCATTATAAGTTTCTATCTAAGAAAACTCACTAAGAGTGAATATTATACTGTACGCTTTGCTCATTTCTTCATCCAACTTGGCCAGCCCAGATTTTCCATGCGATCAAGTTCCGCAGAGGCGTTATAATCCTTATGCCACTTCAGCCCCCATAGCCCTCGCAGAGTTACTTTCCGGACTGAATAGTCAAGAAATACGCAATTTACTATACCATCGTGGCGATCAAGATTAAAACGGTTGATCTGGGTACCAACGGGAGTAGCGACAGCATACAACTCCTGTTCAGTCTGAGGCCGTTGCGTTGGGGGTGTTTCTCCAGAATCCGGGTGCGAACCCCAGCGAAAGCACTCAAGAAAAACGGGAATCGCACTTGCCCCGCGAACGGTCGTTTTTCTCCAATTGTTCTTCGTATCATATCCCCAGAGAGAGTTCACACCGGCAGGCGGGTTATAAACCCAGTTATTGATCCCATAGCTCGACGCGTAGTCTTCTTCAATAACCCCACCGTTCGAAGATACGGTCCAGGCTAATAAGAAAGGATCCGTTTTGGTCACCGACGTGGATGGACAAAGACGAATCGTTTCAGAACTGCCTGTCCCATAATAGGGACGCAGGGGATCGACCCACAATCCCTTTGACTGCCCGTTTCTATCAACTGGAGACATGAATTTGTCATCATTGCCCTGGGTGTACATTGCAAAAATCGCCCCCCACTGCTTCACATTTGACATGCAACTGATCGCCTTCGCTTTTCTTTTGGCCAGACCAAGTGCCGGCATGATAATCGCCATCAACAATGCAATAATCGCAATGACCACCAACAGTTCAATCAATGTAAAACCTCTGTTTTTTGTTACTTTCCGTCCAATCTTCATGTTCGTTATTCCTTAATCTCAAAAACTACAATTTCCCTTAATACAACATTACCCCCTATATGCTCACATGAACAATCCTTTCAACACTCATTTAACAAGCAATAAGCACTAAGGAATCGCAGGTAACGGAACCGGTTGACCGGTCGCTTTTGAAACGGGCGTCTGAGCGCCGACTTCAGTCATCCAGTTACGCAATTCCGTAATCAGTTCATCACGCTTAGCTGTGTTACTATCAGCCAGATTATTCGTTTCACCGATATCATCAGCAAGGTTGTAAAGCTCAAACCTTGGATCATAGCCACTCTGATCCATATAGCCGTCACCATAAAAATAAATCAGCTTCCAGTCGCCTTTACGCATCGCCGTAAAGGGTTCAATTCCTTCACCCACGCCGATATCCTGATACCACTGATGGGGATGATGCCAGTAAAGACCGCCATCACGCTCAAACGCCTCCCCCTTAAGAATCGCAGTCACATCCTGACCGTCCAACTCACTGCTTTGAACCGGATTAGGAACGCCCGCAATTGACAAAATAGTCGGCATCAGGTCATCTGCGTGAACCGGCTCTGCCGAATGAGTCCCGGGCAATATGGCTAAACGACTCTGAACCGGACCGGCTTCAGGGTCTTGTCCGGCCCACGCAACAATCATTGGAACCCGGTAACCGCCTTCATAGGCAGCACCTTTGCCGCTTCGAATCGGTGCATTATGTTTGTCTCTATAGTAAGGCACAGCCGTCCCGTCGTCCAACGTCACCGTTCCGGCAGTAGAGCGGGTATGATTACTGAGTCCACCATTATCCGAAAAAAAGATAATCAGAGTATTATCCGCAATATTATCTGATGTGTCACCGTTACCATCCGGGTCATTTAAGGCAGTTAAAATCGTCCCCAGTGAAGTGTCGTAAGGCTCAATCATCGCCGCATAATGCTGCTCGATACTCGGGCGGCCATCTGCATAATTGTCCATATAGTCCGGATGCCCTACAATCGCCGTGTGAACAGCAAATTGAGCCATATTCATAAAGAAAGGGACACCATCTGAAACCGCATCCCGAATAACCTCGACCGCTTTGACGCTTATTGCATCGGTCAAATGCTCGCCGGCGGGACGGTCATACATATTTGGATACATATGCGAATATTGACCCAACCAAGGAGAAATCCAGCCGCCCCAGGGGCCGCCGCCGTGACTGCCGGCGATGTTCAGATCAAAACCAAGATTTTCCGGGTTGGCGCCGTCATTATTTCCGAAGTGCGCCTTACCAATATGAACCGTTCGATATCCATTATCCCTTAAGATCGTTGGTAAAGTGATATTTCCATCTCCCGGCTGTAAGCCGTTTTTCGTCCAACTCGGAGAATTCAGATAACTATTGCTGGGCATGCCGTGACCAACCCAGGATGTAATACGCGTCCGGGCGGGATTTTTACCCGTGATGATGGAAGTACGCGTGGGCGAACAGACCGGATGCGCAGCATACGCATTTGAAAACCGCATCCCCTTCTCAGCCAGTCCTTCCAGATTGGGGGTATAGTAAATGTCATTCCAGACGGTTCGCTCCGTGTGCATCGGAACAGAACTGTCATTCCAGCCAAGGTCATCAACAAGAAACAGAATAATATTCGGCTTTGACGGTCTCGGTCTTGTGCAATCGGGTTCATTCGGACATGAGCATCCCAGCCACTGTGGAGTCAATGCTGCCAGATCCAGTATATTGACCTGATTGTCCTCATTGAAGTCCGCCTTGTTGGGAAAAACAGCACTAAGCCACTGCAAGGCAAACTCAGCAAAGTCACCCAAGCCCACATGACAATCCATGTCTAAATCAGCCGCGTGATATCCCCATGCCCCGCAATCATTTTCCATCACCGAAACGATGACGGGACTCATACTGACACCGTCATAACCCGGATCACTGCTTGACACACTAAATTCGATATTGCTCACTTCAGGGTCATTTTCAATATCACTGTCATCAATTGCGGTTACAGTTACAGTCCTGGCGGCCCAGTCCTGGCTTGTAAACACCAGAGTATCCGGTGAAACCACAAGATCGTTGCCGTTGCCTACCTGTTCAGACAGAGTCACCGTCACATCGTCACTGGGCTGTTTAGAAAGAGTCACTGTGAAAGTGTCACTTGCCGGATTGCCCCCCACTCCACCTTCAGCTACTTTTGTAGAGTTATCCGTCTCTGTAATGATAACTTCTTTGCGACTGGCCAACGCGCTGATTGCCACCGCATCAAGCACCTCATCATAAAGGCGCAGGTCATCATACAATCCGTGCATTGAAGCTCCAGCATTGCCGATGCCCGCCTTGACAATGGTGGACGCATCCCAGCCACTAAAACCATTCCCAGTAAAACCGGAATTACGATTGACTTCTGTTCCATTCACATACAGAACACCTTCTGTGGCAGAGTAGTCAAATGTTATAGCCAAATGAGTCCAGGTGTTCAACGGAACAGCACTCGGCGAGGCGAGGTCTAAAGTGTCCGCATCTTTGTCTCGAATAAATAGTCTGGGAACACGACTGCTCGCTGTCATCCGAATCATATAATGCTGTCTCCAGCCGTGAGCAGTATCAGAGTCCGTACCTACCAACAGCGGAGATGAACTGCCCCCGCCGGTAATATAAACCCAGCAGGCCAGTGTCAAATCGCCGCTCATTACCCAACTCTGCGGGTCGCCGGCGTCAGCAACACCCGATGTGGTTGTAAACTTAACCGCCGATCCATACAGGCCCAAATCCCAGTCGGCATTGGAAAGTGTCAAATCACTGCCAGAACTCTGATTCACACTGCTGCCGGCCGTATTTCCAGAGCCTTCATCCAGCTGATAGTGCAGCTTCAATGAAGCCTCAACTGAAACACTCAATAAGACCGTAAATAATATTAAAATAGTTGCTCTCATTTCAAAAATCCATTCTCATCAATAAATTTATTTTATTAAATCGAATATCAAGCATTTTATGGAACCTGCGGCAAAGGCACAGGCTGACCAGTCGCCTTAAAGGTCGGCATTTGGGCATCTGAATCAATCAGGAACTGCCGCAGTTCATCTGCAAGGTTTCTCGCGATTGCGGTTTCTGTATTGAAGCGATTGGTTGTCTCACCAATATCTTCAGTAATATTAAATAATTCATAGTTACCCGAAGCGTGATAGTAAATAAGTTTCCAGTCGCCCTTGCGAATAGAACTATACGTGCCAATCCCTGGACCGCTTGGCCCCCAATCATTGGGGTAATGCCAAACTATTGCCCTGTCTGAATCTCCACTTTCACCATTTAAATGCGGAACAAAACTAACACCATCAATGACACCGCCGATTTGCTGATATTGAGTCACGCCTGCCATCTCAAGGATCGTCGGGAAAAAGTCTTCTATCATCACATAATCCGTACAAACAGAACCCGCCGTAGTAACCCCCGGCCAATAAACGATCATCGGAACACGAACGCCGCCTTCATGAGCGGAGCCTTTACCGCTGCTAAGAGGTTTATTATGCGTATGAGCGCCCGTTCCATCGGGCGTTGTTCCGCGTGCCCCGTAAGACAGGCCGCCATTGTCCGACATGAACAGGATAATGGTATTCTCTTCTATATTAAGACGTTTCAGGTTGTCCATAATGTCGCCCAGAGATTTATCCATCCCTTCAACCAATGCCGCATACATCGACTCTGTATGATCAACACCTGCATCGCGATACTTTTGGTAAAAGCGATCATCCACTTTAAACGGAACATGGACCGCATAATGAGACATGTCCAGGAAAAAAGGCTTGCCCATTGCAATGGCCTCGTCAATCGCTTTATTCGCTTCAAGAGTAATCGCTTCCGACAGGAAAATATCCTGACCGTGGTATTCCTCCAAACCCGGAACACCCCATGGTTTGGTATATTCACCCGGCGAACTATTACCAAAATTCTCCGTACCGAGATAACTGCCCGGCCCGCCGGCGGCGTGACCGGCAATATTAACGTCAAAGCCAAGATTCAGTGGATTCTCACCCGGGGTATCAATTGCTCCGAAATGAGCCTTGCCGGCAAAAATCGTACGGTAACCGGCCTCACGCAGATACTCAGGCAATGGCTTAGCATGGACGGTCCGTTCAATCCCGGCAACAGGGCTTAATCCATTTACATTCCAGTCGGGGAACTGCAAAACAGAAGAACTGCCGTCATTGCTTGCATTTTTATGCAGTGTCCAGTTGGTCACGCGATGCCGGGCTGCATTCATTCCTGTCAGCAAACTGATTCGTGTTGGTGAACAAACAGCACAGGCATAAGCCTGTGTAAACTTCATGCCTGCGTCCGCCAACAATTCCATATTAGGAGTATGATATCGCTGATTAAATCCCGTGACTTCTGTATGTAATGGCTCTGAAGTATCCTGCCAACCCATATCATCAACAAGAAACAGAATGATATTCGGCGTATCAGAAGGCGGATAAAACGGCCTGCCGCAATCCGGGTTATTGGGAAATGTGCAGTACAGCCAGGCCAAAGCCATCCGTTGAAGGTCAAAGAGATCGACGACCCCATCATCATTTAAGTCTGTTTCACCTGCTGGAACATCCAACCAATCTGAAGCAAATTCAAGAATATCGATCTGGTCAACATAACAATCCTGATTGGCATCTCCCGGCTGATACCCCCACGCCCCGCAATCATTTTCAATAACTGAAGCAATGACAGGACTTACCGCGATGTTGTCATAACTCGGGTCGCTGCTTGAAACACTAAATTCTATGCCGCTGTCCTCTGGGTCTCCTTCAATCTCACTGTCATCTACTGCCGTGACAGTAACTATTTTGGAAGTCCAGTTTTCACTTGTAAACTCCAGGACATCCGGCGAAATCAACAGATCATTGTTATCGCCGGCCTGTTCAGAAAGAGTCACTGTCACGTTGTCACTCGGCTGCTTGGAAAGCGCCACGGAAAACGTATCACTTGCCGGATTGCCGCCGACACCGCCTTCGGCGACCTGTGTAGAATCATCTGACTCCGTAACGACAACTTCTTTGCGACTCGCCAATGCACTGACTGCATTCGCATCCAGCGTTTCATCATAAAGGCGTATGTCATCATACAACCCGTGCATCGAATAGCCCCCATTACCAATGCCTGCCTTAACAATCGTCGATGCATCCCAGCCGCTAAAGCCATCTCCTGTGAAACCGGAACCTCGATTGACTTCCGTTCCGTTCACATACAGAATGCCTTCTGAGGTGGAATAATCAAATGTTATAGCCAGATGGGTCCAGGTGTTCAACGGAACAGCACTCGGCGAAGCAAGGTCTAAGGTATCCCCGTCTTTATCTCGAATAAACAGCCTGGGAACACGACTGCTCGCTATCATCCGAATCATATAATGTTGTTTCCAGCCGTGAGCAGTATCAGAGTCCGTTCCCACAAGCATCGGAGATGCACCGCCCCCGCCGCTAATATTAACCCAACACGCCAGGGTGAAATCACCACTCATCACCCAACTCTGCGGATCGCCGGCGTCAGCAACTCCGGAATTCGTTGAAAATTTTACCGCTGAACCATATAGACCCGAATCCCACCCGGCACTGGATAGTGTTAAATCACTGTCAGAGCTCTGATTCACACTACTGCTGGCCGTGGTACCGGAGCCTTCATCAAGCGTATAGTAATACACCAAATCAGCCTGAGCTGAAATACTTATAATAGCAACAAAAAACGCTAAGATAATTTCCCCCATTTTCATAAACTTCGCCTCTTCAAATCAGTAATATCAGTTAACCGTCCAAATTTCTAAAATTCCAGCAGGACGCCCCGATTTAACCGGGACGTCCTGTCGATTATTCATGTATCAACAGATTCTGTTTCAACAACAGCATCATGTCATTTCTTTAGTTACATAGTGTGTCCGGATAACGTCCGCATTCGAGCCAGACCTCTGCAATTTGGAGAAACTCATACATATCAACTTTACAGTCCGGTTCGCCATTCGGGCCGGTTGTATCCATAGCCGGAGGATTCAGGCAAACCCATTGGCCCGGATTGAAATCAGTGTACAGGTCTGCGACAGCTTCGGCACTCAGCGGATAACTCCAGATACGAATGTCATCCAAAAGGCCGTCATAAGAGGCACTGACATCTGACTTTGCAGCACCAAAGACTAAAGGACTCGGATTTGCATCAACGACGCTGGTATTCGTTGTTGTATTGGCTACCAGACCGTCCACATAAACCTTACCTTCACCGGTTGTCCCGTCATAAGTACCTATCACCAAATGCCATTCAACGCCATCATCAATCTGCACTCCTGAATTCAGATCCTGGAATGATTGACGCAGTGTGTGTACGGCCTGACCCGAATTATTGTGCGTAATGACGAAGCCACGGGTAGAATCCAAGCTCTGTTTTGACACAAATCCGCCCCAGGGGCTAGTTTGAGTTGTTTGAACCCAGACACTGACTGTATAGCCTTGCGGATAGAAATTGAAATAGTCATTGCTGTCAGCAATTGTCACTAAATCGTTTGGATCATCGACAGAGAACAAAAGTCCGCCGCCATTTTTGGCAGATCCGACAAAATTCGTAGTGACAGCACTACCATCATGTGTCGGTGCGTCGGCAACTTCATCCTGAACCGAATCTGACAGATCGCCATCCAGTTTCCACCAGCCAACCAGCCGTTCGGTCATAACCCGTGCCGCGGCAGACACAGCCGCTGCAGGGCTGCCTTCCGGGGCAACGCTGTTATAGACTTCACAGTGATACAATGCCTCATCGGCAATAGCAAGAGGACTGATTGCAAGCACAATGTCCCCATCTTCAGTCAGACTGCCGGAACTGTATTCGACACCATCTTTAAACCACTTGTAAGACGTTCCTCTTGTCTGCGTCACCGTCAATGTCGCTGTACCTCCCAGTGGCTCGGTAACCGAAATCGGATCGGTTACATCAGGCTCTTCGGGTGCTGATGTAAACATCCAGGCTGCACCGACATGCAGAATCGGCTTCTGTGAACCGACCAAATTCGGCTCATACGAATCGACCCTCCAGTAATACGGTGTGGCATAATCCAAAGTAACCGGCACAACCGCTTCGGTGGTGTCCGGGTCGCCGTCAAGATTTAGATCGACCACAGGATCAACGACGGTTGTTGTATTGATCGGGTCAAGCCAGTTCGGATCATCGGCACGGAAATTGAGAACATACTTAACGGGCACATAATCGGTGGGTTTGTTCCACAGCAACCCTGTATCCAAAAGCACATCCTGCTCTCCATGTTCGGGATTCGGCCCCCATGCTTTACTCGGTGACTTACCAGGGCTATTATACAGCTCTTCAATAGCCGCGGCATCCAGTACTTCATCATAGAGGCGTACCTCATCGTATAATCCGGGGATGGAGTAATTGCCTGTGGGATTGCCAATACCTGAATAATCCAGGTTGCTTCCATCATTCCAGTTCGTGAAGCCGGTGCCAACCGCTGTATCTATCAGTGCTCCATTCAGATAAAACTTTAATGTTGCTGAAGTTGTATCAAACGTGATTGCCAGATGCGTCCAGGTATCGAGCGGAATTTCCGCGGTGGGTTCTGCGCTGGCTGTTTGAATCGTGTTTACATTTCCGTTATCCCGGAGAAACCCTCTGCCTTCATAATTGCTGCTTGCATTCGCGCGAATCATATACTGGTGTCCCCAGGTTCCCCCCTGATCGTCAAGAGCACCTGCCAGAGAAGGATTCGCAGCGGAAGTACCGGTACGATAAATCCACAACGACAGCGTCAGATTTGACGATCCGGTCATAGCCCAACTGGTCGGGACAGTCGCTCCGGCACCACCGGAGCCGGTTTTGATCTCTAACGCACCGCCACTGACCCCTGCTGCCCAATCGGTATCCGTACCCACGTTGAGGAGTCCCAAGGTATTGTCCGCCGTTGAGTTGACGGAACTGGCGGCAGTCCCGCCTGCCCCTTCATCAAAGTCATAGTGGAGCAGAAGGTCAGCTTGTACCGAAGCGCCCAGCATCAATATCATCACACAACTTAAAATAACAAACTTCTTTTTCATTTTACGTTCTCCTTATAAAGTCAGAAATTCTTCAAACATCACAAAACAGGTACAATTTTCAAATTTACTCCAAAAGCCAATTCAGGCTTAAAGCATCCAGATCTTCTATCGAAACCGTGCTGTCTAAGGTCACATCCGCCCCGTCGCACCAATCGTTTGATATGCTGCAATCAATGTCCATCCAGTACGCCGCAATAACGGCAAAGTCCGACAATGTCACTTTTCCATCCGGCTGCACATCGCCTTGCCGCGGAAATTGCTGCCCCATCAACAGCCCAAGGCCAAGTTGACCATCGGTGCCAAAGTGGACATCATCCGTCGGACGAGGATCGCCGGGAATCTGGCTGTGAACGCTCAGGCTGTCTGTTGACACCATAAATGCATTGTGAACGGCGTCAGCATGGCCGGAATTCTGATCCAGATTCGCCTGAGCCTGCCTCACGATATCACGAGCGGAAAAACGTGCATCAAAACAATGAGGAAGTATCTGAGCATAGACAAAAGGCATCTCAGACAAATCAAACTCTGTCCGAACAGTAGAAATAAGCAGAGACAAGTTCGCTTCGTAATCATTTCCGGTACTCACCAGCTTGGCATCTTCTTCACCCTGCATCCAGAGCATTCCCCTGATGCGGAGTTGGTACCCCTGTGACTCCAAGGCATCCAGAGCACTGTGGGCTGCATTGATAAACGCAGCATACTGATCATCCGCATCCGGTCGGGCAGGATAATGAACCGGATACCACCCGGAAACGGCGCAGTCCGGAGAAATCCCCGTACCGCCGACGGCATGTTTGATAAAGGCAATCTTGGAAGACGGATACCTCTTTGCTATCTCCAAGCCAAAACCAATCTCCGGCCCAAAGCAACCGCCAGCTCCAAAACCACTCCAGCCGGCCGGCCTCAGCGCAATCCAGGTATTAGCGGGTTGACCGCTGCTGACCGAAGATGTATGGTATAGCAGTATTTCCGGCTGGTCTTTTTGCTCGGCAGTTAAATCAGATGAATAGCCAACACCCTGCATATTCGACTGACCAGCCAATAAGTAGACTTCGATGGGACCCAAGTCTGACGGCGGATCCGGCGGCTCATAACCCGCCAGTTCTGCAATCGCTTCAGCACTGAGCACCTCGTCATAAATGCGTACATCGTCATAGAGTCCGGGGATGGTATAACTGCCGTTGGGATTGCCGATACCGGCAAAGTCCAAGGTACTTCCGTCGTTCCATCCGTTCCAACCGGCACTGACCGCTGTAGATTTCAGATCACCATTAACATAATAACTCAGTGTCTTTGAGGCTGCATCAAATGTGATTGCTAAATGCGTCCAGGTATTGAGCAGGAGTGCAGTGGCGGGGTCATCGTTCGCTGTTTGAAGTGTATTTGCATTCCCGATATCCCGGATAAACCCCCTGCTGTCAAAATTTACACCGTCCGCACGAATCATATAGTGGTGCTGCCAGGTTCCGCCCACATCGTCCAGAGCACCTGCCAGAGAAGGATTGGCTGCAGAAGTGCCTATGCGATTAATCCACATTGACAATGTCAGATTCGATGCCCCGGCAAGGGCCCAACTGGTCGGAACGGCTGCTCCAGCACCACCGGAGCGGGTTATGATCTGTAGAGCGCCGCCGCTGACACCTGTTGTCCAGCCGGTATCCGTACCTTCATTGAGGAGATTCAGAGTATTGTCGACCGTCGAGTTGACAGAACTGGCGGCAGTACCACCTGCGCCTTCGTCGAACTCATAGTGGAGCAGGAGGTCGGCCCGAACAATTATGCTCAGAAACAAAACAACAGTAAACAGCATTCTCTTTATATTACTATCCATCGCAACAATTCAATTCCGATCGCTTTTAAAACACTTTGGTTTTATTTTGTCAGGATAAAGACGGCTGCCCGCTGTTTGACGGGCAACCCCTTATCTTTCATCCGACATAATTATATGATTCTTGAGCACCCATTATTTTCGGCGACGCAGGCCGACCAGACCACCAATGCCCAGGAGCAGCATTGTTGCCGGTTCCGGAACAGCCAATTCAGCAATGGCATCAGCGCCGAGGGCTTCATCGTAGAGGCGTACATCATCATACAATCCAGCTACAGAATAACTGCCAGTAGGATTGCCGATGCCGGCATAATCCAAGGCACTGCCAGCATCCCAGCCATTCCATCCTGCAGCAACGACAGAATCTGTCAGCGTTCCATTCGTATAAAAACTCAAGGTCTTTGATGTTGCATCAAAGGTGATCGCCAAATGCGTCCAGGTGTTGAGCAGCAGCGCCGTGGCAGGATCAGTACTTGCTGTTTGAAGCGTGTTCGCATTACCGATGTCCCGGATAAATCCACGGGTTTCATAACTGCTGTTCGCGTTCGCACGAATCATATAGTGGTGGCCCCAAGTACCACCCGTATCGTCAAGCGCACCTGCCAAAGAAGGATTTGCAGCGGACGTGCCGGTACGATTGACCCACATCGACAATGTCATATTCGACATCCCGGGGAGAGTCCAACTGGCCGGATTCGCTGCTCCGGCACCACCGGAGCCGGTTTTGATCTCTAGCGCACCGCCGAAGACACCTGCTCCCCAGCCGGTATCCGTACCTTCGTTGATAACCCCTAAGGTGTTATCCGCTGTTGAGTTGACGGAACTGACAGCGGCACTGCCTGCGCCTTCATCAAACTCATAGTGGAGCACGAGCTCAGCTTGTGCAGCAACACCCAGCACTAAAACCAAAACCATTAAATAAATTGACAATTTTCTTTCCATCTTAACATCCTCCAATAAGACGTTAACAACTTTCATACCTGCCGCGGAACGCCCGCAGCGAGCTTTCATCCGCTTCATGCCAGCAACAACGAGTTCTGGCATTCAGGGAGTCGGACTGCGCAGACCGACCCCATGAGCACACACATTACTCCAAAAGAAATTATTAGAATCGTTATCTTTTTTCAGCCGCCAAACATCAATCGAGCAGCTTCATATCAAAAGCTATGGTCATTCTGAGGCGCGGAAACGAGCACCCGAATCTGGTCAATATTTGCAACCGTCAAAAATACATCCAGCCTCTTTCTGTCATCAGATATTGTGATTACATCATTAATCGGCGATTTTGAATCCTCTCCCGTAAGTCCTCTGCTTTTATCGATCGGATACAATATGTCCGGGTTTCCAAAAAGAGAATCAGTCATTTCTAATTGTTCATAGCTTACAATCAACCCGACAATCGGACGGGTAAATGTTACCGAACCGGTAACCTTCACCAGCACGCCCATTTCTGCATGTTTTCGATCATAATGGAGGAGGTAACTATCAACTTTCGTGCCGGCAGGGATAACATGGTGATCATCCCGGGAAAGTCTATCAGGCCTCAACACGCCCGAACCAGGAAAAGCAACAGCTACGTCATTTTCGAGTAAAACTCGTTTACGTTCTAAAAACAAACGCATGTAAGCGTCGCTCTCAAACTCATCCATTTGCAGTGAATTCGGGAGTGTTCGCAGATATTGAATAGCTCCGGTAGGATGAATATTGTAAATCGCCTCTTCCCTGGAACGAATAAAACCGTCTGAATCAAAACCTATCGTTTTGATAACACCAGAGCCTGTTGCAACGCGACTCGCCTGATTTTCTTCAAGTAAAGTTTGGGCCTTTAGAGATCTTTTTTCTTTTTCTTCCTGGCACGCCCAAAGCACAATACCGCCTTTAAAGACATGAACTTCGCTGTGCTCGCCTTCTTGTACATCCACCCCGAATTCCGTTCCAATATCTTTTATTGACGCATCCGGCGTATCAACGGTAAAGCCATAGGCTTCCGGAGGAACGTGAGCGGAAAGTTTACCAGCATGCAGGTACATTTGATTGTTATTGTTCAATGTTATCCTGCAAGGCGCCTCAAGCATGACTTTGGCCCCCATACCGAATGTCAGTTCGGCAAAACCCTTCTCCAGAACCAGTTCATCCTGTTCAAGAATCTCGTCATTGAGCGAATAATCCATTTCAGCCCACGTTGCGTTAATTGAATCCGTTAACGTCGCAACAGTTGCAAGGGGCAGATTCGGTGACACAGGGTTCAGCTTGACCATGAGAACAAGCAGCAGTATTGCCGCCATAGAAACAATAACAGTATATACTGAAAGCCGGTCAAGCTTCCGTGGGACTTTTTCATGTACAACCTTCTGAATCAGTTCACTCGGTGCTTCTTCTTTTGGGAGTGTGATCGCAGGCGCCGTTTTTTCTTCTTTAGCAAGCGACTGCCATACCCCGGAGTCAAAATCAAGAACATCCCCTTCGTTCTGGAAATTAAAAGCACCGTCAGGATAATTCAACCCCACATAGGTCGTCATGAATTCCACATAAATCCGGCGATTGGCCTCGGATTGTCTGAGCATCTCGTTCAACAGAGCATAGTGTTCCTGATTTGCTCTGCCATTGAGCATCAGCATCAGCAAATCACTCAGATATTGGTATTTATCATTATGCTCAGTCATCATCCGGTTTCCATGAAAAGCGTTCTTTTTATGCAACGCATAAGTTTACAATGAATCTGGCTAATCGCTTTGAAAACTGCCGGACTTGTCAACCCGACTGAAGAACCAATCTTTTGAAAAGACTGTTCCTGATCATAGCGCATTTTAAGAAGAGTGCTTTCTTTGCCGCTCAACTTTTTAATACAATTCCTCAGAGCATCCAGGCGGTCATCCAATTTTTTGAGCATCCCATCTGACTGCTTTTCGAGCAGACCGAGCACGTCATCATCAAGACGTAATTTTGAAGCAACTGTGCTTCTCCGGTATTTCATGATCCGGAATTTCGCAATGGCGATGCCCCATGCGACAAAATTGCTGCCCCGTTCAAACTCGTCGAACTTCTGCCACATAATCGTCATTGTATCCTGCAAAATGTCTTCTGCATCAGAATGACTGGGGACCATTGTGATGATGTAGCTGAAAATACGTTTTTGATTTGACACAACAAAACCCATGAATTCTTTTTCTTTCGAGCCTTGAATTGCCCCGAAAGTATTCTCAAAATCATGATTTTCAGCCTTTTTTTTCATATTTTCCACACTATTGTTACGTTTTTGAGCAGATGATGTTTACCCTTACATTAAGTAATCCCCTGTGAAACCGCCAACGTTAACCAAAATCTGCAATTTTATAAAAAAAATGGTCTCCAGCCAACACTCTCCGGTGTAATCATAACATTATCAAGAATTCATTCGTCATGCGCAGAACGGTTATCTACTTTGTACAAATAATTGCTCTGACATAATACCTCGCAATAATCGAAAATAATCCTATCAAACCCCACCCTCTCAAAAAACTTCTATCTTCTTTTTACAAAAGGACTTAAAGATCAACCCGCAAGAGTCGTACAATACATTTAGAGTCTTTTCGCGTCAGCATCCCTTTTCGCGAAACACCTTTTCTGTCTTCGCGAACAGTTTTCATAATGCCTGGATTGTTATGGTTCAGTTTCAGGCTCCATCATGCCGTGCATTGACAATCTAACCTATTATTCACCTGTTTTGAACCTGACCCCATTATGTTTCGTAGAATTATCGTATATACTAAAATTGGTTTGAATGACCTTGATTCAATTCGGGGATAGTGATATAATTCCGTTGTGAAATCAGCAAAAATGACAATTAAACGCCGAGAATTGTTTCTCTTAATCTCTTATCTGGTGATCCTGATCTCATATACCAGAGGGCAGTTATTGAGCATCAATTGCTGCGGCAACAAGCATGAGGCTAAGGAAATTACTTGCTGCTGCGAAGGCCGACAGAGAGACACTGAGTATTACGGCCGCCCAGAAGCATCAACACTCTTTGAATCCACCCCGGTTGAACCCGGCATCTGCTATAACAGTCGGTGTCTGTGTGTCGATGTCCCGTTAGACACGAGTGAGCCATATCATACAAGGCAGGTTGATCCAATACCGCCCTCTTTTGGAATGCCGACATACGCGATGGACACTGTTTTTATGGCCGAAAACTATATCACCCCTTACAATACTTCTGCATATCCAACAAATGACGCCGATAGGCTGAATACCATAATCCTTCTGATTTGATATCCTCTACCCATGCGCGCATAGTGCGCTTCATAAAAGAAGCTGTTTTTTCTATGCTCTTATTGTGCGCATTTTCTGACACAGGTCCATCATTACCTGACTTAGGAATCGTTAGAGGAATCATTACATGAATCAGAAATCCGATATATTGGGGCTTCATATTGATCGTTCGACAGCTCCGGACAAAACCATCCCGCGGCCGCCGCGAAAATGGCTCACACGGTTGATATTGCCCCTTGGCATATTAATCACTGCCCTCCTCCTGCTGGGGTATGCTGCCCGTGGCAGCTTCAGTCCGGCGGTCAATGTGCGTACCGTGCAACTGGTCAGTAAATCACTCACTCAGACCGCAGGGTCGGTAACTTTTCAGGCGCCGGGATGGGTAGAACCCGATCCCTTTCCTATTTACGTCTCCGCCCTGTCGCCGGGCGTGGTAAAAGAGGTTCTTGTATTGGAGGGTGAATGGGTAACAGCCGACCAGATCGTAGCTCGAATGATCGATGACGATGCACGGCTGGCTTTAGAATCTGCCCGGGCGAAACTGGAAAATCGACAGGCAAAACTCAAGGCGGCTCAGTCTGACTGGGACCATCCCATAGAACTGGATCGCATGATTGCCGTCACAGAGGCCTCTTTGAAGCAGATCACCGCCGAGCGTTCACAATTGCTCTCTGAGATTGCCATGCATGAGGCCAGGCTTGCGGAGCTAAAAGACTCATACCAACGACTGTCAACTGTACAACCGGACGCCGTTGCCGAACAGCAAGTTGTACAAGCTGAATTACAATACAAAGCTCAACAGGCCAGGCTGGAGGTCGCACAAAAAAAGCGTGATGTACTTGAGGCTCAAACCCTGAGTATTCAAGCCGAACTCCACGCAGCACGAGAACAACGCAGACTCCGTATCCCAGAACAAGAAGCGCTTGATCTGGCACAGGCTGAACTTCATGAGATGAATGCTGCTGTCGCCCAGGCCCAACTGCGATTGGATCGCATGGAAGTACGCTCTCCGGCAGCCGGGATTGTTATGACACGTCTGGTTGTACCGGGCAGTAAACTTATGCTGAATATGGACGGCAAGCTTTCCGCGCATGCCGTTCACCTTTATGATCCTAACAAGCTCCAGGTACGGGTCGATGTCCCCCTGGCGGACGCCGCTAAGGTGGGAGTCGGTCAAGAGGCGGAAATCATCGTGGATGTCCTGCCGGACAAGCGTTTTGCCGGACAGGTCACACGCATCGTCCATGAGGCCGATATTCAAAAAAACACCTTAGAGATCAAAGTTGCGATTCATCATCCCACCGCGGAACTAAAACCGGAAATGCTTGCACGCGTCAAGTTTTTAGGGCAATCACAAGCGAATACTGAATCTGCGACATATCGAGTATTGGTGCCTGAAAAATTCCTTCAGCAACGTTCCGACAATACGGCTTCGGTATGGGTAGTCACTGCAGACCAGCGTGCCACACAGCGGGATATTACCCTTGGCCGTCATCGAGAGGCCGGCTGGATTGAAACCGTTTCCGGCCTTCAGCCCGGAGACACTTTGATTGCTGAGTATGATAAACCACTGACGGAAGGACAACGCATACGAATTACCGGAGAAATTGAACCATGATTGAATGTAAACAATTAAGCAAAGAATACCATCGGGGCGATAATCGTATCCGTCCGTTGCACGATCTTGATCTGGAGATTCAACCGGGTCGATTTCTGGCGCTGATGGGGCCGTCCGGCAGTGGAAAAACTACTCTTCTCAACCTGATCGCCGGCATTGACAAGCCCACCTCAGGCTCCCTGTTTATTGACAAAATGGACATTGCCGGGCTATCGGCCAGTAAGCTGGCAACCTGGCGAGCGACCAACATAGGCTATATATTCCAGCTCTATAACCTGATACCAGTGCTGACGGCCTATGAAAATGTGGAACTTCCTTTGCTGCTGCATAAGATGTCACGTCAGCAGCGACATGAACGTGTGACGCGTTCACTGGCTCTGGTCGGACTTGAGGACAGATACAATCACTATCCCCGGCAACTCAGCGGCGGCCAGGAACAGCGTGTGGCCATCGCCCGGGCGATTGTTACAAATCCTAAGATCCTCGTTGCCGATGAGCCTACCGGTGATCTAGATCGCCAGGCGGCACAGTCCATTATGGAACTGTTGAAACAACTCAACAAGGAACTGAGTACAACACTTATTATGGTCACCCATGACCCCCAAACCGCACGGTACGCCGACCAGGTTCTGTTTCTGAATAAAGGCAAGCTGGTGGAGTACCAGGAAGAGATTCAGAAGCCGGAAGTGTGGCAATAAGATGAAAGCATGTTTAAATTACTTAAAATGAATCTAAAACCGTACAAGATGAAAAAAAGACAAAAAAATCATGAGGTTCAAATATGATTGCTCCGAAGTTCATCCCTTTGATTTATCGTCAATTGCTGCGTCACCGGATTCGCAGTCTATTGACCCTGAGCGGTGTGATGACGGCAATGTTCATGTTTATCACAATTCAGGCCATGCAGACCGGTGTTTCTCAGGCGACTCAGGAGAATGCCAACGACACGGTACTGGTGGTATATCGTAAGGATCGCTTCTGTCCGTTTACCAGTCAACTGCCTCAGTACTACGAGTCCAAGATCGACAGAATTGAAGGCGTACGCGCGGTAATTCCCATAAAAATCGTGGTTAACAACTGCCGTACGAGCCTGGATGTCATCACATTTCGCGGAGTTCCCTTAGACGAATTCCTTAGTGTCAAACGCAACGGCCTTAATATCGTTCAGGGCTCCATCGAACAGTGGCGGTCCCGTTCTGACGCGGCCCTACTGGGTGAAACGCTCGCCCGCCGACGCGGACTGAAGGTCGGTGACCGTTTTGATGCAGCCGGTGTGACAGCTTATGTCGCCGGTATCATCCAATCTCAGGAGGTACAAGACCAAAATGTTGCCTACGTGCATCTGGACTTCCTGCAACAAACCGCAGACAAGAATCTGGGAATCGTTACGCAATTTAATGTGCTGGTTGAAGATGCCTCTCAATTGGATCATGTCGCCCAGGCGATAGACCAAGAGTTCTCCGTCGCCGAACATCCGACGACGACACGTTCGGAAAAGGCGTTTGTGGCCTATGCCGCCGCAGATATGGTGGAACTGGTGAGCTTTACACGTTACCTTGGCTGGAGTTGTATTGCGGCGGTGCTAATCCTGGTGGGTAATGCCATTGTGCTGAGCGTTCAGGATCGTGTTAAGGAACATGCTATCTTGCAAACGTTGGGGTACAGCCCGTATCTGATTGGACGGTTAATTGTTTTTGAGGGGCTTTGCATCGGCCTTTTCGGCGGCGGCATCGGAACTCTTGCAGCCACAGGAATCATTGAATGGGGGCAATACAGCCTTTCCATGGATGGACTCAGTATCCCTATTCAGGCGGGATTACTATTACTGTTAACGGGGATGGGGCTGTCTCTGATCCTGGGTGTTCTGGCCGGTTTGGTACCGGCCTGGCAAGCCTCACGCCATGAGATCGCACAGTGTTTCAGAGCAGTGTGAGATAAAAGTGAAACGAACATAAAAAGAATTCGATTTGTTTAATGGTCTAAAAATGAAGTTTTTACCTTTTGAATATGCAGTACGAAATCTGGGACGCTCTCAACTACGTCTTGTATTGAGTATATTCGGCAGTTTTTTGATGGTGACACTGGTGATCACGGCGGTAGCCTTTGTGCGAGGCATGGAAAAAAGCCTGATCAGCAGTGGTTCGAAAAACAATATGATCATTCTCGGAGCCGGCAGTGAGGAAAGTATCGAACGCAGTGAAATCTCTCCTGCTGTAACAAGTCTGGTTTTTGCCGGTGTTCCCGGCATTAAGTCACGGCTCGGACTTGCCTACGTATCCCCCGAAGTTCATATGAGTCTGGTCATGAGCACACAGCAGGATCAGGATACCACCAGTTCCGCCGTAATTCGAGGAATCACTCCGGCGGCCTACCTTGTCCATGAGCAGGTGCATATTGTGGCCGGTCGCGCACCGGAAGCCGGACAAGACGAAATTATGGTCGGACAACTCACTGCCAGACGTATGGGATGGGACAAGGGAAAGTTGGCACTTAACAACACTATCTGGTTTGGCAACCGACCCTGGACGATTGTCGGCCATTTTTCCGCTCCTAATACGGTCATGGACGCGGAAATCTGGTGCCCCTTAACCGATCTGCAGATCGCCGCCAAACGCGATAGTCTGTCGTGTGTGATCCTTACCTTGGATAATGCCGATTATTCCGATGTGGAGATCTTTGCCTCCACGCGTTTGGATCTGGAGATCATTGCCCTGCCGGAGACCGCTTACTATCAAAAATTGGTATCGTTTTATAGACCTGTACGTATGATGGTTTGGATCACAGCTGCCCTGATCGGTATGGGAGGCCTGTTTGGTGGATTAAACATTTTGTATGCCGCATTTGCCGCTCGTTTTCGAGAGATCGGTATGCTTCAATCACTCGGCTATTCCCGTTTGGCAATTGCAATGAGTTTGATCCAGGAATCCATCTTAATCGCTCTTACCGGGGCACTGACATCAGCCTTGTTCTCTTTGGTTTTGCTCGACGGCAGTTCCATCAAGATTTCCATGGGGGCCTTTAGCCTGGCCGTTGATGCAGCCACTCTCAGCGCCGGCCTTGGTGCGGGATTGATTCTGGGCATTGTAGGCGCCCTGCCTCCTGTGATAAATTGCATACGACTGCCTATTCCTGAAGCATTAAAGGCAATCTAAGAAATTGAAATGTTTGAAAATGATAATTGAAACTAATATAGGAGAAAAAACCATGAAGAAAACAACCTGCTACCCATTAACCTTTGTATTGTTGAGCTTGTTTTGTCTGACGATGTTCGGCTGCCGCGATTCGAGTGAGCCGGAAACTGAAACACCTTCCGTTGCACTGCCGGATTCTCTTTTTCTGGCTGCTGCACCAACAGAAATTCAACCTATTTCGTCTTTAAAATCCGACGCTCAGGAAGGTGATACTGTGGCAGTTAAGGCTGTGGTTGGGGGGCGTAAAAAAGTCTTTGTAAACAATCGCGCGGTCATGACGGTGATTGATGCCACCCTGGAAAATCCCTGCACCAAAGAAGATGACCACTGTGCCATGCCCTGGGACTACTGCTGCACCCCGGCAGAAGTACTGCTTACAAACATGGCCTCTGTGCAGATTCTGGGGGCTGACAATCGACCGCTTGCTGTTGATTTGAGCGAAGTAGAAAATCTAAAGCCCTTAACGACATTAGTCATCCAGGGAACCGTGGGGCCACGTACCGACAAGGCCTCTTTGGTGATCAATGCCGCTGGTATTTTTGTTGCATCTGAATAAGTAAAAAGAGATGGTGAGACAAAATAATTAAGGTTGGCCCGAAATTTCTTTTTTGCCGCAGCCATTCTTTCCGGCTGCGGTTTCTTTTTGCAGATCGGTTGCAGTAAGCGAGAACGATAGACCGTCCTCCAAAGATAGCCGGTCTATTGCTTTCACAGAGTTGGTGTTGCAGCGGCCCAATTTGTGTGGTCCCTGCCGTAGGTGTTTTTGTTGAGTCTTTGGAGGCTATCTCTGTTGCCGTCGGGAGTTGTCGGCCATGGAGCTTTGTCGTCGTAGTCGATCTTTTCAATTGGAATCCAATATCGGTTTTGGCCGTATTCCTGATCGCCGGGGATTTGCAACTCAATTTGTTCACCGCCATTGTCGAGTTTGCCTTCATAAGGGCCATAGACCGTGAAGGGAGCAGAACTGTACATCGTCGGGTTTTTCGCCATGATAATATAAGTATCCGCCGGAATGGTCGTGTTCGCCGGGAATTCAAAACCGATGCCTTCCACCCGCCATGGGAGGGTTTCGTTGAGAAAATTGCCCGGCGTGATTTCCGTTGTCACCTCGGTCATGAGTGTCACCGGTGAGTCAGAGCGGTTATACAGCTTCACAAATTCATAATCGGTTCCATTAGATGGATTGTAGTGAATCTCGGTGATGACGATGTCCGAAATGGCCGGACCGCTGTTGGCAGCGCCTTGCGTTTGCATACTTTGCCGCACAAAGTCATAGCCACCGGACAGTTCCTGCTTTTCATATCGGCCGAAAGTCACGCCCGTTTCAGAGGCATCGAATTTCTGCTGTGCTTGGTAGTAGCCGGTAACCTGGTCGTTTTGACCAGAGTAGAGATAGACCGTTTCGCCAGCCTCGCTGAGGCCGAACGGGATACTGCAGCCGGGGGCGACTGGGTTGCCAAAGGTCTGATCTTCGACGAAGACATAGTAGTCCCCTGCCTCAATAACCGTGCCGTCGGGAATCCGGTATTTCATAATATTCGGATCGTCCGAGTCATTGTCACTTAAAAACCAGCCGCCGATATTAATATCCTGGCCGGTGGTATTGTATAACTCAAGCCAGTCGGGACTGGCAGCATGCGAATGTGCCAGCAGTTCGTTGATGACAATGCTGTCGGCGGCAAGAACGGTCTCAGCGGCCGCTCCGGGCGTACCGCCGGTATATAAACTCGACCGCCAGCCGGATTTGGTATCCCACAGATTGGGATCGGTTGAAGTCGGATCAACCATCGTCAGCGAAAATCCCATGCCATCGGTCAGTTCGTACCAGTTGTCCTCATATTTATAGTCATGGATCGTTTGCCCCATCGCATCAGTCAGAACAATCCGTTCACCGTCATTATCCAGGCTTCCGGTATATTGCCCGGAAATTGTTCCCGTGAACTGCGGATAAGCAGTGTTGAACGCATCGAGGTTACGAACAACGACAACACGTTCGTTTGATGCAAGGTCGATATCGGGGAATACAAAGTCAATGCCATTAGCAAACTCAACAAGATTGAGATTAACCGATTCGCTGCCAATGTTGACCAGCTCAATAAATTCGCTGTTCGGATCGGCAGTCGGATGATACATCAGCTCGCTGATTCGTAAAGAACCAACGAGATCGCCCACCGCAAATGTCGCCTGATTTATCGCGCTCCACTGGCTGTTTTTGAATGTCCTGGATTTGACGTGGGTTGTTTTGTCGATGGGAATCGTCACTGTTTCACCGTCACCGTCTATGGTTGCGGCCAGTTCAAAATCAAAACTGATATCCGAGCTGGTACCGGCAACCTGGTGAATCTCAACGGCAACGATATTGTCACCTCCGACGAGGAGGTTCGGATCGATACCATTGGTTAGATAGTATGTAGATTCGCCGCCGCCGCTGGCTGTTCCTGCCGCGCCTGTTTGATAGGTTATGGAGCCTGAGGGCATAGCGCTTCGGATAATTTCTGTGCCGTTAAGATACACAACGGCACCGTCGTCACGCATCAATGACGCCGAGAGATTGGTTATCTCCGAAGGATTTGTCAAATGAAAGACATGTCTGAAATAGGTTGTGATATATTTGTTGTTTTCATCCGGACCAAAGGACACCAGTGTGCTTTCATCGCCGTCACCATAACCGAGTTGGGCCGGACCTGATGGCCAGGAAGTGTCGTTAAAAGACAGATTTCTCCATTGTATGCCCTGATCTGATCCGTCATCGAGATATTTCCATGTTGACCCTTTCTGGATAAGGGTAAGATCAGTCGAGGGGCCGGATTCGGTGCTTAAAGCGTCAGGATTTATCTGGCCATCTGGCATCCGTGGATCGGTACCATCGAACGTGTAGTAGATTGTACCACCAGAGGCGGACATTGATAATTCATCGCCTGCGTGGATCATTCCGCCGTGCTGGTAGGCATTGTTGATATAGAATATTGGTGCAACAACATTGGGATAAAGCCCCCTGCTAATGAGTTGATTGAGGAGCGTCTGAGGTCTGTTGGCGAGAATATTATTGATATAATTATCTCTGGCAGAAGCCCATGATTCGGGGCTGCGATATCCCCATCTTGCAGATTCGGCATAAAATGCCGTTTCTATCTCGTCACACCGCTGGAGCAGCTTTTCTGCCATCGCTGTCTGGGTAAGGCCGCCCCCATTGAAGAAATGCTCATGAATTCTGTCCGCCAGAAACGTCATGAAATTAGGATCTGCTTCTGCGACCAGACTGCCAAAAATATAGCCCGGGCCGTAGGAGCCGGTTCGATCACCAATGTCGCGTGTAAAGCCATCCGGATCGTTCAGCCAGAAGAGAAAAGGCTGGCCGGCCGCTGTTTTCGAGCCGACGCATCGATATTCTTCCTCGGAATTACCAAACATCCACATGAGCATAAAGTCCACATAACTCTGAATATCAACCCATGTTTTAATCTGTTCATACGAATTTCGCATTGTTAAGGCATTGTCCCAAACAGAGCCGTCGCCGTCATAGGGTTCGCCCATATCACCCCATCCACCCTGATTAATCTTCGTTTTGATCGACTCATAATCTTCCTTTTCGCCGCCCACATACTGCGAAACCATATCAGCGTTCCATCGCTCATGCAAGTTGTACTGGCCCCAGTAGGTGCCGTTGATGTAGAGATGTACGAATCGACTGTGCGGATTAACATTACCCATCTCAAGCATGGTGTCGGCCGTGAGCGGAGAAGACATATAAAATCCTCGCTGGTACATGTCATGCGAACCACTGCGAAGATCGAGCTGGTCAAATGTTTCTGTCGGCGGGATGCCGTGATCGAAGCCTTCAAACAGCGGGGCTTTCAGCTTGGCGGCACCATATTGTTTGCGGAAAAATATCCGGAAAGACCACTTTTCGAAAGGCCCGCCCGCGTGGGTTTCGTACCAGTGTCCGCCAAAACGGCTCGCTCCGGCGTCTTCCTGGAAATCGAATGAACTGTCGGGCATGAGCCACTCAATCGAAATGGGAAACTCATCGTACGTCCACTCCGGATAATTCATTGCCTGAATAACCTGCTGCATACGATCCGTTGGCGTCACAATGGAGATCGTGGGAAGATCGGTCAGCGCTTGGCGCATGTGAGGAGCGTATCTTGGATCCTGTGTAATACCGGTATTCATCACGGAAGAAGCAATGACGTCATCGAGGAAGATGTAGGTGTGAGTGTCAATATCTGACGGGTAATAGTTTTCCTTGAACGCCGCCGCCCTGAGTGTCGTCGTTGTCGAAATCTGCACGACAGCGACCGGGGTCGCACCAGGGTTGGCAGCCGGAACGATCGTTCCGTTCGTCAAGGATGGTTCTGTTCCATCCAATGTATAAATGATCGAAGAGTCCGGCGTATTGGAAATAATTTTGACCTCAAAAGGATCTTCATAAAATCCCCGGTCAACATCGAACTTTGTGTCAGCAACAAACCCATATCGCCCCTGCTCATTGGTCGTGCCGGGGGTTGGCTGTTTGAAATACGCGTTATCGCCTGTTGTGATTTTATAGATTATCAACTCGGGTTCGATGAAGAAAGTCAAATCATCACTTGCGGAGTTTAAACCCTGTATCGCAAGGATATTTGTTCCGCTTTTGAATAAGGACGGTGATATTTCGTAATCTTCGGCCGTGGAGGCGAGGTGTATCTGCTGAGCAGAAGAGTCATAGACCAGCGGATCCGGGGTGTTGTCGGAGGCGACCAATGTTCCGTTCAGGTATGCGGCAAAACCGTCATCGTATTTCATTGACAGGGTTGCTTTATCTATCTCCGAAATGCTGTCAACCTGAAAAGGTATTCGCAGATAGCATGAGGAACTTATATCTCGCATGTCCGCTTCAATATCTGAAGCAATGTCGTTATACTTGTCAACGCCGAACACCTGGACCTCTACGAGTGTTAAATATTCGGCGTAACCGGAGATCGGGGTTTTGCTTATTTTAATGAAACGGCCCGAAACACCGCCTGCGGGCTGATCGGACAGATTCAGCGTCATCGTGGTCCCCGGGTTTGCCGGCACACCGCCTTCCGAAACATGATTAAGAATATCAGAAGTGTAAACCACGACATCGTTTTCATTGAGAATTTCCACCGTGATGTTATACAGTCTCTCCAGGAAGCCGATTCGGTTATGAATCACAATCTCATTAATAAAACTCGTTTCTTCGAGATCAACTTTCCACCATGGAGTGAAGTCACCGGTAGCCGTATGCGAAAAACTGGAACCGCTGAGATGACCATCTGTTGCCAAACCTGCCGGAAGTCCCGGCCAATCCGAGGACTGTGTTGCAGTTTTCCCGAACGCAATATTTTCTGCAGAAGATGATCCCTCTCTCGCATCAAAACCAACGCCGGAAGAAATCGTTTTCCAGGCACTGTCATCAAACGGTTCATGATCGCCTGTCCAGGTTGAAGCAATTTGCTGGTTATCGTCACTATCCGGAACAAGGAGTTTGGCCTGTGTTGAAGACTGGACCAGAACAGTGGAGATCGACGTCTGGCTCAGACCGTAGCTGACATCCGTGAACTGGGTTCCAAAGTCCGGCGCATAGGAATACGCTATGGTTGTCCCATCACCTTCGATGAGCGCTAGATAGTCACCGTCTTTATCAAGCTGGAAATTTGTATGCAAGTTGCCGGTTGGATCTCGACGGTCTTTACCGGACGCAAAAATAACACGGTATTCGCCAGGAGCAAGGGTGACGTCGGGCAATGGCCATTTCACAAGATTATCCGGATCATCCGTCAAATAGAAACCCGTTAAACCGGCCTCAATACCAGACTGGTTATACAGTTCGATCCAATCCGATGAATCGCCATCTTCGTCAATCAGTCCTCCCGCTGATAGAGGCTCTGAAGAGGAATTGGAAGCAAGAAATTCATTGATAATAACGGGAGATTTTCTTTCGAGCCAATCTTCTGCAAGAATAAGCAAATCCGACAAGTCAACGCCTTGGGAACCGCTCAGGTCAGCAGAACCTTCTGCATCCATCCATTGCTGTCCCAATATTGCAAAGTCTCGTATGTTCACCTCGCAGTCACCATTAAAATCGGCTCGGGGGCACTCAGCGCGTGCACACGGATTAACAATAGCTACCAGAAATAAACATATGTATAATACAATTACAGCTTTGTTCATCCCACATCCCCTCTACATTCAAGTATACTGAGGTCGCTAATTGTAATCCACCGGGATTCGACATCAATTGAAAAAAGCATTATAAAAATCACCCCATAGAGAAACGAAAATGCAAATAAATCGGCAATGATAACGACTACCAAAAACACCGGAAATACAACAGATCGCTATTCCATTACAATCTCCCCAACAAATGCCCGAACACGTCAAGCCCGTTCATTCAGATACTGAATTTAAAATACTTTAGTGTAATATCGGCACATGGAACTACCGATTAAAGATATAATTGTCAGTATAACTATAATGCTTTATCCATCTGACTTCAACAAAACTTTGACAATTTATCTCTGGAACCCGGTCAATCATGGCCGGGTTCCAGAAATTTTAAATCTTTTTTACAACTTATTCAGCTAAACGACAACTAATTTGCGTCTTTCATCCAGTTCGCACCTAATGCAGCAAAGTCAAACAAATCTACATCACAGTCCTGATTGAAGTCTGCATCGCTGAATACAACACCTAAATGACAAACCGGATCGGTCAGGCCGGACTTAGGCGTCAGTACCATTTCACCAAACTCAAAGTAGAAATCGCCTGCGATCGCCTGGGCATCCTTTTGACCACCACTCTGATTGAACCAAATCTCAACATCGGTCCAAGGAGAACCATCAGAGTTTATAAGTCTGTCGGCAGGCCAAACCAGCTTGAACCACTTATCGGCCGCACTGGCATCGGTCCAGCCAATCGGGATACCGTCAAACGTTTGCGGAATTGTTCCGTCCTGAATCCAGCTATACAGCCAAGAGGGACTTTTGTGATAGCCATTGTCAAGCACATTATACGGTTTAACCCATAAGGTCACAGTCTCATAATGCGTTAGATCAACTGAATCAATCGCTTCCATAAACCGGAAATTCGCTTCATACTGACGAATTCCCTCATAATCACTGCTGTCACCGTCACAATGCCACCGGAGTGTCTGGGAGACTGCAATGGTATGATTGGGGTCTGAAACCGGAGAGGGATTCACTTCAACCCAGCTATTGTTATAAACGCCAAGACGCGGAATGAAATAATCAGCTACATCCGGATACTCCGTCCATTTGATCACATGATCTGCAGTCGGAATCGAACGCATATCGGTCAGCCACTCAGAAGCAACGCCCTGAAGGTCATCCAAATCAACAAGTTTGTTGATAACGATATCGCCTACCAGTGGCCCCGTTGTGAAATTCCAGACATCGCCTTCCCAAATCATTGAGTCATCGGCTGCCAGAGAATCCACACGCCAGTAATAACTCGTCTCAAGTTCAAGATTGCCCGCAATATCATAGCTGTCCTCAGTTGTCAGCACTGTATCCACAATGGGTGAAGATAAATCCCGACTCAAACTTACGATCAGTCGTTGTTTGGCAACACCCAGAGCAGCATCACCCGGTGTCCAGGAAATAATGCCGTCATACGGAGCATCAACCGACGCGGTTGCCGGTTCCGGTAATTTGGCCATTGGACTATTCTTATAAAGCTCGATCATTTGAGCTTCTGACAGCGGACGGCTGAAAATGCGAACTTCATCAATCGTCGCCTTCACGCCTTTTTGCCAGGTACCGTCGTCTTTGATACGGCCGCCGATACAAACCGGGGCACCCGTAATGTCATAGGCAGGAACCAGGTCATAACCAGTACCACGATGCAATTGACCATCGATAAAGTACTGCCTACCCCAGGGGCTGTGCGTCACACAATGGAAATGCCACTTGTTGCTTTCAACAAACATCCCATCGCTGGCAGTCATTGTTGATCCATTGGTACGTAACTGAGTACGGTTGTAATAACTGTTAAACTGCAGCGACCAACCGGTCCCGTCTTCAGTTTAGTTATTTTTACTAACAAATGGCCCGTATCGATATGCATCCGGGTAGCTGTCAGCAACTTTCCACTTCGTCCACAGGGCAATCGTCAAACCATTGCCGGTCTCGTTCCAAAGATTTGGATCATTCGGGATCAGTTTCATTACATTATCGCCCGCAAATCGAACCGCATCACCTACAATGCCATCGACCAGATAAAGATTGGGGTCGGCGCCTTCGGGCAGGGCCGGGTTCGAAACAAATGCCGCTGCAATGTCGGCAGTGTCAACGGCAAAATTCGGATCAACAACGTTTTCCAGCGGACAATAAACGAGAAATTCACCGGTGGTAAAGCTCCAGATCGACTGTTGCGATTCCGCGATAGCAACGCCGCCGTTTTTGGCAACGGCTTTCCAATAGTAAGTTGTCCCGTCTGCTAACTCTGTCGGGAACTGATAGCTGGCTTCAGAAGCAGTTCCTACCATGGTCATACTACCGGGATCCTGGCCGAGATAAATGTCATATCCTTCAACAAATTCCCCAGTCTGATCACCCTCCCATGAAGCTACCAAATCAGTCGCTACAGCAATTGCTCCATCGGAAGGAATTGGGTTCACTGCCAACCCACCGCTTGTGAAACTCCAGACAGCATTATTCGTAACAGTTGTGCCGTTTCTAACGGCATCCACACGCCAGTTATACACGGTATTGGGATCCAAGGCCGCACTCGGCATGAATGCATTGCTCACAACATTATCCTGGAGGACCAGAGCTTCACCTTCCTTCGCCAGATAGACATCATAGCTGATTCCGGCAAGGTCCACATTGTTCCACCCAAGAGAAGTGTACTGACCAATACGTATCGCTCCGTCAGCTGGATCAGGACCATTCACCTGTCCCCATGTTGAAAACGACCAAACGGCACCTGATATGGGACCGAAGGCCGTCTGTTCATCAATACGCCAGTAATAGGTGGTATTCGGCGCCAATGAGGCTGCCAAAATATCGTAGCTTGTTGTCCCAACAGGCAAAATCGTCTGCTGAACCAATGCACCGGGGTCAGTACCAAAATAAACGATATGGCCGGTAATGTCCGGATTGGCCTGGCGGACATCGGCCGGATCAACCGCGGTTTCCCAACTGAGCGTTATATCCAATTCATCGTCCACATTTTCTAAGCCTCTGGCAGGTGACAGATATACTGCCGCCGGAGAGGTCGGTCCCCAGGCCCTGACTTCCATCAATGTCAAAATCGTCATTTGACCCGGTGCAGGATAATGCTCCACACGAACAAATTGGACATTGGTAAATCCCGCACCACCGTTATCCCATTCAAACACTGAAGGTGAACCGGAAACAGCCGGACTCGTCGCAAGAACAGCTCTGGACGCATCCAAAACCTTTACGATTGCACCGTCAAGACGGCCTAAAAAACCGCCTCTGTTAACGATCTCGATTTTACTAAGGTCGGAAGCGGTTCCTAAATCAACCTCCCACCAGTTGTCCGTATCAGCAGCCTCAACAGAGTGATAACCCGATCCTGTATTGTTGTCGATGGCATTACCCGGAACCCAGCCGTAGTCCGTATTGGCGGCTGAAGCCGTTCCGTCCAATGCAACATTAACAGGATTGAATGACCAATCAATTGCACGAAGTTCCATAAGATTGATTGGTGTAGTAGGAGCATCTTTGTGAATGGAAATATACTGTACCCCATCAAAGCCGGCACCGTCATTGTCCCACACCCAAAGCATCGGAGAGCCGCTGATAGGGTCGCTTTGGAAAAGAACATTTTTACCGGCATCCATCACCTTAACATACATCGTATTAATTCGATCCTGGCAGCAGTTGCCGCGGTTGGCCAACTCGATTTGCTTAAGATTAAAAACTGCCCCGAGGTCTAATTCCAGCCACTCATCCTGTGGATTGACCGGATCAGGATCAATCGAGTGCCACCCAGACCCCGTGTTATCATCTATGATATTGGCAGGCACCCAGCCATGTGCATCACTGCTGGCTGTCACGGTACCGGTCAATGCGACATTGGCTGCGATTACCGAACCTGACAGACTGACTAATAAAATCATAAAATAATAATGTATCTGTCTCATTTTTGAGTTCTCCACACTTAACATCTTGAATTCGATTATCCTTTACATCACACCACTATTCCGTATCAATTATTCATTGGCATCACCCCTTTCAAACAATAAAGCACACTGTCAGTATCAAACAGATCAGCAATACAATACTTACCTCACAATAAACTGCAGGGCATTCGGAAATCCTATTTTCCTAACTGCCTCTTGACATAAATACCACATTCATATTGTATTCTTCAGCCCCCAGTCGATCCCCGGCAAAGACCACCTATAGTTTACAAACAACCTTTCTGCGTTCTCACTCACTTTTAAAAAGGTGGTTCGATTCCTGTGTACTCTTCGCTTGCTTTTTTGTGATCCTTGCCGTCAACTTATTTAACTAATCGCGCAAGTCGCCAAAATGTGACACAGAAAAACAAATATCACAGTAATATTAAGAAATCACCCGTTATCGCAGTTGATCATATGGATAAAATCGCCGCATGTATTCAATATCTTTGTCGCCCAGTTTAACACTGGCGTTATTGCGTCCTTCACGAGCTGCTTCAATCGTGGTTTCATCAACCCAGCGGTGCTTTTCGGCGTGGCCATCGGCATAACCGAGATTGCTTCGCTCGTTATGCCAAATTGCCACCGGGTCCACCCAACCAGAACCGCCGGTCATATCCGGATCGACAATCCATGAGTTGATGTTGTAGCCGCGCCCATCCGACTCTTCAATCATCACATATTTGTCCCCGGGACTCTTCATCCCGCTAATCTTCTTCAAACGAGTGTAATACGTCCATTCTTCACCGTTCATGCCGCCGACAACCGAGTAACTTCGCCAGCCACCTAAACCGCTAAAACCGGTATTGGTAGGAGCATTTAAAAACCGCTTGTCTCCGGGACAATGAAATGCATCAACTGCCTCCATATACGGCCAGACCAAGCCCTTCTTGATTCCAACTTGTTTCTCTTCAATGCTGGAACCACCTCCTTTTCCCGTACCGCTTTCAGTCTGTGGTGTGCATACCCATGCATAGGTCGGCTCTGTCTCACCGCTGCTGACAAAGTTTCTGTTATCATAAGGATTTACGGAATTGTTGGAACCGACTACCTTGCCGTCGTTTTCATCCGCATAGAGATACCAGCCGTATGTCACCTGCCGGATATGCGCCAAACAGACAATGGCCTGTGCCTGCTGCTTGGCAATGGTCAACGCAGGCATTACAATCGCCAGCAATAATGCAATAATCGCAATCACCACCAACAACTCGATTAAAGTAAATCCTTTTATCCGCTTGATCATAATAAATTCCTCATTTTATACCATTTCTTTATAAAGACTTCAGTACCCAGGACCATCCTGAGCATTGCAGCATTCATGCGATACAACAAAAATATGCCCCTAAATTCCTGTCAGGGCTAATCGTGCGCGCACCGCCCACGTGGAAGAACTTTGTTCTCTTAAATTATTCAGTCACCAGTACCGGATTTGCAAACAGACACCAGTCTTCATTAGTTACGCCGTCACTGTCGGTCGTCACCAGCGTCAAAAAATGGTCCTCGTCCTTTAGTTCGACATTAATGGTCTTTGGCTTAGATTGCGGGTGATGCCCTATTGCTTTATCACGAATTTCACCGTCCACCAGCACCCACATATCAGCAACAGTCTTTCTGGAATTACCCCAGGTAGCATTGTCTGAGATTCCATAAAGACTCTTAAATGCTGTAATTTTCATGTCAGGATTAGCCCGACGAATCATACTAAGATCGAACGTAATACCGGCATTTGTGTGAACTGACAGGGCTGGGCGGCCATGCGCTCCCCACTGCACATTGTTGAGGTAGAGCAAATGCTTGCGAATGCCCATTTCCGGGCTTTCCGGGCCGACAAAAATATTTTCTTGAAAACTACCGAGTGTATCCGGACATTCCAAAAAAGCATGTCCAAGCGTAGAGACCTGACGATTTCTTTCAGCATCAGGAACAAAAACGCAGTCAATAAATGGGTGTGCCACCGGCGTGATTCCATATGGACCTTTTCGTTCACTATATCCGCTGTAAAACTGATTATGGCCGGGGCCTGATAAAACACCGTCAAACATATCAATTAACTGATTCTGCTTGCCGGTCCCGAAGCCGTTACCGCCGCCGACCATATCAACCAGACTCAAGTCCTGTCCCTTCCAGATCAATCCGGTAACCGAATCAATCCGCCGGACAAAGCGTTTTTTTTGCATCGCAATGTTTCGCACATGGCCCGTTCGCCCGTCCACATTTCTGGCCTCTTTCACATTCACTAACTGACTGGTTTTCTCCTGCCCTTCCTGACCAATCACCAGATTGGCCTTCCCGGAAAACATCTGCATATCACACGTGCCGTCAAACTGCACATCAACACCGAATTCGGTTCCCAGGTCCACAATACTGGCACTGGGGGTATTGACGGTAAAACCAATCGCATATCTGGATACAAATGCGTTAATCTTACCCGAATCAAGATACATGCTTTTCGGGCTTTCAAGATCAAAGACGGCCGGAGCCTCAATCACCACCACCGCACCGTCATCAAATGTAATTTCCGCCAGTCCCTTGGTCAAATTCCACCGGCCCTGTCGGAGCACATCCCCGTTCATTGGCGTATTTTTCACATCGCTCCATTCGGCATTAATCGAATCAGTCAGTGACGCGACTGTCGGCAGCACAGGTTTTAACTGCACTATCAGCACCATCAGTAACATCGCCGCGATCGAAAGAACCGCAGTGTAAAGCGGTGATTTACGAACGATCTTAGGCTGCCGCTCAATCTTCAGCATCTTCACCGGCACCCTTTCCGGCACAGGCTTTTCAATCTCAACCGCGGGAGCTGTTTTTTCATCGACCGACAATAACTGCCAGAATTCTTCGTTCAACACAGTTTCTGCCCCGGTCTCCTCTAAAATGATCTCCTTAGCACTTTCTTGAAAATCACTCACCGCCAACATCAACTGATTATAATATCGTGCGGCCTGTGCATTAGATGAGATGATGGAGTTTAACTCCTCAAACTCCTCTGGACTAATCGTTTGATCGATAAGCTTTATGGTATAGACTGCTATATCTGATATTCGCTTTTCATCCATCAGTGAGATGCCTTAAGATATCAACTGCTTTTTTATGCATTTTAAGAGTAAATTGTGAATTTTGGCAATAACTCTGTATAAGTGACTTGTGGTTCGGTTCACATTCTCTGCAATTTTCCGAACGGAATCCCCTTGGATATATCGCATCTCAAGCAGCTTTTTCTCATTGCCCCTAAGCTTTTTAAAACAATGACGCAAAGCATCGATTTTATCGTCTTCGGATTCGAAAATATCAGACTGGCCAATTAGGTTTTCTAATGCCTGACTGTCAAAAACCAAGCCTTTCCTTCCCTTTTTTCGGAAGTACTGTCTTATCATATTCCTGGCAATGCTGATCCCCCATGCTGAAAAATTGGTTCCCTCTTGGAATTTAGAAAAATGCTCCCACATCAAAAGAGTAGTTTCCTGCATAATATCTTCTGCGACAGAATGATTAGGAACCATTGCGTAGATAAAACCATAGATGCGTCTTTGATTCGCTGACAACAAGCGTATGTATAACTTATATTCTGGTTTTTCGTGGTTCATATTCATATAAATACCTATACCTTGTACGATATGGTTATCACCAAAAACCTATAAATAGTGCGCTAAAAATATTTTTTTTCTTATCATATGATAAATTTAGGTTCAAGAAACCAGAACTTAACATCGTTTTTGGTCAAGTTTAGTTCCCTATGAAGCAAATATTGAACTCCTGCGTTCGCAGTAAATCTCGCAGTGAATTTGTACCGGTTGTGCATTTTGGGTCATTTGGTGGCAATTTAGAGGGTGGATATAAGAGTTAAAATACCGCCAATTATCGCTATAAGTCTTTAGCACTGGCGGAGTTAAACACATCTTAACAGGTGATGTCAGGCGCAAGCAAAAAGCGGGCGATCGGAATCGAACCGACATGACCAGCTTGGAAGGCTGGGGCTTTACCATTAAGCTACGCCCGCACATATATGCGAATTGGAGGGCAGATTATACAAACTCGTCCCGGAACTGGCAAGAGGTTATTCAATATTTTCCTAACCTTTTTTATTTAATCGTCTTATGGAATTCTTAGTTCAGTGATCGTCCATGAACACTGCTGCTTAATTAGACATTTGCTGACCTCTGAATCCAGCCCTGCCAAGGAAATTAACGGCATTTTTATTGAGTCGTCAATTTTCACCGTTACAATGACTATTATAGAGCTAACAAATCATAAAATCCTAAATCAGGAGTATTTAATATGAAAAAAAAGCATTTCTTTGCTCGCAGAGATTTTTTGAAGGCCATTGGATACGGTGCCGTCACCGGTTCAGTGTTTTTGAATCTAAATGAAGCCAAAGCTGCTGATGCTAAAAAGTCAGAAAAGGCTAAATCCGGCACAATCCGCTTTGGACTCTGTGCCGATGTTCATAAAGACATCATGCATGACACCGATGCCCGACTGAAAACTTTTATCGACAGAATGAACACTGAAAAGGTGGACTTTATCATGCAGCTTGGTGACTTTGTCCGACCTTATGAGCATAATCAGGGCTTCCTTGATATCTTCAACCAATTCAAAGGGCCTCGCTATCACGTCCTCGGCAATCATGACATGGACGGCGGTTTCACACGGGAACAAACGCTCAAATTTTGGGGCGTGCAAGACAAATACTACTCATTTGACCAAAACGGATATCATTTTATCGTATTGGACGGCAATGACAAACGCACGGATCACCCCGGCGGCTATCCCAAATATATCGGCCCCGAACAAATCGCCTGGTTAAAGGAAGATCTAAAAAACACGCAACTGCCAACACTAATCTTCTCGCATCAGGGCCTTGGCCCGGATTCCGGAAGCGTCGATAACGCGCAAGAGATTCAGTCAATTCTCGAACAGGCCAACAGCGGAAAAACCGGTCGGGTAATCGCCTGTGTTAACGGGCACACTCATGTCGACAAGGTCACAAAACACAACGGTATTTACTATATCCAGATCAACAGCATGTCGTATTACTGGATGGGTGGAGATTTCAGACATGCCCGATACTCCCCTGAGATTGAAAAGAAATTCCCGTGGGTCAGCTATACCGCTCCTTATAAAGATGCACTGTACGCAATCGTAACGCTTAAGCCTGACGGTATTACGATTGAAGGCATTCAAAGCCAATGGGTACCGCCATCGCCAATGGAAATGAATATCCCAGAGGACGCGAAATATGATCGTTTCCGGACGGCAACTCCGAGTATTACCAATCGTACAGTGAAACTTTAAGGCTTGGGGTTCGAGGATCACTGCGGTTTGCGAACTGCAAATAAAATGCCGCCAGCCATCATGAACATAATCGCTGCCTTCGGTTCGGGAACAGTTGCAGCCGGATGCAGTAATGCCATCGCGGCGATATCAATTGCCGTCAGGGTCATATCCTCATTACCCGGACCGGATATGCCATACATGGTCAGGTGTTCATTGCCGGTGCCCATCCAAGCCTGCCAGCCGGACTGGCCGGGATTATAGACATCGACAAGACCAAATATATGTCCAAGCTCATGCAATGCGATGTGTCCCACATGAAACCCTTCGCTTTGGTCGCCGTCGGTTTCCGTGTGCCAGTCATAATTGATGTCATTAAAATACATGTCCCGCTCTTTGACCGCACCGGAATGCGGCGCGTACCACGTCACCACACATGCGACGGCACTGCTGGAAAATCCCAGCAAATCGGCCCACGAATTTGTATAACCATAACCGGAGCCAATCCAGGCAATGTCATTATAGCCATTCTTGCTGCCCGGCGTAAACGCAACATTTTTGGTAATCTCAGACGCATATAAATCCGAATCCGGCAAATCCACCCAAGTCCCCAGTGCATCCCGGAACGCATCAAAATCACTGCCGTCGGAAATATCGCTCGCTCCGTTGACAAATCGGTAGTCATAATCATTACGTGCGTTATACTCGGCGGCCCCCATCTGATTAATATTGCCCAATGCGATAAACTCAGCATTTGTAATAAGTTGCGCTCCTGCTGAGCCCGATATCATTAATACGACCGCTGCTATTACCAATCCTGCTCTTTTCAAGCTCATGCCAATCTCCAAAATAATATTACTTCCTTGCTAATTCGGCCTTAAATCCCCCCTGCTTAACTTCCTGAGTACTCGGGGTGTGGAAAATTACTCGAAAATGGGCGTTTTCGGACTGAATTACGACCCGAAAAGCCTAAATGATTGATTTTGGCGAGGATTTGGGCTATAGTTGGCCCACTGTAACGTGTTCACGAACCTCCAAAACAGGAGTGAAAAATGTCTATCACCGAAATCGCCGCGGCGGCCCGCAAAGCCGCAATCCAATTAGCGGCGGCAAAAACCGAACAGAAAAATGAGGCATTGATGGCTATCCGAAAGGCTCTGCTGGATAATGCCGATGCGATTATCGCCGCCAACCAAGTCGATCTTGAACAGGCTGAAAAGGATAATCTGGCCGGGCCGCTGCTGAAGCGGCTGAAATTCGACCAGAGCAAAATCGACGGCGTCTGTGAAGGCATCGACAGCCTGCTCAAGCTCGAGGACCCGGTCGGGCAAACACTGTCTGCGACTGAACTGGACGCCGGGCTGGAATTGTATAAAGTTACCTGTCCCATTGGCGTCATTGGCGTGATTTTTGAGTCGCGGCCGGACGCGCTCGTCCAGATTTCCACACTTTGCCTGAAAAGCGGCAATGCGGTCCTGCTCAAAGGCGGCTCAGAAGCAGCTCAAACCAACCGCATTCTTGCTGACGTTATCACAAAAGCCACTGCCGCAGTCGGAATCCCAGACGGCTGGCTGGGTCTGCTTGAAACGCGGGCCGATGTGGCCGGGATGCTGAAACTGGACGACGATATTGATCTTATTATTCCCCGCGGCAGCAACGAGTTCGTTAAGTACATCATGGACAACAGTAACATTCCCGTACTCGGTCACGCTGACGGCATCTGCCATGTGTATATCGACGCCGAGGCGGATATAGATATGGCCGTCAATATTTCCGTCGATTCCAAATGCCAGTATGTCGCGGTGTGCAATGCCGAAGAAACCCTGCTGGTTCACGAAGCTATCGCCGGTGAATTTCTGCCGAAAGCCAAGGCGGCACTGGACGCGAAAAACTGCGAAATTCGTGGCTGTGAGAAAACCCGTGTGATTATTGACGTAAAACCTGCTGATGATCAGGACTGGAAAACTGAATACCTCGACTATATTCTCTCGGTGAAAGTGGTCAGCGATCTTAATGCGGCGATTGAGCATATTAACACCTACGGCAGCGGCCATACCGACGCGATTGTTACGGCGAATAAAGCAACGGCCATGACGTTTATGGATTTAGTCGATGCGGGTGATGTGTTCTGGAACTGCAGCACGCGATTTTCCGACGGCTTCCGATATGGTCTCGGCGCCGAAGTCGGCATCAGCACCAACAAGATTCACGCCCGCGGCCCGGTCGGCCTCGAAGGGTTGCTGATCTACAAATGGCGGATGATCGGCACCGGCCAGACCGTCGAACCGTATGCCGCCGGCGATAAACATTTTACGCATCAAAAACTGGACAAAGACTGGATTGGTGGATAATGCGAAACTTTGAAAACGCCAAACGTGTCGTCATCAAAATCGGTACCAATACGCTCAGTACCGAAGACGGGATCAACCGGGACTATATCCGCACACTGGCCGGGCAGGTTGCCGCTCTGGCTAAAACCGGCCGACAGGTACTGCTGGTATCCAGCGGCGCGATCGGCATGGGTGCCAAACAACTTAACCTAACCGGCCCGGTCACCGACATGAAACTGCGTCAGGCCTGCGCGGCTATTGGCCAGCCCCTGCTGATGCACGAATATCATACGGCGTTTGCTGCGGTCGGACTTTCCGTCTCGCAGGTTCTGCTAACCGCCGAAGTGCTGGATCAGCGTAAAACCTACTTGAACTTGAGAAACGCGATTGAGCGGCTTCTGAATTTAGGCGTTGTGCCGATTATCAACGAAAACGACTGCGTTTCAACCGCGGAAATCGGCACCGCGTTCGGTGATAATGACAAACTCAGTGCGTTGGTCGCCAGCAAAATTGATGCAGATCTGCTGATTATGCTGACCGATATTGATGCACTTTATGACAAAGACCCTCGCAGGCATGAAGAGGCCCGACCGATTGAAGTCGTTTCCGATATTACTGAAGAAATCGAAGAAGCCGCCGGCAAATCCGGCAGTACCCACGCTACCGGCGGGATGAAAACCAAGCTGGCCGCGGCCCGAATCGCTGCCACCGCCGGCTGTCGAATGATACTGGCCAACGGCCAAGAAGACAACATCCTGGGCAAAATTATTGAAGGACAGCTTCTGGGAACGCTTTTTTTGCCCAAAGAGGAGAAACTCAGTAACCGAACCCGCTGGATTCTGCACAGCCGCCCGGCGGGAACGATTATGATTGACGCCGGCGCGACCGAGGCGATCGGTCGCCATAAGAGCCTGCTGCCCAGCGGCGTCACAGCCGTTGAGGGTGCTTTTGGGGCCGGTGATGTGGTGATGATCAATGATATTGCCAAGGCGATTACCTCGCTCAGCGCGGACGAACTGGCCAAAGTCGCCGGCCGGCACAGTGGAACAATCCGTGATCTGCTGGGCGCCGACCGCCGAGATGTGGTCGCGATCCCCGAAGATATCGTATTTCTGGAAACTGATGAAAAAAAAGTTTGACGTAAGTGCTTTTTCTGGCTATATTAGCCACCTTATTGATGCCGGAGTGGCGGAATTGGCAGACGCGCGGGATTCAAAATCCCGTTCCCCTTGGGGAGTGTGGGTTCAAGTCCCACCTCCGGCATTCTTATTTTTTCCTACAAATGCCATTTATAGAATCTCTGAATTATTTCCCACATATTCAGCAACTTGGGCCTATGTTGAAAATAAGTAAAAGATCAAGGATTTTTTGGCATTTTCACATACACACTTTTATTTTCCCGGTTCAGGTACTGCAGTCCGGATCGATATCATGCGAATGCGTCAGCAACTCATTGATGATGTTGCTGTCCGCGGTAAGAACGGTCTCAGCGGCCGCATCGGGAGTACCGTCCTCAGATAAACTGGACCGCCAGCCGGCTTTCGTACCCCACAGGTTCGGGTCGACCATCGGTCAGATACCGCCCTTCCAATGAAAAACTGCCCTGGGAATCGGGATTGTGAAGCTCGATCCAGTCGGGGTGGACTTTTTCACCGTCCACCATCACATAGATATCCGTTGGGTTGGTCGCCGGAATATAGGAATTGGCAGCATGAACTCCGAAATGACCAACATGTGGCTTTCATAACCCCAGTTTCCAGCTAGAAGAGCTAAATCGGCCACTCCGACGCCATCAGTCTGGTCCAGATCGGCGCAGCCAAAGCCAAAGCAGTTGACATCCAGCACACGGAAAAGCACATCCCCCGGCAAATTGGAAGAATCCTCAATACATCAGTCAAATCACAGTGCCGCTTCTCAGTTAAATAGTTCTACAATTTCCTGTTCACTTAGTGCTCTGTCATAAATACGAACCTCATCAATCAGTCCCTGAAAATGATTTGTCTCCTTAAAACTGCCAAACAACAAATCTTGATCCGCGTCCGTACTAATTTCAATATCGACAAGATTGCTGATTTCCTCCTCATTTCCATCCACATAAAGCCTGGCATTGGACAGCATTGAGTCACTGCCGGGTTTCCACGTTACCGTGACATGATGCCAATGACCATCATTAACGACAGTCGTTCCGTAAATATTGCCGCCTTTAACGCGGATGCTGAAAACGTTGTTTTTAACTCCAACAGACCACTTCCCACCTGTCTCCAGTGAACCCCAGGACATAATTTCCTCTGTTTCAGTCTTCGTTGTTTTGATCCAGGCACTGCAGGTACGGCTTTGATTGCCGGCAATCCCTTTATAACCGGCGACTTGGACATAATCATCGACGCCATCGAGATCCAGGGCATTGCCCATCCATCCGGAAACCCAATCACTGCTATCCATATTCACCAGCGTTCCGGCACGTTCTTTCGGACCATCGTCGGCAGCCGTTATTCCTCCGGACTCACCCAATGCCCAGTATCCGACCAAGCCGTCATTCAAACCACCGGTAAGCCAACCATTGGTAAAGAGCAGTAAATCATTGATATCAACATCATGGTCACCATCCAAATCCGCGCCGCCGCAAAGACCGCAATTTGATGTCTTCCATTGCGACGAAAATCCCGCAAAATCTAACAGACCCCATTGACCGTCATAGAGATTTTGTATGAAAATGTCCAGTGTTGCCGTATCTGTTTCCATTCCATCGCTGACCTGTACCGTAAAACTGTTGACACCCACATGGCTGTCGTCGGGCGTGCCGCTCAAGTCGCCGTTGGCAGCCACTTCCAGCCAATCGGGGCCGCTCACCTTGCTGAACGTCAGCGTGTCGCTCACGTCCGCATCCGAAGCATCGTCCGACAATGACTGCCCGATGTAAGCAGCATCTTCCAAAGCATCAGATTTGCTGAACGGATCACTGTCAAAAGATGGAGCATTGTTGGGATACAACAGCCGCTGACCGTTTTGGCCGGTGGTATAAACGGTCTGAATCTCGGTCGGCGTCAGATTTCGGTTCCATGCGGCAATTTCATCCACAACCGCGTTTAATTTATCTGATCCGGTGTTTCCCACTCGTCTAAACGGCAGAGAAATGGAGACATTCAGCGTATCCGTTAACACACCGTTGACATACAGCTTTGTGTTTGAGGCGGTTCCCACAAATGTCAAATTTACCCAGTTATTCAGCGGAGCAGTATAGTTAAATACATGGTCTGCCACGCCGAACCGGGTGATTCCGACTTTGTCGGTATTATTCCACTGCTCCAGGCGGAGTGATGCGCCGCCGTCTAACAGGGCCGCTGCCCCCGATGTATTTACCAGACGCTTGACCCACATCGAAGCCGTCCAGGGCACGGGAATGTCACCGGAGCCGTCTAAACGGAGGTATTTGCCATCGGCGCCGATCATCTCATAAGCCTGACCAATCTGACCGGCCGTCAACTCCGGCGGACCAAAGGGGCTGGCCCCTCGGGAATGGCCGGAATAATCCAACGGACTGAAATCAAAAGGAAGATAGGCAATCATATCAGCATGTAAGGCCTGAACCGTGTTAAACCGCCAAACCGGGCCCGTGATGGTTTGGCCGCTCAAAACTTCATCCACACGCCAGAAATAGGTCTGTCCGGCTGTCATCACAGGGGTGAAACTCGTCGTTGTTTGGCTCCCTTGATATTCCGGTGACCCGGTTGTTGCATTGGTTACGGCCGTTTCATCGGTTCCCCAAAAAACATTATGGCTGACTGCATTGGGATTGCCGCTCCAGCTCAATGAGGTATCCGGTGAAACGGAACGATCCCAGTTTGCCGGAATGGGCGACGAAGCTCGACCGCCAGTGTGCAACCCCTGAATCTCTGAGTTTGTTAAGTTATAGGAATAGACCCGCACATCATCCAGCGAGCCTCGCATAGCTTCAGCACCTCCGGCACTGAGCGTATTCAGCGGCGCAGGGATTGACACATTAATGGTTTGGCGAAACGCCCCGTTAACATACAAGCTCGTGGCGCTGGAAGTTCCTACAAACGTAATATGCGTCCAGGTGCCAATCGGAGCGGTATAGTTAAATGCGTAGTCAGCGACCCCCGGAACGGTAAATCCGACTTTCTTAGTATTGGGCCATTGTTCCAGCTTCAAAACAACACCGGAACCGGTCATCAAGGCCGCACTGCTGTTCGGACTGCCGGTGCGATTAACCCAAAGAGAGACTGTCCACGGTGTTGCCAGATTGCCTCCATTGATCCTGACATATTGATCATCGCCGTTGAATGTCAATGCCCCGTCAAATTGTCCGGGAATAGAATCGGTCCCGAAATCTCGATTTTGCAGCGAGCCGTCATAGCCGTTACCGGTCATATCGGCGGCGGTCGTCCCGCTGTTTTCATTTAACGGCCAGTACGCTTTCAGGTAAGGAACAGTCACTTCAATCGTTACAAGCCCCAGTCCGGAGCGTCCGGTCGTATCCAGTGGCTTATAGGTAAAGGTATCAATTCCCACAAAGTCCGCCGGGGGTGTATAAATAAGCTGATTTCCGCTTTGAGTCACTCTACCGCCCTGCGTGGTAATCGCATCAAAGTCACCGATAGTAAAGGTGTCACAATTCGCGTCGTGGTCATTGGCCAATACATCGACAGTCAGCGTTCCCTGGCTGTCTAACTGCGCCTTCTCGATTGTAACGGCGTCGTCATGTGCATAAGGAGGCAGCGGAATTACCGCCGGTCCAATTGCGTCCAGACAGGAGAGATTGTAATCCTTTGATGCAATCATGCGGTCGTAGTTGGCGGCGGCGACGCGCATTCCGCCACCACCGCATTCCAGGTCATTTAAAAACGGAGCCTTCTGCGGTTCGGCACAATGAACGGCCGTCCAGTTATGACCAATCTCATGACCAATGACAGCGGGGCCATCCACGCTCCATGCGTATCCCTTGCCATTGCAACTCCAGCCCAAATATGCTAAACCGGCAATACCCGGTGCTGCCCGGTCCGTCATTAAATGGGCAAAATCAAACGGCGGATAGTTGGTATCGCCGGAAGCTACCGCGGCGTTCCAAACCGTCGCTAAATCACCCAGCAGAGAAGTTTCAGGGCCATACAGAGCATCCTCCTGCGTCGTTCGAATAATAATTCCCGTCAGCTCATAACTAATCATCAAGTCACGTTCGTAGAAGGTGCTGACCTGCAGCAGCATCCATTCGATGCGATCGACGATCGCCTGAATGTCGCCGCCATATCTTAAATAGTAAGGATTGTCCACATCAAAAGCCAGTTCTGCAAGTGTCAGTCCGCAGCCGGGGCCGTTCATTGGTGCCGACGCCATCGCCGTCATATTATCCGGCAAGAACACTGATGCTGAGTTCATAGACTGCTGCCGTACTTCGTGCGTCAAATCGGAACCTTCACCGCAATCCTGGCAAACACCACAGGTCGAAATCGAGTCCTCAACTTCAGCGACGGCCTGATCCTCTATCACATATTGAACAGCAAGTCCGGCAGGCTGCTGCGAAGGCGCCTCGGTGATCATCCAATGAGAGTAGCCGTCCGGCAGAATCACCATTGCTTCCTGCAGACCCGCATCGGAGACCTGGGCAATTACTGATACTTCCGGGTGATTTGTCAGCGTCCCCTGATACGTTTTGGGTAAATCAACCGAAACAGGCGCATTAAAATGATCCGTCTCCCACGGCCGTACAAAGAATCCCACCGACCGCAGCGAATGGCGTGTCAGATTCAGTGTATCGGGCTGTCCCTTGTAAAGAACGTTGTAAGAAACGTTGTCGGGAGCCGCCGCGTTCAACGGCGAAACAACAACAGCCATCATGCACAGATATAGACTTAATATTCCGGTTAATTGCCGGCGACGATGATTAATTCGGTTAAACATTATTCACCTCTCACAGGTTATAGTATGGAACAGGTATTGCCTGCCCCTTAAATACGATGACAATTTCATTCAGTTCAAAATCTCAGACTTATTCCAGCACAATCTCACGCAGAATCATCCAGCTTGCCTGATTGGCAGTACAGCGAAGTCGAACTGCCTTGACCAACTGCTCAGTAAATGAAACACTGGTTTCCATCTCTGTCATCGGGCCGATCTCGGTAAAGTTCGTTCCGTCCGAGGAGATTTCAATCACACCATTCTGCAGCCGGTCATTGGGCTTGGAATCGGTTCCCGCATAAACATCAACACGGCTGGCCAGACGCGGGGTATCCAGAGTCACAGTGACCGTATCACCGGTGTTTGGCGCACGGTCCGTCCAGAAATAGCTGCGGAGGCTTCCGTCATAGGCATACTCATGAACATAGTCGGAATACGCCCAGAACGAAGAGGTTACCTGAGCCAGTTCTTTGAGTTCCGGGCCGCCGGGCACTTTCCATTCGTAATAGTAATTAACCTCCAACTCATCCAGACACAGATAATGCTGGCTGAGCCGGTCACTGAAATCGTCCCAGTCTTTTCGCTCAACCGGCGTCCAGACAACTTCCGCCAGCGCGGTCATTCGCGGCAATGCTTTTTCGTCCACGGCCGCACCGGTGGGGATACGTTCGGTCCAGACATTGCCCTGCGCCCCCAGAACATGCTGGGCCTGGGCTTCGGTCAGTTCATATGGAATCGGCTCAAAGGAATAGACCTTTTCCGTACTGATGCCGCCATAAGAATAGTCAAAATAACAATGCGATGTCGGAGACATGATCGCGTCGTGGCCGTTTTGGGCAGCGGTAATCCCGGCACCCATTCCCAGCCAACTCATCACGACGGCGTTATCCGGAATCCCGCCGTGTATGATTTCGCTCCAGCCAATCGGTTTCTTGCCATTGGCGACCAAAAAATTATTGATCCGGCTGATGAACCAGGTCTGCAATTCGTTTTCATTGGCAAGCCCGTTATCGGCCATGACCTGTTGGGCCACGGCTGATTCCTGCCAGGCCTGTTTGTTCACTTCATCACCGCCGATGTGTATGTACTCACTGGGAAACAGTGCCATCACCTCGGTCAACAGACTCTCCAAAAATGCAAACGTCGCCTCTGAAGGACAGAATACATTGTCATACTGAACGCCCGCCCAGTTAGCGCAAACATCCGCGAACGGACCGCCGGTGCAGGAATATTGTGGATAGGCCTCCAGCACCGCCTGTGTATGGCCCGGCATCTCAATTTCGGGAACCACCTGAATATATCGCCTTCGGGCGTATTCAACGATCTCATGCACCTGGGCCTGTGTATAGTACCCGCCATAAGGCGAGACACTGTCACAACCACTGCGCCAGGCGCCAAGCTCGGTTAATAACGGATAAGCAGGAATTTCAATTCGCCAGCCCTGATCGTCATCAATATGCCAGTGCAGCGTATTCATCTTATACATTGCTAAATAGTCAATATATTTTTTGACATACTCAATACCGAAGAAGTGCCGGCTTTCATCCAGATGCATCCCGCGCCACGGAAAACGGGGTTGGTCCCGAATCGTTACAGCCGGGATTGACCATCCGACACCGGAAACAACCGCATCACTTTCAATCTGATGCGGCAGCATCTGCCGAAGTGACTGCACACCATAGAAGATACCAGCCGGCTGCGGAGCACGAATCAGTACGGAATCGGCTGTCACAATCAGTTCATAGCCTTCGTCACCCATTGAAGGATCGCTTCCGGCCATCGTCAACAGAATGGAATTAGCCGGTGGAGCGGTTGCGGCTGTCGTATCCACCGTCAGTCCAAAACCCGTTGCCGGATTGAGTGTCACCGTCGCCAGATAGTCTCCAATCTCCGCCAGCTCTGCTTGCCCCTCCTGGACCAGAATCTGTGTTCCGAACTGCAGGGTAAAGGCTCCATTGCCTTTGACAACATTTACCGGCTCCGGGATAATCTGTGTGACCGATGGAATAAAGACACCTTTGAGCCACTCCCGGCCCAATGCGGCAAAATCTGCTTGATCTACATGGGTACTGAAATCAATATCACTTCGCGAACACCAGTTCGGATCGCCGCAATCGGATAACCAGTACTGCGCCAGATGCAGTAAATCTGAAACATCCACTCCCCCGCTCAAATCAAAGTCGGCTTTTGAGAATGCGCTGACTGAAACCAGGCTGTGTTCAAGTATTTCCTGATCACTTAACGCACGATCATAAACTACCGATTCATCCAGAATACCTGCAAATTTATCGCCGCTGCCGTTGTGAGATCCAATCCGTCCCATGGGAAGTGAAATACTGGAGTCCAGCGTGCCCGCTAATATACCATTAATGAAAACCTGGGTTTTGCCGGCATCATCACGTCGAAAGGCGAGATAGGTCCACTCATTCAGCGGAATAATCTGGCTGACTGAGCCGACCGTTGAAAAGGCATAGTCCGCGTTGCCGTAGTGGGTCATCCCGACTCGGCCGGAGGCGTTCCACTGTTCGATGCGGATGGAATGACTGCCCGAATCATGCAAAGCCTGGGCACCTTTATCTTTTTTCATGACGACATATTCCACTGTCCAGGCCGCGTTCATATCCGTTCCGTTGAGCACAACGCTGTTGGCACCGGAACCGGAAAACTCAACCGCCTTGCCGACCCCGAAAAGCCCATCCTGAGCCAGTGTCACGCCATCATAAGACGCATTGGAACCACTGCTGCCGTAATCGGTACACACCGTTCCGGCCGCTTCATCAAATCGATACCAGTGCAGCGGATTCGACGCCGTTATGGCCGCATCCCAAGCCGTCTGGTCACCGTAAACGGGTAAAATGATAACACATAAACAAACAAGGCAGAGAAATATGTTTTTCACAGAAAACCCCCATTTCACACTTTTGAAAACTCAATATATAAACTTGATGATCGCTCTTAATCGCATTATACCACTTTAGTACCATTTTGCATAGCAAAAGGAGAACGTCTCCGATAAGTTATACCGGAGACGCCCCATTAAAAACATTAACTCTTAAAACCATTACGGAAGCAGTTGCGTATTTAGCCACGTTTTTGCAAATTCCGCAAAGTCAGCCAAATCCACAACACAGTTGCCGTCCCAGTCATAATCCAGTCCTTCAGTCCCCATACACGGGGTATTACCTGTCACGGTTCTGTATTCATTGGCGATGACATCCGGCGTGAGAGGATAGCTGTAAATCTTCACCTCGTCCAGCAAGCCTGTCAGTGTTGAAGCACCATGAACATTTTCAGCACCAAGAACCAAGTTGGCCGGAGTGGTCGGCGGCGTTTGGGTCAGTTCGTTAAACGATGTCACAAACTGGAATTTATTGGTCTCGTTGTCGATCGCGTACAAACGATGGCCCAAATCTTCAGGGTCATACGTAACCGCAACCAATGCCCATTCTCCATCGTTCGCATCACCGACACTGGTGATGTCTATGGGGCCGCCCGCACCGCGGAGATTACCGAATGCATAAAGGCCTCTTCGTCCTGCGGCCCAACCGGCATCTACAATATCTCTATCCTGCTTGCCAACAGCCAGTTGCCAGTTTCCACCACCGGGGGCACCTTTGATCCAGGCAGTGACCGTAAATCCCTGCGGGTAAAAGTTAAAGAAGTCGCCACTGCCGGCGATCGTGACAAAGCTGAGATCATTCACATCACTCGTATCCAGTGCTTGCCCGCCTGCAATACCGGCTGCATATGACGGAACCGGAATCGGATTACTCTCATTGGGATCAGTCGCTGTTCCCGGCCAGTCACCGTAAACAGCATCACCGGTGATGTCCTGAACCTCATCGGACAGATCACCTTCAAACGCCCAATGAGCAACCAGACGTTCGGTCATCACCTGTGCCGTCGTTGATACAGCATCAGGATCGGGAGTCGGTTCCGGAGCGGCACTGTTATAGACCTCGCAATGATAATATCCTTCGTCGGCAACAGCCAATGGAGAAATTGAAAGCACAATGTCACCATCTTCAGTCAGCGTGCCGGAACTGTAATCTTGACTATTCTTAAACCACTTATACGATGTTCCTCTTGTGTGCGTGACCGT
>JANQGW010000157.1 GCA_028282905.1 Sedimentisphaerales bacterium | reverse complement strand
ATCATAGGTAATGGCCGTTTGAATGTAAATGCGAGGACAGTCGCCATTGAATCCCATGTCGCTAAGGACGTCCGGCCGGACATACTTCGTAATAAAAAGCGGCTCGCCGGGATTGTGATGCACCATGTTGAAAACATATTTAAGCGACTGAGGTTCATTGGCAACTGCGTTGTTAGCGGCAATAGAGCAAGATGCTAAAACCGGGAATACCATAATCAATAAACGAGTAAAATGTATCATTTGTGATCTTTCCCTAATCAAATATTTCTCCGAATTCAAAATACAGACAAGTTAACAAGGTATACACCCTGTTTTATAATTGAGACATAAACAGCTCAGTCATACAATATCCCCCCTAGTCGATCAGCACCGAACAAACCTGTCGGGTTTCCTCTGGTCTTTTAAGTCTTTCCCCCTATTACAGTCAGGTCCACATTATGTATAGTTCGAGCCGGGAAGAGACGTTTCACTTCGAGCGTAAGTTTTTTTACAATCTCGGATACTGTGAGGCAACATTAACATCTTCATCATTTCCGGTAAACCTCTTCCTGATTAATTTCTGCCAAACGTTTATCCATGATGCTGCGGTGATGTTTCAGTATCTCTCCGTCATCGGAGACGATATTACGGGTTTCATCCGGGTCAGAGACATGATCATAAAGTTCTTCCAAAAGAATCTTTTTGTTGGCCTTGCTCTCATACCAGCGTGTGTAGCGATGGGTGGCGGTTTTGATGGACCAGCCGCGCTGGCCATGATCCACCGGCAGATCACTCAATGCTGATTCACGGGCTTTTTGGTCAGGGCAGAGGACCGTTTCCGCAAAACTTTTCCCCTGAAAACGCTTGCCGTACTTAATGCCGGACAGATCGCAGAGCGTCGGCAGAATGTCCACCGTTTCGACAAGACTCGTAGTCTTGCTGCCCGGTTTGGGTTGTCCGGGTACACGGACAATCAACGGCGAGCGAACACTGACTTCATGCAGTGTAAACTTCCCCCAGATTCCGTGCTCGCCCAAGTGCCAGCCATGGTCTGACCAGAAAACAACGATGGTGTCATCGTCCAACTTCAGTCGCTTCAACTCATCCAGTACCTTGCCAACCTGGGCATCGGTGTAACTGGTACAGGCATAGTACGCATGACGAAGGATTTTTCCCTGCTCTTTGGGTACATTGTAGTCGCCCCATTTCCATTTGTAATGGGTGGTGGGTTCATAATTCGGGATGGTCCCATGATGAAAGGTCCAGTCGAATTTGACGCCCTGCGGCTTCTTCTGCCATTTCGCTACAGGAAGCTTATCACGGTCATACAGATCCCAATACTTCTTCGGTGCACAGAAGGGTAAATGCGTATTGATACACCCACTTTTTCAAGTCTTCCCCTTCCAGATCTTCAGGGGCCTTCCACGCTTTCTCGCCCCAGACGTTGGCGCGTCCTTGGAATTTCATTAGGCCTTCGGGAATCGTGATATTTAACGGTCGCGGGCTGTCGGCCTTGTTTTTTTCTGGGTCGCTGAATGATATCGGCTCGGGATAGACTTTTTTGGAAAACTCAGCATTAAGTGATTCGTCACCCTGAAACGGCATGTGCGGGGCAGGATGATGCAGCATCAGCATAAACGGCCTGTCTTTATTTGTCTTGTAAATCCAATCCAGTCCCTGATCCGTTAACACATCGGTCAGATATCCTTTTAAAACTTGAGTCCCCTGCTTACCCTTTATGGTCACCTTTGGATTATCATAGCCGCAGGCACCGTGACTGAGCACATAGTGATCAAGGCTTCGTGTGCAGGTGGTATCAGTCCAGTGATGGGTCTTGCCAATGAGGGCCGTCTGGTAACCGGCCTTTTTAAGCAGCTCAGGGTAAGTAACATGGTCATTACTCGGCTTGGTATAGTTAGTTTTGCTGCCATGAATATGACTGTACTTTCCGGTGAGAATGGTGGCCCGACTCGGTCCGCAGATGGCGTTGACGCAGAATGTATTCGCAAAACGAGTCCCCTGTGACGCCAGTTTATCCAGATTCGGTGTGTCGATAAGCTTGCTGCCATAGCAGCTCAGCGCGTTTACCGTATGATCATCTGAAAGAATAAGAATAATATTTGGCGGTGTGGTTTTCGGAAGCTCGGAATTAGTATTACCAAAGAAACCCATAGAGAGGATGCTTCCAAACGCTAATCGAGTAAAATGTCTCCGATTCATTCACTTAATTCCATAAAAGATTGTGCCATTATTCAGAAATGATTCTGATTTAGTTAGACGGCAGTTCCAATTCATGAGTGGGTTCAAATCCATGATGCCATGCAAGAGACCAGAGTCTGGGAAGGGATATTTTTTCAACATGATTTCCCTTGAAAAGGATATTGATTCCCTTGCTGTGGCGATCAAGAACCAATCTGGGAAGTGCTGATCCCATCCGGTATGTTCCGGGAAGACCGGCACCTTTCAGGTCAATCAGGTTCGGCGCCTGCAAGGCCTCTGAAGACGTAGGCCATGCATCAACCCATCCGCCATCACTGATCAACGGAGTACGATCACTGGCACGACTGAATTTTCGATAGAACCGGTCATCGTTCGGACTATAACTGCTTTCCTGCATCCAACCGTTTAAAGTGTAGGCACCTTCCGTATCAACCCATCTCCACGCCATATCAGCAGCGCCATACGCAGCACCATCAACGTATTTATCTTGCCACTGTCGGGTACTGGGGCAAACCATGATTTTCATGACGCCGAGGCGAGTGCTGATATCCCCCTGTGCTTTTGCAAAATCCTCTGAACCACCCAAATACGGCGCCAGTCGATAAAACCAGAAATGGCCTTCCGCCCAGAGATGGGATGGTGCATACCAGATATTACTGTCGTCATTTTCCTTCGCATAAAAATACCACGCCAACCCAAACTGCTTCAAGTGAGCAGCGCAAGTAACCGCCTTTGCCTTATCCTTCACTTTGCTCAACGACGGCAGCAGGATACTCAACAGCAAAGCAATAATGGCAATCACTACCAACAACTCAATTAACGTAAAACCTCTGATTTGCTTATACATGCCTAACTCCCTAAATAAATAAGAAATTAACTTCAATAGTCATTGGCATCTATGCTGAATGTCTCAAATGGCGACTAATATAATAACACGTGTAATCACCCTTGTCAATATTTAAGTCGAATTATGACTGCCACAGCAATTTAATTGCGATAATTTCAGCCCAAATAGGGACTTGATGGTCAGTTCAGCCAGTACGAGAAGTATAGGTACATAAGCAGTACTAACCCCAAGACACCCGCCGTTGCAATCACATCCCACTTATTCCAGCTTTTGCGGTTTTCTTGCCGCTGCGCCTGACTCGCCGTCGAATAGGTCAGATTTTCAATCTGCGAATCCAGCGGCGGCTTCGTCACCAAAGAAACACCTACTACCACAATGACACTAATGACCAGCAGCCAGCCGGAGGCATACAGGAAGTTATAGTTGCCAATAAATTCCAGCACGGAATCATCTGCGAACTTGTTAGCTCCGGCCATTCCCTGAATCGCCAGCTTGGTCATTCCAGCAATAAAACCGACAGTCAGACCAGCGACCGCCCCTTTTCCGTTAATGCGTTTACAAAACAGACCCAGTAGAAAGACAGCTGTGATCGGCGGCGCCAAATATCCCTGCACACTCTGAAGATATTTATACAAACCGCCGTCTGCGATCAAGGGCATGATGGGAATCCAAAACAATCCTAAAACAACAATAACACCGGTTGCCATTCGTCCAATATGCACCAGGTATTTCTCCGAAACCCCCGGGTGCAGCTTTTTGTAGATATCCACAGTAAACAGTGAGGCACATGAATTAAATAATGAAGAAAGAGAACTCATCAGGGCTGCCAGCAGTCCGCCAACTACCAAACCTCGTAAACCAATCGGCAACAAAGAAGACACCATTGTGGGAAAGACCTGGTCGCCATCCAGAACTTTTTCACCGTTTTCCAAAACCGCGACGCCCTGGGCATCCATCTTATAGGGAATCTCAACAATCCCTTTTGTGTGCAAGGCATATCCAATCAGGCCGGGAACCAGGAAGATCATGACCGGCCAGACTTTGAGGAATCCGCCCCAGATTGTGCCGCGGCGGGCATTGGTTAGGTTCTTAGCTGCCAAGGTGCGCTGAACAATATACTGGTCAGTACACCAGTACCAGATACCGACAACCGGCGAGACAATCAGAATACCCAGCCAGGGGAAATCCGGATCAGACATCGGTCGCCAGAGGGCAAACTGCTCAGAATTCGATTTGCAAATGGAAACCAGTTCACCCCAACCGCCCAGTTTGCTGAGCCCGAAAAAAGTGATAAAGAACGAGCCTACTAGCAAGATGACGGCTTGAGCTGTGTCGGTGTAAAGTACCGCCCGCAAGCCGCCAAAAACCGTGTAGATACCGGTTAAAACCACTGTAGTAATCGCTCCGACCCAGAATGGCCCCCAAAAGTGCCCGGCGAGGGTCACGCCCACATCCGGTAACAGCGTTTCAAAAACTTTCGCTCCCGCATAGACGGTCACAGAGACTTTTGTAACCACATAAGCAATCAATGAAACAACAGATAGAATCCAGCGAGCGGTTGAATTAAACCGGCGTTCAAGAAATTCCGGCATGGTATAAACACCGCTGCGGTAATAGAATGGCACAAATACCCAGCCTAAAGTGATCATGACCCAAGCATGCAGTTCCCAGTGAGCCATAGCCATACCGCTACTTACGCCATTGCCGGCAAGGCCGACAATATGTTCTGAGCCGATGTTGGAAGCAAACAGCGAGGCCCCCACCGCAAACCAGCCAATGTTTCGCCCTGCAAGAAAGTAATCTTTGGTTGTGTCCTGTTTTTTCGACGACCACCAGACAACGCAAATCAAACCCGCAAAGTAAGTAGCGATCACCAGCCAATCAATCCAATGCATCTTCTATCCTATCTTGAATGTCACTCTTTATCCATCTATTTGGCGCTCATCGATCTGCATACATATTACCCAAATATCTGTTCTTAATCTACTCCAATGAGATTAACCCACTTATACTAGTAGAGTAGACCTTAATTACCTATCACTTGACCATCGATAGATATATCCACCTCAATGGGATCTTTACTGGGAACTTTTACCTCGGTTCAACTTAGAAAATTGGACTGTAAAGAAGCAAGTGTTGAAATGGAATTAAATAAAATGATGGTTCATGACTCAATCTCTATAGTCGGTTCTGTTTTTTCAGCCTTTGCCAACTCTTTCAGAAGGTTATTGTACGCAGCGACACTTTCACCACTACCCAAAGTGATATCTTCCACTTGGGGAATCGCAGTGACTTGACTGCAACCTTTGCACCTGACACGTTTTCCAGCGTACTCATCAGGAACACGATAAGACTTGCCGCATTCATTGCAGCTAAATTTAATCATTATTCTCCTCTGCTTCTTCTCTTGAGTTTATCAGTTTCTGCTTTTTTTGTGGTCCCACCTGTCTATACATATCACATCGAAATAATCATTACTATTGAATTCACACCCTTAGAAAAATCCAATACCGCCAAGCAAGGAAGAAGTATTATATCCAAGAGTCAAGTAATTTGAGAGTCAAACTAGAACAAGTCCTAATGGGCAAACTACTGTAGCTTATTCGTTATTCAATTATTCGAAAAGCAAAGGCGCAATCTTCGCTCTCTTGGCCATTGATCAAATTAAATATTGAGTTCGCAGCTTCCATTCCCATCGTAAAAATCGGAAGTGCAAGAGTAGAAATTTTACACTGTCCGATGCGAGAATATGATGAAGTAAGCATACTGATGATATGAACTTTCCTATTCTTATAATCATCATTCTGACCAAGGTGAAACATGATTCCATCAACTTCTTCCCTGTCCATACAAAGGATTGCTGTAGGTTTTTCCGGGTGTTCTAAAATTGTACCGGCGGATTGATATGCACCATCAAAACAATACCCTTCTGTCGATAAATCATCAGAAATCGAATGGGTCACCAATATTTCAGGCAAGCCGGCTTCTTTGATAGCTTGAAGATAACCTTGTTGGTATCGGGCAGCATTAAAAAAAAGCCCGGGAACGTTCTCGTGCATATGGACACGGTTATGAGTATATAAGGCGATCTTCTCATGACCTTCTTTTATCAGATATTTTGTCGCATTCAGGGCACCCGAATAATAATCCAACGTCAGTGATGCGACACCATCAACCTCACATCCAAAAATTTCAACTATTGGAATTTTGGCAGAGAGCTTGGCAATCGTTTCTTTATTCGGTGTTCCTTCATTGGTCACCGCAGAATTCACGATCAATCCGTCCACCTCTCGCTCAATACAACGTTGTAGATATTCATACTCTTCCTCTGGACTATTGTGGACAAATATAACCGGCGAATAGCCTTGCTTCGAAAGTTGCTTTTGGAATCCATGGAAAAAATCGGACATGATGCTATAATTGACAGAAGAAAACAAAATTCCAATTAAATACGACTTTTGCCTTCTTAGACTGCGTGCCGAAATACTTGGTTTGTAATCACGTCTTTTTGCAATTTTTAGTATACGACGACGCGTTTCGTCACTGCACTTGATAGAGTTCTTTCTACCGTTTAGTACAGTGCTCACTAAAGGATGTGAAACACCAGCCTCTTTAGCAATATCTTTTATTGTCGCTCGTTTTATCATACTTGATAATTTCGCATGAGACAAAGTCATTCTTTGTCTATATACTCTTTTTCTACCAAAAACTAAAGCCTCTCGTATAGTATTAAAATTGTCGAGGCAAATTGGACATATAATCATTAAAATATTTTAAGCTATTTATACACAAGCAGGTGAATATACCTTGCAGGTGCTGACTTAGAGAATGTAAATACGGAGGAGGGATATATGAATTGCATATCATCACAATTCATTATCCTTGACGGTCGATATCGAGTTGGATGATGGTATCCACCGGATCGGCAGGGATGGCTGAAGCATCGAGAATTGCATCTGTGCCAGTAACAGCAAAGGGAACTCGAAGGCCATTGTTCATGCACGTGGCAGCCCGTATTTTCATGTTAAAATCCTTCAGAATGAGCTTGCCGTCTTCGGGCATTCCGCTTTTACCCCGCTGGTTTTTCATCACATGCAGATAGACGGTCTTCCCGTCCAGACTGATCGTGCTATAACCCCACTTTTGCCCCTGAACCGGGCCTGGGTTACAGTGCGTATAAGCGGTATAAAGCGGCGGTTGTCCCTTCGGATTAGTCCAGTCAGCCATCTTCCTGTGAGCACGCATGACATGGGACTCTTCAAGATCCTTTAGACGATCGGTAATATAGGTATGTTTTCGGGCAGTCGTTGGCGAGTGGTCGATATCAGCGATATATCCTTCGCAAATAATCGATAGAGTGACCCGCATAATTTGCTGCCAGTCACATTCCAGGCCAGGCGTACATTCATAGTTTGGATCCGGCAGAAGACGCCAGGTTTCCATCGAGTGCTTTTTGGGCCATTTCAGTTCATAGGGCCAAGCGTGCCAAGCGCCTCCGCCCCACGCACCCCAGCCTTCCATGCAGGTCAGATCCCAATCACCATTGCCAAAACAGTTGGCCTGTGCTTGATTGACCAGCAGAACACAGTAAGGGTCACGGGCACGTACCGCACTGAAAGCTGCATCAAGTGAAGTGCCCTGCCATAAGGCCCAGTCCAGGTAAATCAGTCTGGGCGAAAAGGCGTCGATTACTTCCTCAAAGACACGCACCATGCCATCGGCACCATCATGATTGGGACCGTTGAAGTTTCCCATGTAGAATCCAAAATCCAATCCCTGTTTTTCCAGGGCTTTCTTATACGGGGTGACAATGTCCTCTATCGGCGGCGCGTCAGGGTGCCTGCCATTCAATGGTCGAAAACCTGTTTTCGTCGGCCAGCGGTAGGTATGAGCCCCATTGTTGTAGCCGATTACCATGCCCATCTGATACCCTTGGCGTTTCATCAACAGCGCCACATCATCAAAGCCGCCTTCCGGGGTGTGTTCGGGACGGTGAATCAGCCCAATCAGGCGTTGTTCTTCGGCACGCTTGTTGGGGCGTTCGTTGAGTTTGATAACCATTTTTTTCTCAGCAGCGATCCCCGACATGTCAGTGACCGAAACGGTAAAGATATAGTTGCCCGGTTTGGACTCGGAAGAAACCGTCCCTGAAAACACACCGTCACCTTTGAGCATAATTCCTTTCGGAAGTTCCCCTTTCGTGATCGTCCAGCTGTAGGGGGCTTTTCCGCCAGCCGCACAAAGGACAAAAGCTGAGCCATGAGCGCGACGAGAGCGGACAGGGAAGCGTGCAGGCGAAACCATTTCCAGCGGCTCCATTCGCACATAGGGCCACTCACACCAGGCCGCGGGAAGGACAGTATCCGGATACTGGTTCATCTCCCGCGTAACGATGCGCAGCCTGCCCTGCCCTCCTTCAGGGGATATAATGAGCCCCGTTAATGCGCCGTTATCGGAGTCGGTCAGCCTCGCATAGAAGCCCAAACGTCCATCTTTTCGGTTACCCACGCGTACAACAAGCTCATTCCAGCCGTTGATCAGTTTAACGGGCCATTTGAGGCTATCCCGGTCCGGATTGGATTTGTTGCTTCCGCCAATCCTTTGACCATTCAAAAAAGCGTCGCATTCGTTGTCTGCTCCTATACACAGTTGACAGTCTGTTTCCGTGGGGCTGTAAACATGTGTCCTAGCCCAGACTTCAACGGAATCCGCCTTCTGTTTACACAGTACCGTAAGATAGCTTCGCAGGTCCTGATAATCGTCATAGTTCCGGCTGAAAAGTCGGTCGTCAAAATATCGCCATGTTTTAATCTCATCGGCAGATTTTACCGTGCCGACAGGAGAGGCATCGGAAATCAGCCAGGTGTTAATATAAGCAGCGGGGATAATCTGCCGGCTGGAAAGCCCGACTGCGGCGATATTGCCTGAAAAGGATTCTTTATGGTGGCCGCCGACGCCCCCAATACTGAAGTTCTGGGTCGGAGCAAAAACCTTATCAGAGGTGGCGACCTGACTGCCGTTACGGAACAGTGTTAAAGTCCCAGTTTTTACTGTAATCTTAAGGTGCTCCCACTGACCGGCGGTCACCTGACCAAATCCGACGGCCCCGCGGCCGCCGACAAAACAAACCCACTGGTCATTCTGCTGAGCAAGCATGTAGCCGCCTCGGCCGTCACCGTGAGCCACGGCCGCATGCAGGCCTGGATGATTCTTCTCTTCGGCTTTTACATAAACCTCCAGGCTGAAGTTGTCTGCCAGAGGCATGATATTCTGCTTGACGTGATACTGACTGTCACCGTTAAAGAAAAGTGAGCCTGCCGCATTCAACCCCTCAGGCTTATCCTTTGCATGTTTCGGCTGACCAACACACTCAAGCTTATAGGAAATTCCACCTGATTGGGCAGTGATGACCTCGGGTGCCTTTTCGACTTCAGTATCATTCACCAAGCAGATATCAACCCGTTTTTCCTTGCTGTTTGGATTTGGCTGTGAAGAAACGGCAGAACAAAGAAATGTGATTAAACACAGCGCCGCTGTCACTATCATTTGTTTTTTCATTTTCTTCTCTATCATTTTTTCGCCCTTATAAAATTCTATGCAATCAGGGATTCAAAATATCGGTTTAATTACCAACAAATTTATAGCATGGAAACCTCTGCGAACTTGCTGGCCCCGACCACCTCCTTCATTTGTCGCTCACTACCAAAACTGTCTGATTAATTTCCGGTGCCGTCACTGGAAACACCAGTTCTTTTCCCGTGTGCGATGCTACACGGATATAGTATTCATAATCGCTTTCAGCTGAAGGCAATCTGACTGTATATACTCCACGATTAACATGTTCGAGAGAGATTTTGTTATACTTTGTTTCTCCCAGTTCCCGCCAGTAAAACGCAGCATCACCAGGCTTGCCTGTATCCAATATGATAATCTTCTGGTTCAATGTCTCATTTTCGTTTAACCAGGAACACGGCGATGGGACGATGACCCTTGGCGCTGCCCTATAAGTATTTCCAACCGCTGCCTCTCGGGGCAGTTGTCGACCCAGAAGCTTTTCCAATGTCGCATCATGAAGGTCCAAATAGTTCAGATTTCGCCTATTGTGCTGTTCGAGATTGGCAATTGTACCCAGTTCGCCGGGAGTATCGGAGGCTGCAAGTTGATAGGTCATCATTTCTTCCCACAGCCGGGATAGTTTAATACGTAATGGCAAACCCTGTTCTTCAGCCATTTTCTTCTTCCGGCCAGAATCCGCCTCCTCTTTAGCCGCTTCCATCACCTTATCAAGTTCACCGCGAGTGCAGCTAAGCCGCCCCATTGTTTTCAGGAATCGGAAGCTGTTAAGCCAGTAATCAAATCGTGAAAGATTTCCCTTCCCCTTGATTTCAGACCTCAATGCTACCATTTTATCGACGAATTCATAGTCTTTTTTCACCTGCTCCCATGGGCTCTTGTCCACACGAATTCCCCCCGGCCCATCGATCCAGACAGAAGGTAATGGCATTTTCCGCGGCCAAGCCCCCTCGAAGGAATGGGCTTCCAAAGGACCGCCGGAATCGATGCTGAGAAATATTCCAGCAAGCTGTTTACTGGCCTGAGCACCAAACTCTGAACGACACCAATCAAGATAAAAGTCGTCACAGGGCAAATCGCGAGGCCCGGTCGATGCTGTCCCCGTACTTTTCAGCGGGTCAAGATCGGCCTCATAATCGTTCCAGGCCTTGCCGCCGCAGTTTATCTTGCGTTTGAAAGATGTACCCTTGATCTGGTTGAGATCGTCCGTTTTCCCCTCAATAACGATGGCCGAAATAAAAGGGAACTCCACAATCTTATCAAATGCAATTTCAAGAGCTCCATTGCTGACTTTAATATCATTGACTACAAGATCATAAGACTTGAGAGGACCGACTTCGGCAAATACATCCAGCTTTGCTGCGACTGTATTTCCCGCTACCTTCACATCAAATACACGTTTTCTCGGCTCGGTATAATACGTTTCACAAAATTTCATAGTTACTGTAAAGGTGCCGTTGGGAATCTGGAGGCGGTATCCATTCAGGTTGTACCGACAGGACTGATAAATCGCATCCTGCTCAGTCCCATTAATATTCTTGTCTGGGAAGTTTGTAACGTAGCCGCCCAAGCACCCTTCTGTTATTTCAACGCTTTTCGCCACTTGGCTTTCTTTGGTAGGATGCCATTTCTGCTGCCAGCCAGCAGCGGCCAGTGTAGCGAAATTAGGAGCCAAAATCTTTGTCCGCCAATGAATGCCCATCAGCCCCGTGCAGCCATAGGCATAAGCGTCCGAGGCGTCACGCCGCAAACGTCCTACCCATAACTGAGGTGATATCATCGCTGTATCATCTTCAATCCACGGAATCGCCCACTTCGGCCGATCTTTGATTCCACTAAAGGTGCTGTTCAGGCGTGAAGCCCCGAGCCAGCTGGTGATACAACTTATCGGCGCGTCTTTATCCAGCGCCTGATCAAACAGCATGGGCTTTTGAACCGGCCCCATGACCCAACCGCAGGTAGCGAAGGTGAACGGATTTCCCAGTATATCGATGACCTGATTGGCAATCCGGAATTCATTCAGTACCTTATCAATTTCCGACTGCGATTGAGGAGAGAGCCATCCTTCCGGCGTCCAGGCCCAGTAATAATCCAGCGGAAATGACCGGCTCATGCGTTTGAACATACCTTCATATATCAGCTCTAATGTATCCGGGTCATCGGATTTCAAGCCCTTCTCCCGAAGGTGCATCTTGACTTCGTCAGGAAGTAAGAGAGGAGTCTCAGTACCCATTGCAGTTTTGACACCGAGTTTTCCGGCGTAGGTGAATATGTCATTATACAGTTTGCCCGTCATATTAAATACGTCGTTGGACGTGTCAGGCGTCAGGTTTCGATAGATATGATCACCCATACAATCGGGGCCATAGTTGTCTTTTTCAAATATCTGGTCGGCGCCGGCAGAAAACTGGGATGTGGGTGTCGCAGAATAGCCCCACCAGCGTTTTTTTGATCCGCTGTTTTCACCGTAACCATTGAGTCGCTCTGAGGTATGATAGGATGCCGGATAGCTGAATTTGACAGTGCCGTCTTCTTTCACATCCTCCGACAATCCCATCCAGACGGTGGGTTCCGGTCCCCAAGGAACATTCGGATAGCAGTGCAAGCCAATGAAATTCATCCGCATCTTGGTCATTTGACTCAGATAGAACTTATAATCCTCAGCATTCCACCAGTCGGGACCCTCGGGAAAATCATGAAACGGCAAAATACCACGCGTTTCAAATAAAGGCGTGTGGGTTTCATCTAAATCTGGAATTATAAAATCCATCTTCTCATCCGGAATTACATCCCCATGCAGATAGAATCGGACACCCAGCTTTTCAATAAAATGATAAGCCCCATACAGCAGCGCAACATCACTGCCGCCGCTAATGGTGAGTTTCCGGCCCTGAGTTTTCAGGCGGTATTGCTGCGAGGCAAGTGAAGAATTCACCTTGAGTACGATCCCACTGCCATTGGCTTTATTCGCTTCTTCGACGATCGGAAGCAATTCTCCTGACCGTAAGAAGACATAGCGGCGGATTTCTTTTGCTGCCAGCTTTTCACGAAAACCGGCTTGTGAAGAACAGTTTATTATTGGAACTTTCATTTGCGCACCGCTTCTTCCAATACAAAGAATAACAAACAGCATTAAATGAACAAATCGCATATTTACAGACTGAAAACTTCCAACAGTTTTAGGAATAACAGCACGTCGAACAGCTGATGGGAAATAACTGCCCGATGACATACGATTCCAGAGCTTGGAGAGATTATCCTTAACCAACATTTTCAGCTTCACCCAATGTCCATACCGTCAGGCTCCAGTTAATTCCGGGGCTTGTTGTCATCCTGAACTGACACTCTCCGGCCGGCAATACTGCAGGACGGCTGAGTTCCAAGTCGGCTTTTTTCTGCCGGTGTTTATTTGCCAGATGAGCCTGATCACCGTTAATGATGATGTATTCGCCGTCACTTAACACGTTACCAGTTTTAATTTGGGTGCCGTCAGACAGCGTCACAACGACCCCCTCGGCTGTGCCGTGATGGATACGGATCGCTGCCTGCAGAGGCTGATCCGAGTATGGATTTGTAACATTAATGACTTGGTCACCACTAGTAACACTCTTCCTTATTTCTTTGACCGGGTAAAGGGTAAAGGCTTTTTCGCCGGTCTGTTCAAGATGGAACTTGTAGTCCAGGTCTTTGAGCTTCTGTTTATGTGCCTTGGTAAAGACATTGGCAATACGGGCATCTTCCCAGGTCCGGAAGGCCTTAAAGAGAGCATCCTTTTCGGGACAGTTTTCAACATTCTCGCTCAGTCCCAGCATGTACGTAGCATCAAAGCCAATGGATTTGGCCTGCAGGTTTTGAATATCGTAGAGGGTCCAGGCGTTGTTGAACTGCTGAATGCCGAAAGTAGGAGGAAAGTAATTGTTGCCCCAGCCGTAGAAAAAGTCTTTGCCTTGGATTCCCCATTTATTGTTGATCGGGTCAAACATACGATTACCGCCGCCGATATTGCAAACTGTCTGATAGTGCCAGCCTCCCGGAAAGACACAGGAAGCCATCACCTTCGGAACCTTACCGCCGCTGAGTTCGGCATACGTATCGTAAAGGCGACGGAAGAAGATCCTCATGGCATAATAACCATGATTCTGGTAAACAAAGGACTCCAGGCCATCAAAGTCAATGTATTCCATGCCGCCGTCGTACATCAATTGGGCATAATAATCAGCAATCTCAAGGGTCAGTTTCATGTCAGGAACAAAACCTTGATAGCAGTTCATCTGCAGCTTTACAAGCTCATCTCCTGCCGAATGGGCTGACACACTGGTTTTATACTGTCCGCGTTTGACTCCGTTCAGCACCCAGGGGGCTTTCTTGCTAAGACTGTTGTAGGTCATCAATTCGGTGCCGATGCGAATAACATTGACTTTGTTTCTGTTGTGCCAAGTTCCTTGTTCGGCAAGAAAGACAGGGTCGGCAACGGTAATAGAGGTGTCTGTCTCGCTGACGGGTTCAGCCAGTTTGGTTCGGCAGACCGCCTGCAGATTCGGATGCGGAACCGGTGTCACATAACTGGTATGGGGCTGCAGGAAAGCGCAAAGCGTATGCAAACCATAGGCAATGCCGTGGGCATTTGTCATATCCGTAAATTCTCTGATGCTCATTATCTTGCCGTCAACAGTGACTTTTTTGCCCGCAAATCGATTGGCCGGATTAGGATAGTACTCCCCGATACCTTCATCCTGAACAGCTTTCAGGCCGAGAACATTGGCATATTCAATCAGCTTGGTCTGAGGACCAGTCCAAGCGATATCCGGCCTGAATGAAGATGGATCTTTGATCCATTTACCGTCAATTTCAGGGTGCGGAAGCCCTTCGGCAAGGACAATAGACTCAATGGTATTGAGACCTTTATCGTCAGGACAGGCATAGATCGCAATCGCGGAACCGATGAAATCCACATCGACCGGATCGACCTGCTGGTGCTTTGCCTTATAGTTTTCCATCATGGACAGCAGTGAGTAAAAGACGGTACGGGGTTTGCGGCGGTCGCGGGCATTGTAGGCGATGGAGGTGCCGAATTCAGGCTTGATCTCAATCGCATTACCAGTGGCAATTTGGAAGTAATGCTCCGGTTTTGAATAGAACGCCACATCATTGTGGCCGTCACCGCCGATATTGAATTTCTGTCCCTCCTTATATTCGGGGGGAATCGGGTGCTTTTCCGAATCGGGTGAATGAATGTAGTAGTGCATGTTATAGCAGTCACCATCTACAGGCAAACCGGTGATGGTGTTGTCGTCCAGTCCCATCATCCCAATAGCCCAGTTTTGTTTTGGATCACGCACCACACCGATGATATCACCGAGCAGGCCCTTGACAGTGGTGTTCAGCGGACCCCAGACAATCGCATCCACATTGCCGCGAGGAGTCAACGACTCTAACTGGAGGCGAAGATATTTCTCTTGAGCTTCAATCTTGACAACGGCGATCACATCGTTGGGATAGTTGAGTGATACCGTTTGTCCAGACGTATCAAAAGAAGCAGACTGCGGTGCAATCAGCTTCCCGCCCTCATGCAGACTCATCAGTGGGGACGGGTGGCCGGCAGGACTGTACTCCTTTTTAGACTGTTTAGCGATGATCGAAGTGATAAAGCCCTTATCGTCTATCTCAAAGAAGGCGTATTGAGTTTCAATCATATGGTTCTCTAACAGATCTAATTGTTTGTCACTGTCGTTAACAGAAACATGATACTCTTTCGCACATCCTATTGAACCCATCAGATATATTGCACACATTACCATTACTGATGTAAATTGTTTTGGCTTCATAATTCCCCTATATTCTCATTGACGGTTGTTTTTAGGTGTACCGTTTCAACCAAAATGGGACAGTTAGTCAGTAGAGACTTTTGACGATTTTGACTTCCGGTTAGCATGTTTTTTCTGATTATACTTTCTTCTGT
>JANQGW010000154.1 GCA_028282905.1 Sedimentisphaerales bacterium | reverse complement strand
TTGCTGATTTTTCATCTTTGACTTTCAACTCCCATACTTGAAAAAGCTCTTTTCTGTGGTGGCTGGAGATTGCAATAAGCAACCAATATGCTTCGCAGGATTCGTGCAGAAATTTGACTCCATCGGTATATCTGAAAGATATCCATTCCTGAACCGCCGACACACGGATTTTCAGTCCGTTCAAGGGTTTTGTAAGTACTTGTGAATAAACGATTAACAATTGAACGAAAAAGACTTATGACGGCAACCGTAGCACAACCGAAGGCTAACCGAAGCCTGGACGAGCATCTCTGTTGCAAATTCTGTTGCAAACAGTAGACTTGGATTAACCTATACCTGAATTTTAGAGCTCATCAGATACGCACTTATCCCCCCTTCAAATGTTTCTCACAATCAATTAACTGAAGCTATTCCAATCTCAGTTAATTGAGTCAAATCCGGCCTCCTGAGTAATGTCAACTTGTTCATCTTACATCTCATGCGGCCCTCCTATATGACTTCAAAAGTCCACCGAGCCGCTCTCGGCAGACAATTTCTCCGGTTCCTTGGGGAGGTGGTTCAATGATTTCGTTATCCAGCCCCTGGTGCGGACGCTCCGTGTGATAATGTGTTACAAATTCGAAAGTAATATATTCTAAATGACGCTCTCCGAAGATCAGCATTCTGTTTAAACATTCGGTTTTTATAGTTTTTATAAATCTCTCAATCACGCAATTCAAATGAGGTGACATCGGGAGAGTGCGAATTGGCTTTACCCCGGAATCTTTGAGAATATCCCTGAACTCTTTCGTGAATAAAGGTTCTCGGTCATGGATGAAATACTTTTTATCCTTCAAGAAGCCACTGAAAGGATCTGTTAAATTGCGGGCCATCTGCTTCATCCATGCCCCATGAGGCTGTTGAGAGATGCCAACCACCTCTACCTTGCGAGTCGAATAGTCAATACAAACCAGGACATAATACCGAGTTAATCCCGCCCAAGTATAAATTTCCTGTGTGAAGAAATCGATGGCCGCCAGAGATTCCCAGTGAGATTTGAGAAATTCTGACCATTGAGTTCTTCTGCCCCGGTCGGGACTGGGATCATAACCATTTCTTAATAGAACTTTGTCAATAGTAGTATGGCACACTTTATAGCCAAGGTGTTTTAATGCTCCTTTGATTCTTCTGGAACCCCAAGTCTTGTTCTTTCGGGCCAGCATGATAATAAGAGCCTCTACTTCGGGAGCAATGCGGTTCCTGCCGCCCTTCCGTTTGTCAGAGCCATCGTATTTCCTGGCAACCATTTTTCTATGCCAGCCAAGTAAAGTATCTGGGGAAAAGGCACAGCAGGCATCTTCCAATACCTTTCTGCCCAACTTCTTAGCCAATCGAGAAAGCCGAATCTTTTGCTTATCATTTAGAAGGATTCTTTTGGTCCCGATTTTTTCATGTAAGATTTTATTCTCTTCTTTCAGATACTCGATTACATCCTGCTGATGCCGGTTAAGCCATCCAGCCAGCATCACCAACAATATTGTCCAAGGTTGAGTTTTCATATACATTACCGCCAAATTGACATTTCTACATTCCAGGAAAAATCCTTGATTAATTAGAAAAAGCTTAGTAGAAACAAACCAGCCAAATCTTTCAGCCCATCAAATCAACTTCGGGTGTCGTATTTTCAATATCCAATCGTCATATCACAAAAATTTCTCTAAGTATTAAATGAAATAGAAATAATAAGGGGCAGCACAGACACCCCTTATTATTTTTGTAATAACATGTCACATTCCAATTGCTACTTGTCATTGCCTGTTCTGTTTATTCAACAAAATGTATCGAATCGATCCAAGCGCAATCTGACCCGCTACTGTCTGAGGCATCCTTTTCATATGCCCATTTAAATGTATACTGGTTACCTGCAGTCACAGTGAATAGATGGTCACTCCAATTCTGTTCTCCAGAACCTTCCCATTTCTTCTTGCCGTCAATGTAGAATACTAAAAAGTCGTAGTCCAGTTCACTAGATATGCGGCTAGAAAAACTAAAGGTGTTCGTTTCCGCAATTGTAGTAACTTCAAGAATACTTTGTTGGTCATCAGATATAGATCCAGACTTTGCGGAATATGTTCCCTCATATGCAGCATCGGTTACGACATTCCAATAAGCTGCCCCTGAATGTTGCCAGTTAAAAGTAGAAAAGCCCCCTGATTCAAAGCCCTCATCAAATATTCTTGCCAACCAATTATTTGCAAAAACTAATAAGTCTAAAATGTCAATAGCGCTATCAGGAGGAACATTCATATCACAATCCTGATTCCAAGCTGGATCACCACTTGAAGTATTCCACGATGCTGAGAATATTCCAAAGTCTGCCAAATCAACGTCATTGTCATTATCGAAATCACCAAGAAGCCCTTGGTTATATAGAGCATCAATTACAGCAGAAACATATGTTAACACCGGCAATTGATTTGCTGCAGGATCTGACAGTTTAGTCTCTACAACATCAAAATCTATTTGAGTATTATAGTCTTCAGTACTTTCAGATTTTTCATGAAACTCAATTGATGCTAATATTCCCGATCCATTAATGCCTACTCCTGGCGTTATTCGAACATTGACAATATCAATGATACGCCCATTAACATTATCAATGGTTGGCGGCTGCCAATATACCGGATCTACACCTCCTTGGCTCAAAAAATCACCTTGAGTCACAGATAACACCTCTAAAACATTAGGATCGAAAGATATATCTATTTCGTGACCGTATAGATTTTCTACATTGGCAATTTGAACATCTACGGTAAAGTTATTTCCCATTGCAGCTTCTTGATAGGAAGGCTGCAAACTTAATTCAGTCGTTGAGTCTACTATAAATACCGGTTTTACAGTTAAATCACCATCGGCAACAATTTCGTAAGAACCAGAACCGGGAGATGTTTCGGTAGGAACTCTGTAAGCGGGGTCAGTGTCCCAATGGTCAAAAGCGTAACCCGTATTGTGCTGTGGTGTCAATATGACAGTTGTACCATAGCTATATACTCCACCTGAAGGACTGAGGTCAACATACCCCCCGGTGCTTGGTTCTATAGTAAGAGTGTATTCAATAAGTGTAAAGTGGGCAGTCACTGATTTGTGAGAATCCATTGTAAGTCTAAATGGATTTTCCGTTCCAGTGGCATCTCCGCTCCAATTAGAAAACTCCCATCCGGAATTTGCTTGTGCGTCAAGATCTAGGGCTGTTCCATGGGTATAATTACCATTTGAGGGAACAATGCTACCCGCTTCTGGAGGATCGATATTTGTCGTCAGTTGCCATTCCTTCAAAACAAAAACGGCCCTAATTGACTTATTAGCATCCATCGTAATATTTTCGGTTGAATTAGAGCCTGACAAATCAATTTCCCAATGATCAAAAATGTACTCAGAAGATGTAGATTGTGCAACAGCTGTGACGTTTCTTCCTGCTTGATAAGATCCTCCATCAGGACTAAGTATAATGGAACCAACACCAGGAGGAGACACTTCAGTTGTTAATGTATAAGTTTTCAGTCTGAAATTTGCAGTAACTGCTTTATTGGTATTCATTGTAACACTTGTAGTTGAATTAGTTCCAGAAGCATCACCACTCCAATAGTCAAATTCATAGTAAGGATTTGTCGAAGTTGCAGATAATGGCACATTTGTTCCTTCCAGATATTCACCTCCTGATGGATCTACAGTTCCTACTCCATACGGATTAACAGTAGTACTTAGCGTATAGACATTTTTCACTGAAATATATTTATTTTCAATATCACTTCCACGCGAATTACTAGCCGTAAACGTAATTTTTATACTCTGGCCAGGACTTTGAGGAACTGTGTAATTGGTAATATTTTGATAAGTCCCAGGGCAGTCGTTATTAGTATTACCGCTTTGAGGATTGAAAGTTCCACCTGCACCATTATCACTCCAAGACCAGTTGTATTGAGCAGCATTAGATACATTTACACTAATTTGGATTACATCCCCGGGGCCAGGATTTGAGTTGGAAGGCGAAGGGTTGTCAGCACTGGGCTTTGAATCAATAACGTTGAAATTTGTATCAACTGCCGTTTGCCAGCTATTAAAAGAACCTCCTGCAGGGCGTTCTCTTATTTCCAGAACACATCTCCAATTACCTGGGCAAGTTGGATAACCTACCATATTGAACCACCAGCAACCATAGTATCCAGACTGCAAAGTTTCTGCTGTAAATGTATCAGAATCTTGCTGGGTTCCATCGGGTCTATACCATGTAGTCCTCGATTGTAGAGTAACATCATAACTACGTTCGTTTACAAGAACCACATTAAGGTACATGTCCCTTCCATCAGCCCATTGTGTTTCTGAACTTGGAAGACTGGGATAATCACACTCGGGTCCATAGTGCTTTCCATAATCAGAGATCGTTAAATACTGCAACGCCTCAGCATTTACACCTAAAATACATATTCCAATCATTAATAAGATAACATTTTTTGACATTTTTCATTCTCCCAAGAAATTGAACTTTGTTCTGTTAAGAGTTTTCAAAATCAACGTAACTATGGATATTCTTCGCCAAAATGGCTGCTTATCACAACAAGATCGAAAATATCAACCGTACCATCATTATTGACATCTGCCATGTCAGGTTCCGACGCATCTCCGAGATAGTTCCATGATGGATTTTGTCCATCTCCCACATTACGTGCATATGAACCTGTCACAACTACCAGGTCGAAAATATCAATTTTGAAGTCACCATTAACGTCACCTACAAGAACAGGGATTGAGGTCGTAAAGCCCCAAACATTACCTGCTGTTGTTCCGGAAATATTTACGCTGTCAACCCTCCAGAAGTGTTGAGTTTCACCTGCCATTACACCTGGAATAAATGTATTTTGTGTAACATTGCCCTGATAAATACCAACCGTAAGAGAATTCGCATCTTGCACCTCAGTTAATGTTGGCCCAATATATATATCATAGCTTGTTGCATAGCTCGCAGTGTTCCACTGAAGAGTAGGATTGACAGGTACTCCCATAGCACCGGCTTCTGGATTGGGCCCTGTCACCACCTCAGGCAATGGCGGCATGTATTTAATCGAAATTACATCTTGAGCCTGATTGCCCAGAGCATCGACAGCCGTAACTGCAAAAGAGTTCCAGCCATCTGTCAATGATACATCGAACGACCAGTTTTCAGGTGTCCCCGTATTAACCTGACCTGTATTTATTGTGGCAGCCAGCATCCCGGAGCCTGTATCGCTTGCAGTACCACTAATGGTAAGGTTGCGAGTTGGCGTTATGTAAGTCGCTTCGGCTGTTGGATTTAATATTGAAATATCTGGTGTCATACCATCCTGAACAACTAAGTTAATTGTCTGCGATTTATTTGATACTCCACCACCACTGGCAGTTACTATAATTGGATAAGTCCCCGTAGCTGTCGAGACGTCCGCATCAAATATGATATTTGCTGAGTCTGTAGGCGTTATCGGATTGTTCATGAAAGTTGCTTCAGAACCGGAAGGAAGTCCTGAAACAGACAACATTATGCTTGAATTAAATGTGTTCAGCGACGTTAGATAGGCTGAAGCACTGCCATTGGTCCCTTGCTTAACGATAATATTTGGTGGGTAGCATCCAAGCATATAATCCGGCGGGTAGTAGTAAACATATTGAGAAAGTGTCCTTTTCTCATATGTATCATCTGTTGCCTTGACTTCAATAAGATTCCCTCCTTCCATAAGCGTTATAGGCAAACTCCATGATTCCAAACCACTAGCATCTGCCCAAACTCCATTATTCACACGTACTTCAATGTCCATTAATCCGCTTGCATCATAGGCAGTCCCTGAAACTGCAATATCGGGTGTATAGAAAATCTGCCCAGCATAGGGCTGTGTAATAGAGAGAGTTGGCAAAATTCCATCTTTTAAGACATATTGAATATGTAGTTCAGGAGGATTGGAATTTTCAGAAGAGTTAAAGTCACAATATTTCGTGCCATTCGAGGGGGAAGGGAGTCGAATCATAAAACCATAGTTATCACTTCCTCCAATCCACGAACTCACATGAGACTTGACATCAATATCTCTGATCCAACCTGTACTATCGCACATAAAGTCATCCGAATGAACGTTTACGTTATAATAAATTCCATTACTGTTATAAGTGACTGTTGATTGATTCCAATTCTTGGTGGAGCGATATACCCTGAATTCTTGTGAATCGTTATCAGGGTCATAAACACCGTCACAGTAAAGGGCAAGATAAGCAGACTCTATGACCGCATTTTTCCCCATCAATGACGACATATCAAATTTTAATAATCCAGCATAATCCCAACCTGAAGATTTTCCGATTCGCATTCTTGTTTGATTATAGTTCGTGTCTGGATATAGCTGGTATATATGGGCATCTTCTGTCGGGTTAAGAGTCGTTGATCCACTACCACTGCCTGGTGAAGTTGTTTTAAGAACAATAGATACGTTTTGATCGCCGCCATTTGAGATGTTTTTTATCGTTCCATTGTAAGTGTTATCTGCCAAAAATCCATTCGTATTTACAGTCACGGTGACAACTCTGGATTCTCCGGCACTAAACGCCCAGCTTGATGGTGAAATATTGCTAATCCACGACTGAGATGTATTTGCCTGCCAAGACATTTGAGATGTACCAGTATTCTGAACAACATAAGCTGCCTGGGCTACTTGCCCAACTAATATTCCGTCAAAAGTTATTGATACCGGGTCAACATAAAGTTGAGGTGCCGGGACTTGGTTATCTATAGTGATACTTATATTATCTCTTGGTGAGGTGTTGCCTGACGTATCAACGGCTTCTGCTGACAACCAGTATGTATCATCATAGGAAAAACTTGTCGTATCAAAAGAAACTGACCATCCATCGGCTCCTTCAATATCAATTCCTATCTGTGTCCATGTGCTACCATTTTCTGAGGCATAGTACTTGACTTCTTGCACATCAATATCATCGTATGCTGAGGCAACAATATTAACAATCCCAGAAATTGTATCTCCTGCAGTTGGGGATATCATTTCGACATTAGGTGGAAAAGCATCACATTGATAATTGTATTCATAATCTAGAAGGCTACGAAAATATGACTGTGATTCTGTCCACAATTCCACTGTATCATCGCCAAATTTCCAAAAAGGCAAAGGTTCCCAGTCAAAAGCTTCAATTACATATCCTGCACAGACCCAGTAAGCATACATTGCCATTACACGTAATTCGCAACTATATTGAGTACATAAACATAAATTATATGCTATCGTTGAACATGCTACGCTTAACTCACAATTTTCGAGCTGTCTCACAATGCCAAGAATTAATTGAAACTCCATGTCTAATGCAATCAATCCTATTGACCACATGCCTGCCGCTCTAAAAGATAACTTGACTGCAGAAGCACTAATAATCTTCTGAATAGCTATCTTTCCGACAGAAACACCTGCAAGTGTTAGTGAATTAGATGTCAGTTCTGGTAAATGATCCAAAATATTATCAAATAATTCCTGAATTACCTGAGATGTCTTAGAAGTTTCAAGAAAGTCTTTAACTGCATAATAAGCATTTTGAAACGCAGGATCATTCCACAAAGATGAAGATTGAATGTTATTGTGAATTAACTGTAGCCTTTCAAGAGCTGCATCATTAGCCATTAAAGACACCAAAAAAGTTGTAGTTACTATATCCCGGACATCGGTAGATAGTCCCTGAGCTGCATTTATTATCGATGCTGCTTCTGCTAGAGGACCAATCCAGTCCTCAATCTTTGCCCAGACCTGAGGAGACTGATAAACCGCAAAACTTGTTCCTTGGAATATATCGACTTGCTGAGGAGTCGCCCCCTGAATATATAAATTGTTTAGATCTTCAAGCGTTGATAAAACAAAACTAATTTTAGATGAGTCTACGCCTAAACTTTGAAGTTCACTTAAAGTGCTGTGACCCGTCAAAGGACTAGAAAACCATAATGTTAATATATCATATAATTCACTGTCACGAATTGGCGCTGGTGCCCTATCTAAAAAGACACGCTGAATTTCTTTGATTTGAGCAGGTCCATAATTGGACAGACACACAATCTCCATTAATGCTTCTTCATATCGTTCTTTTCTCATACTTTGCACCCAAAGGTTATCACGCTCCCAAGGTAAGGGTTCGCCAAAAAGTCTCACTTGAGCCTTATCACTATTAATAGAACCTGGAACAGTAAACATGCCAGTTGTACCTTCGACTGGACAAGTTAGGCTATAAAAATGGTTTAATACATAAGAGTCATAACATTTACTTGTGTCGGCATGAATTGCCTGAGAAAGTGACAATGCTGCCAGATATACATAGCATAAAGATTTGATATTCATAACCCTATCTCCCGATTTTATAGTTTCCAACAGCCACAATTAATATTTGTAGACAAACTATCACAGCCTTGACATACTGTAAGTTCACCTTTCCAAAGAGTCCGCCAGATTGTTTTTTTGAAGTTTATTTTTGAAAGAAAGAAATGAAATCCCAAATGTCACAAGACTTCCGGGAATGACGGCCAGCCAGAAGAATAAAGCACTCAGCTGATTGGGAAACACTGCTGGGCTGTCTTCTAGTCCACTAGCGACAAACTCTGCCAATGCAGGAATTTGCGATTCTTGTTTGTGCAATTGGGCCATATCTTTCACCTTTTTCGGAAATCATTAGGCCCACAAAGCTCCGCTGGATTCGGCAGAGCGAACCGTAAACGAGCGAGAATAATAGCACAAAAAACCGAAATAGTCAAGGAAATTCAAAAACTTCCCAGGTATACCGTCCACTTAGTGTCGACAAAAGTCATCTACCAAGCGAGGAAAAGAGGCTTTGCAAAAACTGAAACAAATTTAAGACAATCGGCCTGAAGCCCCCTTCAGATAGATTTCCGGCTTTTTTTACAAATGCTCAAAAGCTATTTCATACTGTAAGAAATCTATTGCCAAATAAGGCTTTTCGCAGTTATAATCTCCACCGAATTATTTTAAGACAATATGTAGAAATTCTTGATGACATAGGAGATATCAATAATGATGAGAACAGCCAATCCTGCTCTCAATGCAAATACTTTTACAGTATCTTATGAAGATAACGCCATGACAATTAATGGTACTGTCAATAAAACAGGGATATTGCTTATTCTTGCTGTCATGGGGGCAACTTGGACATGGCATTTATTTAGTATCGCCGCCAATTATTATCCTTGGACGATAGCGGGTGCTATTGGGGGATTTATAACAGCAATTATTACGATCTTCAAAAAGAATGTGGCCATGATATCAGCACCCATATATGCCCTTTTGGAAGGATTGTTTCTGGGTGGAATATCTGCGGCATTAAATGCGAGATTCCCCGGCATTGTAATTCAGGCAGTGGGTCTAACCTTTGGGACATTAGCCTGCCTCCTGCTTGCATATCGTTCAGGCATAATAAGAGCTACAGAGAATTTCAAGCTAGGCGTCGTTGCCGCCACAGGCGGCATTGCTCTGTTATATCTGGTGTCAATCGTTTTAGGCTTTTTTAATATTCAAATCCCTATGATTCATGGCAGTGGACCAATAGGAATTGGTTTTAGCCTTTTTGTAGTTGTCATTGCGGCTCTTAATCTTGTTCTTGATTTTGATTTTATTGAGCAAGGAGCAGAAACGGGAGCACCAAAATATATGGAATGGTACGCTGCTTTTGGCTTAATGATAACTTTAGTCTGGCTGTATCTTGAAATATTAAGATTACTGTCAAAACTTAATAGTCGTCGATAAAAGGAATCCAAGATGCAAAGCGTAAACCGAACAGTTGTCGTCATCAGGCCCAAACAGCCTTTTGTGGATTGGTTGAACTCGGTTCCCGGTGAAAACTCAGATAATACCCTCGAAGATATTTCAACTGAAAATACAACATTTCTGATCCCTGAATTTGATTTTGTCCAAGACTCTCTGGAGTGTGTCAAAGAAATCTACTCCGATATTTTCAGGTTTGAATTATTTGGATGGTATACAGATGACGAACTCTGGCCCCGGAATAGAACCTGGGAAATGTTTCAGGAGTGGTTTGAAATAGAAATCAATTCTGAAGTCTTCGATTTGGTTGATGAGGCAATTAAGAAGGAGGAGATGTGAGTTGATACAATTGAATCCTGACAATATGGTTCGAGTTGAACTGACTGCCAAGGAGCAGAAGACGCTTCTCAAGTATTGTCAGTCAATTGATTCTGATATCTATGACAGGATCCAGAATACCCCCAACGGCGTTCTGAATCTGTTCCTTAGCGGCGAGAGATTCCCAGTGTGCCTTGAGGAATTCAGACCACTTTGTGCGGCGTGTTCGATCCGGGCTGGGATCATAGCCGTGCTTCTTGAGGATATTGTCAATTGTGGTATGACAGACTTTGAAGCCCAAGTGCTTTAAGGTGCCTTTGATCCGTCGGGAACCCCAGGTCTTATTCTTACGGGCGAGCATGAGGATGAGATCAATGACCTCTTGAGTAATACGTTTGCGGCCACCCTTACGATTGCCGGAGCCATCATACTTCTTGGCAATCAGCTTCCGGTGCCACATGAGTATTGTATCTGGAGAGAAGGTACAGCAAGCATCAGCAAGAACTTTCCTACATAGCTTCTTTCCTAAACGAGCCAGCCTCATCCGTTGATTATCGTTGAGGATAATTCGTTTCTTACCAAGTTTTTCTTTTAAGATCTTGTTCTCTTCCGTGAGAAACTCAATCACGTCCTGCTGATGGCTGTTTATCCATCCTGCCAGCATCATCAGCAGCATCGTCCAAGGTCGAGTTCTCATTTACATCACCTATAAGCAACCAATTATCAGAATGGGGATCTTTAGAGAAAGCCCAATTTTTTGATTCCTCCAAAATATCTATTATTGGCTTTCCTGCATTAATAATAGACTCATCAAGATCTAAGATATCACATCTTTGTTTCCATTTTGATGGAAAATCATATCGTGTTAAAAGGTAATTTGTGTACGTCTTCAAGTAATATGAGGCACATTAGCATTTTCGTTTAGCGACGATTTTGGCTCCGTTTCCGTTATTTTACCGTTTACTTTCTTCCTTTCAAGGATTGTTTTGGCATTCAATGGGACTCCTATTAAGTCTTTTTCTTTTCACATAGTTTCGCGTATTTGAAGACTCTTTTGTTTTGGAAAAGCTTGATGTGCGTTTCATTTCATATATTCCTCACATACATCCTAACCCGGTTTACACGGGCAATCGCTTGTAGCAAATTGTGATCAGTAGTTACCTTATCCAGATACATGACCTGTTCGACAGGTGCGTCAAATCCAGTAATGAGCATATTGTTGACAATGAGAATTCCCATATCCCCTGTAATATTCTCCTCCTCGTCTTCTGCTCCAAAGCCAACCTTGAAACTTTTAATGCTGGTTTCATGTTGTGACTCATTCGAATATTGTTTTAGATGAGGCAGATCACTATGACCACCCGATATTATTACGTCGGTCTGCATCTTTCTCAGTTGATCAATGTTCAAACTATTGGGATTCGACCGCTCTAACTCTGTAATGGCTGCTGAGATTGCCGCATCAATATGTTTCTTGTAACGAACGGCTGCCTCTCGTGATGTCGCCACGATCTGTGCTTTATATCCATTGGGGAACACGTGGGTTAGATAGTGTTTCACCATATCCTTGGCTTTGGCTTCAATGGTCGGGTCTGCTTCGAGGTAAGCATCTCTTGATCCATAGGCACCTACAACTCCTTCGTATCTGACTGCAAGAAGCGGAATCATCATTGCTTCTGCTATTGCCTCTGCAATTGAAGTTTTCCCGTTACCTGGAGGTCCTATTAAAAGAATTCGATTCCGTGGCTCCAAATTATAGGATCGCAATAGCTCTGTTCTATGATGTTCCTCTATAAGCCCGCGACATATTTTCTGTACATCAGGCGGAAGCACAAGCTCATCCAGTCGTTTCTGTGGGGTTATCTCATGCAAAAATTGATCTACTTTATAAGTTGACAATGATGATACACCATTTCCATTGGTCACGGCTTTAGGGTGTAAATCAGAAGATTGCAGTAATTCTTCTAATTTGTCTGCAAGAACGGTGTGTTTTTTGGCCCGTTCTTCTGCAATTATTGCCTCTGCTACTTTTCGAAATCGATTTTTATCTCCGGTAATTCCGAATTTAACGAGGTCTGTTAATAAATCAGCTCTAGCCATCTTATGACCCCTTGATTATTGCTTACAATCATCAACATCCATTGTCGCTTTTCCATCTCTGACCCATTGATCAACTTCATCGCGTTTAAATTTCCAAAGACGCCCCATTCTGTGTGCAGGCATTTCATGCTTAACAAGATACGGATATTGAATTCATTAATTGATTGTGAATCCTTGCTGACATACGGATTCGTTATCCATTAGTCTCGAAGCAGAGCAACGGATATTGAATCCAGAGGTTAAAAAGTTCATAAGCGGTGCAGTTGATACCGATTGAAATTCTCGACACTAAGTTTGACCTCATACTTGCGGAACTAATTCAAGGAACAGGATAACTTGGCACGACGAAACGGACATCATTTACTCTTCCTTTCGTAATTTTGTTCTGCTTTCCCATTCGTATCATTTACTATCAATAAAAACCGCCTGTAATTCAAATTTACGTAGAGGGCGGAAGCGGTGCTTCCAAGGTGGGGATGAATTACAGACGGCAGAAGGAGGCAAATTAATATTTTTAAGGCGTCAAAAATTAAGGGTAGGCCAGAGAAGACCAATAAGCCGCCGCCTACCTTCTTTAAAAGGAGCATTATCATTTTATTATTTCCAAAAACTGGCATTATTAGATCGGGAGCCACCTAGTACAGAGTCCAAGCATAAAGTACCTCTACGTTCTATATATAAAGTTGCATCTGCAACTGTATTGATTGATAATTTTCTCCTACTTTTTTCAAAAAGGACCGGGCTGCTTTACCAAAAAGTTTTCTGCGAATCGTCAAACGCCCATCGAGCAACTCAACTTCGCCATTATAAACAACATAAAAAAGCTATTGAGGGGCATTTTGCCGTCAGATAAAGCCTTGATTCTCCTCTCTATTATTCTACAAGGCATATGAGAAACCCGAAACTGAACACTAAAAATAGAAATTTTTAAAAATTTTTGATATCCTTGCCAAAAGTGTTGTTTCTTTGTAGAGTATTGTTCATAAAGCCTTAATTCTAATGACTTAAAATTAGGGAAATGACGATGGCAAATGTAACTAAGAAAGAAATTGTTGACACAATCGCCAAAACCCATCAGGTTCGATCCTTAACGGCAAAAAAGATTGTCCAAGCATTTCTAGATGAAATCATTATGGAATTGAGCAAAGGGAACCATTTGGAATTTCGTGATTTCGGTGTATTTGACGTAATAGATCGATCTGAAAGGGATGCCCTAAACCCCAAAACCCTGGAAAAAATTCATGTGCCAGCCAAGCGGACTGTGAAATTTAAGATGGGGCGAATGATGAGGCAGAAATTGAACCATCAAGATTAGAAGCAGGAAATAATAACAACCAAGGAGGCCACCCAAAATGAAGTTACCATCAAGAACTCGGTACGGAATAAAAGCAATTCTTGCAATCGCGAAAGGCTATGGGAACAGCCCGATACAAATCAAGGCCATTGCCGAGCAGGAGGATATTTCCAACAAATATCTTGAGCAGTTGACTGCCATGCTTAAAATGGCGGGGCTTATACGCAGTATGCGTGGCCCGCGAGGCGGGTATATGTTAGCCAAGCCACCTTCAGAAATTCCTATCAAAGATGTTTTCTGGGCCCTAGAAGGTCAAATGGAGTCTGTAGAGTGTATGGAACACGCTAGCCACACCTCCGGATGTGTTGATTGTGCAACCAGTCTGATCTGGCAGGAACTTAAAGATTCTATTGTAGGAGTTATGGAAAAAGTTACATTGGCTGATTTACTTGAGTAGCCTTAAGTTCTTTTCTCCGCATAGCGCCAGTGGCTGCGTACTGTTCCAGCGGCACACAGCCGTCAGGTGCGATTTAGCAACGTAATGGTTTAGAGGGAGGAGTTCGACCGGCATTTTTGGATAAAAAGTGGGCTACAATCTTTGTAGTCGGTACCTGTATGAATCTCCAAGGCTATTGCACTGCTCTCAGGAAACTCCATTAGTGTCGATATAGGTGCGCACAGAGCCGGGATCAAAATGATGATATTTTCCGTTTTTGGGGCCCACAACTTTATAGTCAGCAGAACGAACCGAACGCTTCCAGAAATACAGTTCTTTCTGTTTGCCATGATGTTCAGCAGAAATTGCAAAAGACTCCGGCAAGTCAACAGGTAACTCAATATGGCGAAAAGCAAAGCGGGACACTCGGAATTTATCCTTGACACACTTATCGGCTTCTTCTTTTTCACCTTTCGCCATCAGCATCCCGCCATTCAGTACAACAGAAAACAATGACACCATTACAAGAACTTTTGTCTGGTTTAACATTGACAGTACCTTTCTATCAAAACAGTTTCGACGATTTCAAGAATCGATCCTTTCTTTACTTTTTAGTGCCCCGGTGTTGGTGTTGCAGCCTGCCAGTTTTGGACATCGTTTCCGTAAAGTTCTTTTTTGTCGGCTGGTTTGGTCAACGATTGACCTGTGCCATCCGGCGATGTGGGCCACGGGGCTGTATCGTCATAACTGACACGGTCGATTCGGATGTACTGCCTGACGCCCTGCGCGTTAACATCACCGGGCATTTGCAGCTCCGGTTTTTCGCCGCCGTTGCTGAGGCCACCGTCGATCCATTCGTACCAAGTAATACCATTCAAGCTGTTAACACCGTATTCAGATTTAAACGCCGTTTCATTTTTTATCAGCAGTATCGTTTGACCGGCGGCAATGGTGACCGGTGTTGTCGGGAAGTAAAACTCGATTCCCGGATCGCCGGCGTCATCGACAAAACGCCACAGCTCTTTCGTTGTGTAATCATACAGCGTCACATTTTCGCCGGAGATGTTTTTCAACTCCACATACTCGGCGTCGCCATTGGTCTGCGGATGGTACATAATCTCAGTAATCACCACCGGCCCGACTTTCGGATAGGCATTGGCGATGCCGGGGGTATTGCTGCTCATGGCAACGAAGTTAAACGCCCCGGTACTCTTCTCATACCGCCCAAAAGCCACATCCGGTCCCGAAGCGCCAAATTCTTCCGTTTCGCTGTATCCGGTCAGTTGTCTGTCCTGCCCTGACGACAGGTAAACGGTCTCACCGTTTTCACTCAAAGCAAATGGCGTGTGCGCTCCGGGGTCGGTGGACAGTATTCCGAAATGCGTATTTTCATAGAAAACCATATATCCGTTCGGATCAATCGAAGTTCCCAGCGGAATCTCGTACTTCATCAGATCTGAATCACTGTCGCTGAGGAACCACCCCCCTATATTGATAACCTCATCGGTCGTATTATGCAGTTCGATAAAGTCGCTGGAGATAGTGTCCGAATGTGCTAATACCTCATTAATGACAATCGCTCCATCGACAACAAAGCTCCCCTGATCATCAACGCCGGGGGTGCCGTCTATGGCACTGCTGGGCCGCCATGCGACTTTTTGACCCCAAGTCTCCACTAGAGCATTACTCGGATCTATGACCGTCAGAGAAAAACCTTCGCCATCAGTAATTACATACCAGTTGTCCGAATAGCTGAAATCAAGAATGGTACTATTGGTCTTATCTTCCAGTTTGATATTTTCACCACCATTATCCAGAAAACCGGTGTACTGGCCTGCCACAGGAAGTCCCGCATCGTATTTGGACTCAAAAGCGCTTTGGTTACTGACCAGCAACAGGTGTTGACCGGGCTCAAGCGACATTATCGCGCTGCCTGTTGTTTTGGTAACCACGGCATCCAGTGACAGTCCAAACACAATATCACTGCTGTTATCGGCTCTTTGATGAACTTCAACTGCTATCACATTATCGCCGGCCACCAGTAAATTAGGATCAATGCTGAAAGGACCTTCAACCACCGCATTATCAACACTTCGCGAAGAAAATGTACTGTGTTCAATGGTACCTGCGGGCATACCAAGACGATAAGCTTCCTGACCATTTAGATAGATGACCGCACCATCGTCGATCACCACATCCAATTGAAAAGCGATTGAATCCGCCACCAAATCGGAATCTAATGTAAAATGCTTACGGAAATAATAAGTCCGGGCGCCCAGTGTCAAAGCAGTATTCTTCGGCGCCGGCAGCGAATCACTTTCAGCATATAATAACCCGCATCCCTCGTGCCAGTCGGAATCATCATATCCAGGGCCAACCCAATCGTCCGGCAGATCCATATTGCTCTGTTCATAACTCCAGGAATCTGTCATAGACACAAGCGTTTCATTTGAGACTTCCTCCGTTTGCGGAACGAAGGTAAAATCGATCCCGTTGGTAAATTTTACGCCTGTCAAGTCAAGGGGGACGGTACCAATATTTTTCAGTTCAATATATTCCAGATCCTGATTGGAATCCGCCTCGGGATTGAACATTAACTCGGTCACACGAAGGTAGCGCTGCTGGTCAGAGGGATTGCCTGAATAGGTTAAGGTATCTACCATATTACTGTTAAGATCAAGCAGTTTGATTGTTTCACCCCAACTGGACAGGTGCCCCTTATAACTGCCTTGGACAAAATTACCTTCGCCGCCTTTGGGACTATCAGTGCGGGCGCGGAAGGCTGCGACATTAGGCGAGATATAGAGATTGTCATTCGCCGGAATCACTGTTCCGGGTGCAAATGTGAAATCAACCGCGTCAGTAAGTTTCCATCCGGAGATATCAACCGCGTAAGCGTTGCTGTTGACAAGCTCAATGAATTCTTCGTCCTGATTGAACGACGGAGGGTTAAACTCGACCGTGCCAATGGTTATGACCGGATTGGCTGTCTGGGCTGCCGGAATCAGGCCGCTGCCCGAAGGACCATACGTATCAAAGAGTTGAGTGCGTCGTGTCGGCAGCCATGTGTCGGTAAAGCTGTAAGGTGAAGTATCAGCAATGATGGTATCTACACCAAGGTCAATGTCACCCGCCCCCCAAATTGCATGATCCATATCGGCATCCAGTTCAATTTGAGCCTTGATTGCGGTAACCATACCCTCAAAATAACCTGTTTCGGCATCCAGATAACCATCTATAAGCGTACGGATGCGTCTCATATACATCTGACGAGTTTCTGGAATATCAAGAATGGCATCATTGAGATAGTTCATCGTGGATTCATTGCCGACGCCCTGTGTATGATTGTTGTCACCATACAGCGGACTGTTAAAATTTTCATGAGAAAGAAATCTACAGCAATCATGATTTACATCCACCCCACATCCCATTTCCAGATCCCATGGGATACGGCTCCATTCTCCAGTCACGGGATGCCGATACATATAATAATTTTTAACTAACCGATCCGCGTTTAGCAGAATTGTATGGGCCGCCATTTCATTGACCACCTGAGGCAGGTCAATATTATCAAATACATATTCCCGACGGTTTGGATTGGTCTCATCGATTCCAACTGTCAACGCTACCAATTTATCCCACTGAGAATTATCTCCGGGAATAACCTCCTGGTAAACTGACGATGATGGATTCGGACTAAGGTTGGAGCGTGTAGCACTGCTGGAAACAGCTTTGTACATAACGGCACCCTCAACGGGCAATTTATTTCGTTTCAAAAATATATCATCGACCTGCTCTACAAAGGAATAAAGGCCGTAAAAACTCCCATTCTGCCGGAGGTGAAGATGCGAAGTATTAGATGCCGGCACACCCGCATCCTGCATAAACAGAAAGGATACATTTTCTCTCATATAAGATGAAGCATGATACCGTCCCCCACCCGTGTACAACTCCTTCCAATGGGATTGCAGGTTGATCTCTTCGACCCGTGGCTGATCACCGTCATACTCAAAGTGATCGCCTTGATTGAAATCAAATTTAAATTTGCGTTTTGGCCAAGAGGCCGTACTTGCTCCGCGCCTACGGACAAAGATATTATCATAGAATCGCCCGTTATAGTGAATTGATGCTCTTGTACCGGTATCCGTCATAGCTGCCACCGGATCCTGAACGAACCAGGACAGGACCGGTAAAGACGAATTCACTGTGGGATCAGCAAAAACAACGCCCATGTATTCCGGGCTATTGAGAGGATCGTGGAACAAAGGCCAGCGACTTCTGTTACTTTGGTCGTCGTCTGCAGTAATATACCAACGGAACATCTGCCCCGCCTGCGCAACTCCGGGGGCAATTGCAGCTGAATAAACACCGTCGCCTGCGATTTGGTCGCCATTGCTTCCGCTATCGCCCATCGAGAGGATGACTTCCGCCCCATACATTACCCGGTAGTGAAGGGAAACGCTGCTGACTGGATTGGCGGTTTGATTGATTTGCGCCGTAATCACAAGCGGATCAGAAACAGAAGGATTTTCAGGGGTTATGGTAATGTTGGTGATAACCGGCCCCGGATAAGATGCACCGCCGACATTATGGCTCCCGGGTGTCGGGCTGACAAAATAACTCGCAAGGCAATCAGCAGAAAAAACCGGTCCATAGGAAACATTCGAATACTGCACAGGATACTCAGGAGCATACTCATATCTGCTGACTTCATTAGACGGTACAATCGCAAGGTATTCACCGGCACTATCCAAACTAAAATTCGTATGCCAGGCACCGCTGTCATCTTGATACGGATAATTCTCGACATTCTCGGCAAGTGTTTTGTCGCTTGCAAAAACCACGAGGGTCTGGGAGGGATTCATTACAATACCATCGGGAAACCGCCACTTCGTTAAGTTATTCTTTTTGTCGGTCAAATGCCATCCATCCAACGATACTGACACAGAAGACATGTTATACAGTTCGACCCAGTCGGGATAGACTGTCACGCCGTCTACAACGGTCGAATGAGTAGTGTCATTAGAAGCCATGAATTCACTGATAATAATAGGGGAATGCACCGTTAGCCATTCCCGTCCAATAACTGACAAATCACTAAGATCAAACCACCCGCTGCCGTCCGGGTCCAGGTTGTTAGCGTCAGCAATCAGCCATTGTTCGGCCAAACAAACGAGATCGGAGGAGTCTACTTTGAAGTCGTTATTCATATCTCCTGCCGGCCCAAAGCAATTGGCATAAACCAAGCAAGAAGAGAATAAACAAATTAAAACACCCATGCACTGAAAAGCACTTTGTTTCAATGTATGTCGTTTAAATCGCAAACCATCAAAATAATTCATCATCTTGAGTACACCTCCACAGTTCGTTACATTAATCCTACGGCTGATAACCCTCTGAGTCCTGTCAGCAAGACACTGATGATATCAACTGTAATTGTATTCAGCACATTTGGACACCACACCTTTTCATATCATTTTTCCGTCGGAAACACTTCTATCTCGACGACATGGACGCCCTTATTCAGATTATGGTATAACATGTTGACACGCACATAGCGTGCCGAAACAGGGTCAAATCTGAATTCGTCGCCGTCCGGCGTGGAAGGCGTTGTGTTTTTACTCATATCGCCCACCTGAGTCCAGGTCTCGCCGTCTTCGGATATCTCTACGGTGTAGCGATAATACCGCCCGCCGCCCCAGTATGGATAAACCTTGATGTGGTTAATTGTTTTGTCTTTTTCCATGTCCAAAGATATCCATGCCGGATATGGATCTGTCTGCCAGCTTGAACTCAGGTCTGTCCGATTTCCGTCAAAGGCCTTTTCCGGAGAATAGTCTCCGACATATGCCGACACACGAACTTTCGATGGCGGTGGTGGCATTTTCATCGACGGAGCTTTGATCTCAAGCACCTTTCCTGCCTTTTTGGAAGTCTCTTTCAAACGGAGTCCGTATTCGTATTCAAACGCTTTGCGAACCAAATCAAAGCTCATAACTTCCGCCGGATGATTCTGTTCCTCGTCTGTCAGAACAGGAACCGGCGGCTGCTCGGTACGGAAACGCTTTCTGTCTTGAATATGCCCGTATTCACTTCGGTACATCTTTAGTAGATTTTGGTATGTGCCGTTATGGACATCCTTCTTTTCAATCCATTTCAACGTAATCTTCTTCGCATCCGGCGAAAAATAAATAACGCTGCCCTTTACCTCATTATGTTTCCTGTCGTCAATTTTACAACTGACCAAATCGACAAAATAAGGAACGGTCAATGCCATACGGCCGGGACGTGTGTGGAAATCCGATTTGACTGTGACGACGGCTCCCTTTTTGTTAAACGTCATTGTTGCCGAAACCGTCCCCATTTCCGTGGCCGCATTACGGATTTCCAGTTTTTTACCTGGAGCGACCCAAGCCGGCGAAATAAGGGAAAATAGATAGATGTCTCGCTCGTCGGGGTTGAGACCACCCTGCCCGCCATGCTCGCGAATTATCATGTTTCTGGTAAACAATGCTGTCTTGGCCGCGGCCCATGCATGAGGAGGCGGACAACTGGGGCTGACCAATCTTGTCCAGGGTTCCACCAGATTCTCAAAGCCCTCATGTGTCGATCCGTTGTGAAGCAGTACGTGATAGTAATCGGACAGCGCATGAGGTTGGTCACCGATGGCTAGATACTGATTGGCCTGATTTAACGTAACGTATTGATGAATGTGCATTCCATTGCGATAGGTCATGACGCCTTCGGCATATTTCCTTTTCCGGATCGTCGCAAGGGTTTTCGCAACACGTTCATCATCCGGTGCAAGCAGTTCACTGGGATAAACGAGCAGATTATTTTCCCAATCCTGATTCGGATGGCTGTTGACTGATCCGACACGTCCCTGCACCCATCCGGCTTCCCAATCGTAAAGCCCCGAGGCGACATATCCTTCTTTTTCGACAATGTCATCAATCGCCCTTATGATTGCTTTCTTATAGCTCTTTTGAGCCTCTCTCCATTCAGAAGCATCTTTCTCTTCGCCTATCAGAGCTGCCATGCGAATGGACGCCTGAAGTGCCGTCAATGCGAACAGATTGTGACAAGTGTGATGACCGGTTAACATCGGCGCATCATAGGGAATGGACGGACGCATCAAGCCGTATTGGTTGGTTTTATGGTCATGGATAATCAATTCGACCGCTTTTTTGACCGCGGGATATACCTTCCGGGCATAGTCATCATCTCTCGTCATGATGTAATGATATGCCAGACAGAACAGGCCCTGCCCATGCGAGGTCACAATATCATCATTGCCGCGATTGTGGACGTCAATAAACATCCCGGACTTGTGCTGTTTTTTCAATAGCCACTCAACATTTGGCTCAGCAAACTGAGGCATCCCTGACAGGTCGTAAGCCAAAAGCATATCAATATAGTCATTGAGAAACAGTTGATCATAGGGCAAACCGCTTCCCTGACGATTACCCTGCCCTTTATTACCGCGTGTGGCGAGAAGCAGATGAACCAGCGATGCCTTGTAACTCTCATTGACGCGCGGTTCTGGAATAGAAATGCTCATTCTGCCTTCAATTGTCTCTTTCCAATAAGCAATCGTTTTGGCTCTGAATATATCGTATTCAGCTTTTTTGACCGATGCGACAACATCTGGATCCAAGATGAAACTGCGCGGCATCTTGAAGGATATGCTGTAAGTCTGTCCCGGTTTGAGTTCTTTGCTGTACCTGACAAGCCCGGTTTCATTGCGATTTCCCAATGAATATGTCGAACCAGTGTAAGGCTGTTCATAGGGAGAAGTCGGCGTAGCCAACCGCACTGCGCCTTCGCTGAATGTATAGACAAGTTTGCCGTCTCGCATAAAGCTGTTGGTATCGAAGGATAATTTTGTACCCGGCTTCATATTCCAGCGTGTACCGCCGTTTCGGTTGATCTCGCCGGAACTACGAATCGCGGCGGTAAGAATACCGGAGGCTGTTTCGGATCCGACGTTCTTCATCGTTATTTTCACAAATTGAACAAGGTTATCTGATTGGAGCGGAGGTACAATTGCTGAAAACATCTCAATCTCATACCTGATGCCGTTGTCGATCCAGTCGTATTGAACAATCGGAATCCAGCCGTCCATAAACGTTTTTTGTCTTGCCATTGCCGGTGCATTCTCTTTGCCATAGAAAAAACACAACTCCGCATTGCGTGTATAGATCGCACCGTCATATGTCACCTGGACAGGTTCCGGAACGAACGGCACACCGATAACCGTGGTGGATTTACCCAGATAGCACCAAGACTTGGCAGGGTCATCCTTCACAGAAGCTTTTGTCGCCGCAGCAGCGTTAAATTGCACGAGCACCATTAAAACTGCCAAATAAACGAACTTCCCGTAACACTGCTTAATCAACATCATCGTTTTAAAACCTTTCTTTAAGAGAACACTCATAATGATTCCTTTCATTCAAAATACAATGCGAAGCGATTACACCTATTTCCTGCCATTATCACATCATAAACAAAACTCATTACAAAAAAACATTCCAACAAGTTTTACCCTGTTAGTCATAGCGAGTAAAGAAACACCACGGTTTGGAAATCGAACCGTCATCCGGATCAGCAACCTGCGGCTCGGCCTTGACCTTGACCAGCAGATGGTTGATGCCTGCATTCAGGCTGATCGGGACAATATCATCGTAGTCATAATCGCGGTCCATTGGATTCGTATGAACCAACTGTCCGTTGAGAAAGACCTTCATGCCGCCATGACTGAAGATACGCAGAAAACTGTCTCGCTGCATTTCCGAGTTAATCTCAGCATAGGCGTAGGCCACAGTATCGTGGTCTTCATCATATATTGCATGGAAATCAACCAGATCACGGTCGTTATTGATCTGTATCCATTCTTTACCGTCAGTGAGCATTCCAACCGTGGGAATAATCGCCGTTTCACCACCGTCTTCGGCCAGATAGTCAAAATCTAAATCGCCGTTTTGACCGGTAAATGAGCCGCAAATAAGCCAGTCTCGAATACAAACCGGGCGAATGAAATTATTGTCTAATCCGTCCAGAAGACTGGTTTCATCCGGCAGACTGCCACCGTAAGCAGCAATGCTATGGCTGATCAAACTAAGGCTGCAATGGTCACGTGTATGGCCATCATTAATCGCCTGCGAGACATAGCCGGTATTCAGCAATACCCGGGCATAATCGTAATAGGTTGTTTCCAGGACATCGGAATAAACGACACCGTCAATATGCAGAGTAATCGGATCGGTGTTGTCCCAGTCCACGATACGATAAAATTTGGGAGTCGCCCAGACGGTTTGGCCATTAACCAGCTGTTCCGGATACATATTGGGATTGGCCGCATCGATCACAGCATTTGTCACTTGAGCGGAAATCACTCTGTGATCTATATGGCCATATTCACCTTCCGGCCCATGAGTCATCACCACATCCGGCTGAATCTGACGAATCAAGTGAGTTACTCGTTCATGTAAAGCCGCAGAACTTCCAGATACCTGGCCATCCCAGAGGTTCAGAAAACGAATATCGCAGTTTAGGCCGGAAGACACAAACTTGGCCTCTTCGCCGCGAACTTCACCAAAGGCATAACCAGTAGCATTTTCACCGGGTCGGTTGTCGCGTCCGCCTTCGCCCTTTGTCACTTGGATATAAACGCCGCGATGGCCTTCGGCGGCACAATATTTCGCCAGTCCAACCGCTGCGGCAAAATATTCATCATCCGGATGCGCGCCAATCCAAACAATCACGTTACGCCGTTCCAGCGTATCAACTCTGTCGAGCCAATCGCGACTGATATAAGCCAGATCGCCGAAATCAACATATTCGCTGCCATCAATATCCGCACAGTCCAGTGTCGTCAGGCAGGCCCCGGCCACCATCCACTGCTCAGCCAGAATTGTCAAATCAGATATTCCAACCACGCAGTCGCCGTCAATGTCGCCGTCATTGGCATAGCCTGCACACGGCGGTGTCGAACCTTGAGCCGTCGTAAAGAACCAGACATCACCGGGCACAACAACGGCACCGCTGTCCGAAACTTCATCGACACGCCAGTAATAGGTTGTCCCGGCGGCCAGATCGCCAAGATCGTAACTTGCCACGGCCACTTCTTCCTGCAAAGACAAACTCGTCGAGTCCGAACCAACGTAAACACGATGAGTTTCGGCTAAAGCACCTGCATACCACTGCAATGTCACAGGCGAAGCAACATTTAAATGGCTGTTGTCGGGCGTAGGATTGCTTGCTGCTGTAGGCATCGGCAAACAGGTAAATTCACTTGGCGAAAGAATCCCCAGTGAAATACGCGGTTCGTAAACTAAGCCCTCGTAATCATTCCAGTCCGCATACTGGTGATTTCCGACGGACGTCGCGCGATCCAGCCACCAACCCATCGTATGACTGCCGGAATGAATCGGCGTACCATTCACATAAGAGGTAATATTTGTGAAGACTTTCGCATCCGGGTCAGTCGTTTCCAGTGTCACCGCCAGATGCACCCAGTCGGATGTATCGTAGTCAATCAGCCACGATTGGTCGTTATCATTATCGCCATGCAGATAGCCAACACGGGTGCCGTTGGCGATCAGTTTGTGCCCGCCGAACATCCCCAGTGCAGCCGGACTTCCGCTGCTGCCGGTCGCATTTTTCACCCAGACTTCCATCGTAAACCCGCCGGCGGCAGCTACTTCGGCCGCAGTCAGAATACCCTGCCCGGAACCGACACCTTCCGAGACAGCCGTTGAAATCGCCGTCGAAGTCCCGGAAAAATCAATCGAGCCGATTCCGGTGACAAACTGGGTGCTGGCCGGAATATCACTGCTGTAAGTTGGTGCATCGCCGCCGTGAAGCAGTGCCACGCCATGATTACCGGCACCGCTGTCATCGGTTATCGGTACAGTCACGCTTCCGGAAGTCGCGTCAAAACCATACTGCAATACCGTTTGACCAAACACACTACTGCATGCGGCACACCAAATTAAGCTGCTGAAAAACATCAATGAAGCGAACTTCATATCAACCCCCTGTACAAAATCTAATTCTATAAGGATAAGGGTCGGCAAACTTAATACCCACCCAATCTGCCGACCCTTTAGTCTTTCATTTGAATGACAACATTACAGCATCGCCCAGAGAATTGACAATACATATGATGCAATCCGTATCCGTTATTGTTCCCTGTCTGCATGATGTTTATCTAACACCTACACTTTATTTTAAAAATCCTTAAAGCCTCGCATCCAATCGGGCCAATCATCGGGCCGAACACCTCCAGCTGTCGTCCATGGACCAGCACGGTCAAAACTTTTCGACCAGTTCAACGTCCATAATTCCTTCAATCCAATTTTTCGGCCCGACAAGTCCAAAAACAGACCGCCAATATTACCATTGTGACGATTAATACAAAAACGCGCCATGTGATTACCCGTCACACCAGAATCATTCCAGTTGAAATCCTCAGTGCTTGCAGGGCCCTCGGTGCTGTTGGGCGCCCCTTCAACCCACCAAGCATCAAGAATTAATGGAATTCTGCTGCCGCCTTTGGCATTGAGATCTCCCCATTGATCCGGATAATCTCCACTGTTGCCAATATTATATGTATAATAATTGACCCCGTAACTGCCATAATCGCCGTCCATCGCCCAGTAAGTACCAGTGGTTTGGTAAAAAGGCCCGTATGCCGCTTGAGAAGTAACCACATCGCTCCGCTCACTCCCGTCCGAGTTATATTGAAAACCTCTCGACGAAGGGCACAATCTCACATCAGGATCACTGTAATAGTCACGCATCGCGGTCATCCAATAGTATTTGGCTCCCGCCATAACCGGCTGAACGAACTTGCCGCCAGAGTCCTGGCTATAGGCCCCGACAATCAGCGCCCACTGATGTATATTGGAAAGGCAAACTGTCGCTTTAGCCTTCTCTTTAGCCTTCCCTAAGGCAGGAAGCAGTATAGAAAGCAACATTGCGATGACCGCAATCACTACAAGCAATTCAATTAAAGTAAATCCTTTTCTCTTACACATTTTTCGCCTCTTTAATGCCCCCGCATATATCATCTTTTCACTCTTAATATCTATATCCCGGCAAAGGACTGGGAAGCCGGTCTCCACACAGCCCCCAGTCCTTATTACAATCGTACTGAACTTCACGAACAAATACGTTATTATGGTATCACAAAATCCATTCGATCAAGTGATTAATCAAAATAGAACGGTTCTGTCAACATCGTGGAATCCAGCCACGCTTTGGCAAATTCTGCAAAGTCATCCAAATTAACCACACAGTTTTCGTCATAGTCAAAGAAGTTTGGCGACCAGGTTCCATCCGCCTTGGCTGCCTCACAGGCATCAGCGTACACGCCAATCTCTTTCTGATCGGTAACTTCAACACCGTTGCCGTCGATCGCTGTCAATTTCAGAGTATATGTACCCACTTCAGTAATACTGACAGAAGTCGCCGGATCAGTCACATCAGTAAACGTGACGTTATTTGGATCAATACCTTCACCCTCTAGTGCTTCCCAGGCAACAGTCACCGAACTAATCCCGTCATCAATTACGGAACCCTGCAAGTCAACCGCACTTGGTGCTGTAACCCAATCCAGTGCCGCCAGAATATTTTGGCCTGCATCCACAACCGGCGGTGCATCCAGCGCCTTAGTTGTAAAATTCCATGTGGGGCCAGTATGTACAATTGCATCACCACCGGGAACTTCATTCGGTTCATAAGAAACGACCCGCCAGTAATACGTTGTCTCGTAATCCAATGTGACAGGCACAGCCGCTTCAGTCGTATCCGGATCACCGTCAAGGTCAAGGTCCGTAACCGGATCAACAATCGCCGTGTTCACGGTGTCAGGCCAGTTCGGGTCATCCGCACGGAAATGCAGGCCAAATTGGGTCGCCGTATAGGCTTGGGGGTTATTCCATTGCAAATTTGTGTCAAGAACAATATTATCGTCCCCATCAACCGGTAACGGCATAGCAGCGTCATTTGTAAGATGCATAAATTCCGTCGGAGACAAAGCTCCCAGCGTAATGCGCGGCTCATAGACCAGCCCTTCAAGATCACCCCAGTCACCATATTGATGGTTGCCGACACTGGTAGCGCGGTCCAGCCACCACGGCAGTGTAACACTGCCGGTATAAATTGCCGTACCGTTCACATAGCTGGTTACCTCAGTAAACGCCTTGCCGTCGGAATCGTTTGTCTTTAGAACCACCGCCAAATGCGTCCACGAGCCGGAGGTCGTATAATCCGTCGTCCACAAAAGATCGTTGCTGTTATCGCCATGGAAATAACCGATCTTAACGCCCTCATCAGTATCCGAAACGCCCAGACAGTGCCCCCCGAACATGTTAAGAGCAAATGCCGGTCCAGAGCTACTGTTATCAACCGCATTCTTAACCCAGACTTCCATCGTAAAACCGCCCGCAGCGGCAACATCTGCAGCCGCCAGTATCCCCTGTCCGCTTCCAACACCCTCGGAGGCAGCCGTTGACAGGCCGCCGGCAGTCCCGGTAAAATCAATCGAGCCGATTCCGGTTACAAACTGGGTATTGGTCGGGATGTCAGCACTATACACAGGAGCAGTACCATGAAGAAGATTTGTGGCGTCATTGCCCGTACCGCTGTCATCGTTGACCGGGACAGTCACATTGCCTGAACTCGCATCAAAGCCCCACTGCATAACGGTCGTGCCCGAATATACCGGAACCGCCGCCAGAAGAATTAAGACCATTAATAATTTTTTCATTTTTTGACTCCTAAATAACATTTCCTGACCATTTTTTCATGACATCCAAACATCACACAATACTTCATACACATCATTAACGACCTGACAATATTGATTGGAGTCAGGCCGTTAACGTTATTGGTATAATTATTTTTTGCGACGCAACACAGTTAAACTACCCAGTCCCAACAACAGCATCGTAGCCGGTTCCGGGACAACCGTAAATTCACTTGCCTCCAGAGCACCAAGGCTAATGCGCGGCTCATAGACTAGCCCTTCAAGGTCGCCCCAGTCACCATATTGATGGTTGGCGACACTGGTAGCGCGGTCCAGCCACCACGGCAGCGTAACACTGCCGGTATAAATTGCCGTACCGTTCACATAGCTGGTTACTTCAGTAAACACTTTGCCGTCAGGATCGGTTGTCTTCAGAACCACCGCCAAATGCGTCCACGAGCCGGAGGTCGTATAATCCGTCGTCCACAAAAGATCGTTGCTGTTATCGCCATGGAAATAACCAATCTTAACACCCTCATCAGTATCCGAAACGCCCAGACAGTGACCACCGAACATATTAAGAGCAAAAGCCGGTCCACTGCTACTGTTATCAACCGCATTCTTAACCCAGACTTCCATCGTAAAACCGCCCGCAGCGGCAACGTCCGCAGCCGCCAGCATCCCCTGTCCACTGCCAACACCAGCGGAGGCAGCCGTTGATAAGCCGCCGGCAGTCCCGGTAAAATCAACCGAACCAATACCGGTAACGAACTGGGTGTTCGTCGGGATGTCACCGGTATAAACCGGAGCAGTAGTACTGTGGATCAGGTCCGTAGCGTCATTACCAGTACCGCTGTCATCGGTGACAGGGACAGTAACGGCTCCGCTTGTTGCATCGAAGCCCCACTGCATCACGGTTGTGCCGGCGAACAGCGATGTCGAGAGTACCAGTGCTAAGACAACTAACATTTTTGTTCTTTTCATTGCATTCATTTTCATCTTCCCTTTCCATCCAAACGCTCTATTGTTGTTTTGTGAACCGCTCACAAAACGATTATTTAAGTTCACTGAAACAATTCCGATGTATTGTCTATTTCCTATCTTGTACAAGGTGCTCTTGGTCGTACATTCCATGTTTGAGATTATCATTCGAATTGCTCAATCCCAGGAAGTATTAATTTAGTATTAGAACAGGCCTTCCAAAGAAACAGGCATCGTGATTATTAGCATCGCTATTATCCACCCTATCTCCGCCATCCGTCGCAACCAATGTTAAAAAACGATCCGATTCACTCAACTCAACTTGCACATTGTGCTTTCCGGAAAGCACATCAATGTTGACGGCTTCATATCGCACCTGGCCGTCAACAAGCACCCAAATTGATGCCTTAACATTCATATTCCATCGTGGAATGACCTCACTGCTGATGCCGCAGATCGCCTGCAATTGTTCAATCGTTACGCCTTCAGGAAGCGTTTTTCGTATTGCCTCCAGATCATAAGTAATGCCCAGATTGGGTTCCATACTAATCGCAGGCCTGGCAGCGCCGCCATACACTTCTGCCCCAAAATGTAACCGTGTCGTCTCAATAGTATTACCCCATCCAACAGGTACATTCACAATCGGGGAGTAAACCTGGCTGTTGGTATCCGGGCATTCCTTGAATACATGGTTTTGGGTGCTGACAACCACTTCTTTTTCACCGTCAGGAACAAATACACCATCAATAAACGAGCAGTCCGGGACTGGTATAAAGCGAGCTTCAACTTTTCGAGTTCCAAACCTTAAATCCGCATTCATAAGGCCGGTTAGCGGATCGACAGAATATCCGTATTGGCCTTCGCTGAAACCGTTTCCGCCGCCGACAATATCAGCAAGGTTCAGATTCTGTCCCCGCCAGACAAACGCACTTGCAGAGTCAATTCGCCGAACGAAACCCTTCCTGAAAAATTGAACCGGCCGAATCACACCGGTTATAGCATCCACACTTTTGGCTTCATTTTCAGCAACCACCTGACTGGTTCGTTTTTGGCCAATCTGTCCGGCAATCAGATTCGCCTTGCCTTTGAACATATGCAGGCTGCATTGGCCGTCACCTTCAACACTGACACCAAATTCTGTGCCAAGGTCCACGACGGTGGCACTAGGCGTGTTAACCGTAAATCCAATCGCGTATTCCGAAACAACCGCGCTGACTTTACCACTGGCAAGAAACATACTCTTGGGGCTTTCGATTTCAATTACTGCCGGAGCTTCGATAATCACCACAGCACCATCATCAAATGTAATTTCGACTAATCCCTTCGCTAATGTCAAAGCATCCCCTTGCTTAAGAACATCATTGCTAAACGGTTTCCCTTTGGCATTTAACCATTCGGCATTGATAGAATCGGTCAGCAAAGCAACCGTGGGACGAATCGGGTTCAGTTTGACCATCAGCACCAGCAGCAGCATTGCCGCAGCGGAAAAAACGACAGTGAATATTGAAAATTTTGAAACTTTTCGTTCAACTTTTATCCGCTCGAACACAATCGGCTCGACCGGTTCATTCTCTATGTGTTTTTCTATCTGGATGGTCGGAGCTGTTCTTTCGTTTTCTGCAAGCTGTCTCCAGAGATGTGGATCAATCACCGTCTTTTCATCCGGTTGCAGCGAATCAGCCAGTAATGGATCATAACCAGGCTTGGCAGCCGTCTGGAAACTTTCCAACTCCGCCCACATCTTCACATAATCGACATAGACCTGACACGCATGCTCATCAGATGAGAGCCAGGCATCCAACCGGTCAAATTGCGCATCGGTAATGACCCCTTCCCGCAGGGCATTCAGCAATTTGTAGAGTTCGTTAATTTGCTCAGCCTTCATTCCAGTTCAACCTCTCTGTCTATCATGTTTTTGCGAATGCACTTCAGCAGTAATACATGAATGCGGCTTAATGCACTGTAAGCAGTATTGATATTGAGGCCCATGCGTTCGGCAACAATTCGAAGGGTTGAGCCAACCTCATACCGGAAATAGAGAATCTTCCGTTCATTGTCTTTCAATTTCTTTAAGCAGCGACGCAAGAGTTCACGACGTTCATCGTCTTGTTCACTTCCGGCTTCTACAACTGCCTGAATGGACTCGATTGTCTGATTACTAAATCTTTTTTGTGTTGTTATCTTGCGTTTCCGGTAGTTCATGATCTGGTACCGTGCAATACACAATGCCCACGCGGCAAAGTCCGTTCCTATCTCAAATTCGTCAAACTTGGTCCACATGACTGATACCGTCTCTTGGACGATGTCATCAGCGTCTACGGGACTGGGAACCATTGACAGCACAAAACTATAAAGGCGACGCTGCACACCCATATAAAGCTTCATAAATTGCTGCCCACGGTCGTCAGAAGAACTTAATGTGTCACTAGGATTTACCATTGAAAAAGTCCTGTTTGATAACTTCTACGTAAAGGAAATAGAGGGAAATTCGTTTTTTTTTGAGATTTTCTTCGAAAATAATCACATTAAGTCAAAATCGTAATTCACTCGGCAAGATTTAGGAGTTATGGCTGCCGTGCAGCGTAGTTGCTATTATTTCAGCGGAATACTACACCAATATAGCACTATTTAAAGCAAGCGTATACCCAAAAAGAAACGGTTAATCCTGCATCAATACCACCAAAGAATATACTGTCAGGAATATCAACAAAGAAACCACTTTCAAATTATAGAGCCATATCATCCATACCTGATTCAAAAGTATACCCGCAACTTTCAAGTCTTGTTGTTAGTTTTGAAAAAGGTGGATACAAGGCAGCCGCCCTTCTTTATCGTTTAATGGATGGTAAAAGATGGATGGACAGGGGATCGATTATCTCCTGTTGCTGTCGATTCATCCATCCTGCCAGCATTGTCAGGAGTATTGTCCAAGGTTGAGCTTTCATTGAAATTCCGAATTTATCATTCTCTTAGTCTATAAATATCTAATTGACATGCAACACCTCTAAACCTATATTCTCTAGTTGCTCAACCTCTACATCTGTCAAAGTTTGCATAGAAATAAACAGATTGTCTATAGCCCTACTCAACGCAACATAAGTAATTCTCCTTTCCTCAGAATTCGCAAAATTTTGAGGATTTAAGATATGTCTCAATTGTTCTGTAGCTCTTTGAGAATCTATATGGTTAAAGCTTACAAGAAGATTTTTAAACTGTGCTCCTTTGGCTTGGTGAATTGTCCGAATTGAACGCGACTCATTAAACGTAAGGCTTATTGAGTTTGCAAGATCGCTATATTGATTAGATTCTGAAATTGTTTTAAAAGATCCGTTACGAACACCAGTCAATGATAAAGAGGAAACAATGGATTCTATTATATCGTTAGACGCTTGATATGCCTCTAGAATCGAACCATTTTTTATAACCTCATAATTTGTGATGATATGTTCCAGTAATGCTACCGCTAAGGCCCTCTGATGAATACCGGTTATTTCATTAAGTTCATAACCTCTTATAAGCTTGAAAGGTTTTCTGATCTCTTCTTGCCCCCTTCTCTTTGTTTTTAAGGTTAAACCATGCTCTAGCCTTTTAATTGCTGAAGATAAGTTGCCTTGAAGAGCTATTTCGGCAGATGCTACTAAGTGCTGCAAGAATCTATATCTATCTTTATCTGCTTGCTCAATACGATGCCATAAATTACTATTCTCGGGAATATCAGATCTTCTGATGCTACTCACTTCATCATTATTTCTGGCCAATATTGTCAGAATTTCTCCAACCGACAAATCATTTCTAATTCTTGAAATGACATTTGTGATTTCACCTATATAAATTTTAACACGCTCTCCTTCAATACCACGAGTACCGGCCTGTGTTAGCTCATCTGCTCGAACATGATTTAACAAAGAAATAATGTTATCAGTACTACGACGGTTATTTTCAATTTTATAGGTAATGCAATCATCTATACTAAATTCTTCAAAATCTTGGTATATAGCTCCTTGAAAGCTATAAATTGATTGCTCAACATCTCCAATTGTCCCAACTACTGTTGTTTCGGCGGCCAACCACTTAACCACTTGTGTTTGAACCGGACTTGTGTCTTGGAATTCATCAATAAAAATATAAGGGAAACGTTGGCTCAGCAATTCTCTAATTATTGGATTTTCATCTAATATCCTATATGAAAAATAAAGCACATCTTCGTGATCAATTATGCCATCTCGCCAATAAAACTGCTTATACGAGTTAAGACTCCTTGTTGGGAAGTACTGAGGAGGACTAGCAAAGGTTATTGTCTTGAAATTCCATTCGCCAGTTGTTTTATCAAGAATCCACTTCAACTTTTTGACATATTTATAGACTTCCGACTTATTACCATAATAATTAAAACGAGCTCCAACCGATTGCAACCAACTTTTTATCTTGCTATCCGAGGGCCTATGTTCATCATGTCCATTAACTTCAGCATAATTAACTAGCGGAGAGCCATCTTCATCTTTAACAAGATGTATATACGGCTTGACTACATATTTATACAAAAAACTATGAATTGTAGAGCATTCTACGTACTCAGAAAGTGACCCCAACTTTCCAATAATCTCTTCTACTGCAACATTTGTATATGAGATACAGGTAATATAAGAAGCTGGGGATAGTCTCGCTGATTTTTTGATAACATTTTTTATGTGGTTGACTAGCCAATATGTCTTGCCCGCACCCGGCCCAGCAAATACACGAAAGTGATCTTCTATGCTATCTATATCAGTATCTGAATTAATTATCAAAGGATTAGGCATTAATCTGGAGTTCCTTCCTCCGTGATACCACTGGCCCATTTAATAGCTTGTGCTATATAGCTGGGAACAATAAAATTTTTGCGTTCGGGAGCAGTTTTTTCAAGATTTTCTCTTAGTTGTCTTTCCAGGTCAAAGACATGTTCACCCTTACCTTCATTGACAGACAGGAGATAGTATGTGGCAAACCTGTCCTCTTTCTGCTTTTCCTCTGGGGAAACTGCGTCTAAAGCTTCTTTGGTAATCTCATCTTCAATTAAAGCTTCAAAGCCCTCCTGTTTCTGATTTGGGTCCGACATATAATCTTCAAGCTTATCTTTATGCCTACAAGAGGATGTTAACAATAAATCTGACAACGCATTTGACAACGCAATGTCATATTCTAATGTTTTTTCACCAGTAAAAACTCTGATCCCGGAAACCTCAGAACACATAGCATCAAGATTATTTACAACACTTGATTTATTGTTATAATCGTAGTTGTCTGTATTATAGTTCATTTCATATGGCCAGCTTTGTTTCCATCTAGCATTAGCTATGTTTTTGACCTTCTTACTTGGGTCAGCATCGACGACACAAGCAATGTTCCGTTTAAGAGAATATTTCTTCAACTCTTGATTGTCCACTGCACCAAAAATAGGCATAAAATGCTTAAATGTTGAGCCGCCAACAGAAATAATAGCGATATGATTTTCTTCAAGTATACTTCCAATGTATTCAGAAAAACACGGCAAAAGTATTTGTTCCGCCAAACCTTCAACAAACAATAATCCTTTTGAAAAAAGCATATTTGATTTTGTCGCATCAAGATATCTCTCCACATATTTTTTCGATTTACGTCCTTCTATATTATCGCTAAAAACTTTACCAGGATAAGACGCTGAAATCATTCCATCGTTAATACTCATACAGATAATTTGATCAAGAGCGCATGCAGATGTGACATGAGTCGAATGAGTGGTTAAAAACACCTGTCTGCTTTTAGGGTTGTCCTTTATACGGCTATTAATGTATTTAAGGAGTTTGTATTGCAATGCGGGATGTAGATGTGCCTCAAGTTCTTCGATTAGCAACAAAGGAAAAAGGGCTGCATTTTGTCCCCGCTGCTTAATGCTTGTCTGAAAATCGAGATTTGCCAAAACCAGTGATATATATATCAAATTGTTATATCCAAGCCCATTATAGTTCGCAGGTAACTCAAATCCAGAGCTCCTAATATACATCTTCAAAGCTGAGATAATATCTTGTTCAGCAATGTTCCCTTCAATAACTGGCTCACCTCCATCTCCTGCCCCTGTTTGCTTTACTAGGTTAAAAAGCGAATCAACCTTTAATCTGTCAACAAGTCTCCTTTTTAAAATATTAGATGATCTATTAAATTTCTGATTTCTGAGATGCTTAGCCTTATTGCCCTCATCATCATCTGCCAAGTCACTGTCAAGCACCTGATATAGCATTGACTTCAATAAAGGATTGCTTCCTGAGAACAATTCGGATTCTACGTCGCGAATTGCATCTAAAAACTGATAGTTAAATTTATTTAACCATTCAGGCTCAACTCTATTCTGTGCAGTCAACTCTCCAGCATATATTCGAGAAATATATTTAGGCAAGAAATACTCAACAGTACCCCAAAATTCCTGTTTACCTGTTGCGGCCCCCAATCTTCTATTAAATTTTATAGCCTCCTCTTCCGGTAGGAAATAATTATAAGTAAGCGTAGCCTCCCATGGTGAATCAAGTTTAGTAAGCCATGTTGCAACAAGAGCTTTGTCATCAATAGTATCTCTATCCCCTGAAGATCTAAGTGTAACTTTAACAGTTATAGAAGGTGGAACGTCAAATTCTTCAATCCCCTGATGAAAATCGTGCATTGTCAATCTTCCACGAGTCCTACTATCAAATACTAAGCCAAGAGCCTTTAGAAGCGCTGTTTTCCCAGCGTTATTTTCCCCGATAATAACATTTACACCCTCATTAAACCTAACTATTTGTTCTTTAAAACAACGGAAGTTTTTTATTTCGACCCTTGCTATGTACATTATCAGACCTCTTGTTTGCGTTCATAAATTTTCCATTATGAATTATCTGTCTTAGTCAGTCTAACAGGCTCTCATTAATAAATATAAATATTTTTTTGAAAAAGTATCTCAAAAGATAAAGCTGTATCCACAATCTAATATTACTTTGTTGAACGATTCAGAGAATTTAGCTCTATTAAGTATATCTGTACCGTTTCAACCAAAATGGGACAGTTAGTCAGTAGAGACTTTTGACGATTTTGACTTCCGGTTAGCATGTTTTTTCTGATTATACTTTCTTCTGT
>JANQGW010000127.1 GCA_028282905.1 Sedimentisphaerales bacterium | reverse complement strand
GCCCGACTGTGCAAGCCGTCGAACATGGTGTCGAATATAAAGTCGAGGAAAAAAAGCAGGGAAACGATGTTTGTCGAGTGGAAACAAAAACCACTCCGGCTGGTTCTATATCCACGGTTTTTCGCAATGGGTGGTGTCAGGAGCATTGGGTAAAAACGCCGGAAGATTACAAGGTGCAGCAGTGGATTGTTGAGAATACAGAGTTAATTGCCGAATATGAAGCTTATGAAAAAGCGATGGACATCGTTGGTGAGCATGGGATCGTGGCGTTAACCGGTCATGGCATGTGGCTGCATCGAACACCGCTGATGACGCTCAATATCGATTATATGGGCACCGAACAGTTTTGTATGGATATGGCCATGGAAGTGCCGGAATTTCACGAACTATATCAGGCCCAGAAAAAGCTTTTTTTGGAAGAACAGCGATTGATTGCTGCCGGCCCCGGCCGATATGTTATCTGGTATGAAAATATTACGGTAAACATGATGGGGCCTCAGCGGTATGCAGAATTAATGATGCCCGTCTATCACGAAGCAGTGTCGATTCATGAGGAAGCGAATAAACGCGTTATGGTCCATTACGATGGAGCTGTAAATCTCATCTCCGATCAGATTTCATCGGCGCCCTTTCATATGATTGATTCTCTGACCGAACCGCCGGAAGGGGATATGACCTATGAACAGTGTCGGGCCACCTGGCCTCACAAAGTGCTGTTGGCGAATATCAATGTAGACCTGTATGCACAATCGAAAGACGTACTGCGACAGGCGGTTGTCGATAAACGCCGCCGTGCAGGCAAAACAGCCTTTGCGTTTGAAATCTCAGAGGATTGTCCTGAGAACTGGCAGGAAGCGATTCCCGTTGTGTTGCAGGTATTGGATGAAATCGAATCGTCCCCAATTACCTCAGTTTAACTAGTAGATAAACGAGAGTTAGAGATAATGAACAGGAGACAGTTTTTAAAGATCGCCGGATTAGCAGTTGCGGCCTCTGTTGCATCTGAACGGTTAGTATTTGGTGAAAGATATCAAACTCAACCAAATATCATACTGCTTTTTGCAGATGACTTAGGATATGCTGATATCAGCCATGAGAACAGAAGCGATTTTTATGAGACACCTCATATTGATCATTTTGCCAAGCATAATCTGGAATTTACGGATGCCTATGTTTCTCATCCGACCTGTGCACCGAGCCGATTGGGCATCATGACCGGAATGTATCCTGCAAGTTTGGGGATCATTAGTAATGACCGCAAATCGGCTGTTGGTGAGGTGCCGACGCTTGCAGAAAGACTCAAAACCGCAGGTTACACCACTTGCCATATAGGAAAATGGCATCTGGGCAATGATTCCCTGCGCCCTGAGAATCAGGGATTTGATCAGAGCATCGCTTCAAATCTCGCGGGCCAACCAGCAAGTTTCTTCTATCCGTTTAAAAATTCGCAACCAGGCAGTTTTGATGTTCCCGATCTTGAAGATTACAGTGCTGGTGATCATCTTACCGAGTGCATGACAGATAAAGCTGTTGAGTTTATTAAAAAGAACAAGGAAGGTCCTTTCTTCCTTTACCAATGCTATTATGCCGTACATACGCCGATAGGGGCCAAGCCGGAAAAGATCGCTAAATACCAAGCCAAACTCGCTGCCAATCCGCATACCAGGCATAACAATCCGACATATGCGGGCTTAATTGAGCATCTTGATGACAGTGTTGGAAGGATCCTTCAGACATTAGAGGCTGAAGGCATTGCTGAAAACACCATCGTCATATTCTTCAGTGACAATGGGGGGACAAATGTTGTTAATACCTCCAATTATCCTTTACGGTCATTTAAAGGTTCGTGCTATGAAGGCGGAACCAGGGTTCCGATGTTTGTGCGTTGGCCGGAAGTTACTATGCCCAATTCAAAATGCAGCGTGCCGGTCATCGGACATGATCTGTACCCAACGATATTGTCGATGGCCGGTGGAAACCCTGATCCAAATCATCTGCCGGATGGAGTGGATATCAGCCCATTGATGAACAATCCATCAGATGCTCTTTCGCGTGCGGCATTGCATTGGCTGTGTTATCCAATGCCGGTCCACTACAAAAGCAACAGCAGTCTGAGATTCCCGATGGGAGCAATACGTAAAGGCAATTGGAAATTGGTTGAATGTTTTCCGACGGCTGATGGAAAGCATCAATACAATCTGTCTCTTTATGATCTGGCATCTGACATCGGAGAGACAATGAATTTAATTGCCGCCGAACCCGCCAAGGTAAATGAACTGCTGCAGGAAATGTACCAATGGCGAGAATCGGCAGGGGCTCCGGTATATGATATCAAGATGTACGGGACACTGAATGTCAGTGAGTTTGATGTAGCCGGTTCGTGGGGCCCAAGTGATGAATATGCAGGTCACCGTGATTGGTTGGAATTTGGTAGAACCTGGCTTGATCGTGTGATTCCAAGCGGTTCCTGATTTTGTAGATTGAGACTTGAGTAATAATTGTGAGAGTTGAGATGATAAATAGAAGAGATTTTTTGAAATGCGCCGGAGTGGCAACCGCTGCGATGTCTTTGTCCTGTGTATCGCTGCAAACTCCGCCTGTTTCAAAAAATAAACCTAATATTGTTTTCATTTTAGCTGATGATCTTGGCTGTCACGATCTTAGCTGTTGCGGCAGTGAACTTTATCAAACCCCGAATATTGATCGGCTTGCCATGGAAGGCGTCTACTTCAGCAACGCCCATGCTCCGTTCCCTACGTGTGCTCCCAGCAGGATGTCAATTGTAACGGGCAAATATCCGGCTCGTTTGGGTTGTTGGAGTCACGGAGTGCTCGGTGGAGTCGATGCAGGCGAACTGGCTCTGCCGACCGAAGAGATTACTTATGCAGAACGATTCAGAGAAGCCGGATACCGGACCGCCCATATTGGAAAGTGGCACTGTGGCGGCGAAGGGCATATGCCGCAGGATCAGGGTTATGATTATGTATATGGGGCGAATGATTTTTGCTGTATTGGGAGTTATTATTATCCTTTTAGCGCACTGGAAAGACATCCACAGGCAAAACTCAATCTGGATGATCTTACGGAGTTACAGAAAGGGATGCATCTGACACAAATCCTGTCAGAGAAGGCGGCTGAATTTATCATGGAGAATAAAGACAGACCGTTTATTCTGGATTATTGGGATTATGCGCCGCACCATCCGCTGGAAGCGGATAGTGATAAGGTCGAAAAGTATACCAAGCAGATTAAACCGGAAGGCCATCAAAGAAATCCCGGATATGCGGCATTGGTCGAACACTATGACGAAGCTGTTGGAAGAGTTCTGAAGGCTATTGAGGATGCCGGTATCGCGGACAATACAATTGTAATTTTTACGAGCGATAACGGCGGAGCGACCTATTGCTCTAAGGATACCGGGAAATATAATCACCTTCCGATTACTTCCAATTATCCGCTCCGAGACGGTAAACACAGTCAATATTACGGAGGGACGCGTGTTCCGATGCTCGTGAAGTGGCCCGGGATTACAAAAACAGGCGTTGTGTGCGATGAGCGAATCATCGGATTTGACTTGTATCCAACCATGTTAAATATGGCGGGGATTCAATATGACCATAGCAAAGACGGAACAATTGATGGGTGTGATATTACTGCTTTACTGCATAATTCGCAGGGAAAACTTGAACCAAGAGCATTTCATTGGCTTCGCTACCCAAGAATTGACCGCTATCATACGGATGTGCTGAAATCCAAAGGGCCGTGCGGTTCAATTTTAAAAGGGGACTGGAAGCTGATTGAGTTTCCGGCGACACTTTATGGTCAGGAACAGAGCTTTGAGCTATATAACGTCAAAGACGATATTTCTGAGGCATATGATCTTGCAGATAGGATGCCCCAAAAAGTCCAGGGACTCAAAGAGGAAATGTATCGCTGGCGAAAAAACGTAGGAGCGCCGGTGGACAGCCGAGATATGTATAGAAAAGCAATCAAACACAGATAAACAACGAAACAAAGGAAAACAATATTGAAAGGAATGATGTTTTAATGCGGTATGTAATGATTTTTCATGCGAATTTAAACTATGCCTATCTGACGCCGGATCGGTACGAGTTTGTTATACGACAATCCTACGAGATGACCATTGATACTCTGCGGGATTATTTCCCGGATGTCCAGTATGTTTTTGAAGCTTCCGGTTATACGATTGAGCAGATTGCACAAAAAACGCCGGATGTGTTGGAAAAACTCAATGATGCGATCGAACGCGGTCAATGTGAATTTATGGGGTCACCTTATGCCCATCCGATGCTGCCCAATTTCCCGGAAAAAGACGGACTCTGGTCGATTCGGTTTTCCAATGATATTTATAACAAATATCTCGGTCTCCAACCGGCAAGTTTCTGGAATCCCGAATGTGGCTGGCGAAGTTATGTTCCAAGGATGGTTGCAGAGGGAAATTACCGGAATATGATCGGTGATTTTGAAGCGTACAGCCGTTCCTGCGGACTGGACGGCAAACCGCTCCGGCCGGAAATCTACGAAAAAGAATATTCCGATGAAGCAAAGTTCTATAATTTTGGATTCAAATATGACCTTCCCGGCCATGAACCAACCATCCATTTCCCCTTTAATAAGATAGCCGGAATGCCCAAAGATAAAATGCGGATGATACTGCGTACAGATCGTATTGCCCAGTTTGGTGTGCGGTATTTCATGGGCATGGAAGGCTATACCTTGGAAAAATACCTCGACCTAATTAAAAAGTACTCCGAGCAGCCGCCTCATGAACCGGAAGGAGCATTAATCATTTTTGCAGATGATGCTGAATATATCGGCACGAATGGCTGGTTCAGGCTGAAATATCAGAATAAGCCGGATAACGTTTTTGAGGCCACCCCTGATTCTCAACAGAAACTGATCGATCTTGTTAACGCCTGTCGTGAGATGGGTCAGTTTGCTACATTCGACAGTGCCTGTCAGAATCTTCCGCCTCTGCCGCAAACAATTACTTTCGATGATGATTCTGCCTGGCACGGGGGACGTGCATCCACATGGGCCAATACCCCGATGGCACGTATGCTGAGGCCCTGGCAGGACTTGGTAAGAGAAAAGTTGCTTACAATGGAATCGAGGCTTGATAGTAGCATCATTGAAAAAATATGGTACCACTTGACCAACTCCTATAATTCCGACGGGCAGTGGCCGCCGACGTTGCCCGAGGCACCTCATATTATCCATCCGTTCAACTATCAGTATTGTTTTGAGAATCTATTGAAAGCAGAGATGTTGGTGGGAGGGGTTGATCGCAGCCAATTAACCATAGACCCCGTTAATGTATTGACTGAAATTTTGTCACTGCAGCAGGATTTAATTGAGAAAAAAGCAATGGAATTAATCGATTCAGGCGATAACACAGAAAGCGATAATGCTAAATTGGCGCTCTATCTGCTTGAAAAGAGTCGTGATATGAGTTCACTGCAAAAGGGTGAACTGAAAGTACTTCATCCGAGTGAGTATACCGTTCGTGCTGAATCTTTGGTGCAGGCGCGTCAGTTGGTGGATGGTATTATCATAGAGTCAAATTAAAGAAAAAGGATTCGTTGGCATGTTTGGATTAGCAATTGTTGACATCATAGCAATTTTACTTTATTTCGCGGTCGTTCTTTATATTGGCTATCGGGCCATGAAAAAGATTAAGAACCAGGAAGATTACTTTCTGGGAGGTCGAAATTTCGGCAGGTGGATTCAAACCTTTGCCGCTTTTGGCCAGGGGACCAGTGCGGAAAGCGCTGTGACAGCAACGACAATGGTTGCCAGCAATGGGGCGGGCGGAATTGGAGCCATGATGGCAACTGGACTTTTAGGGATGCCTTTTTTCTGGATGACAACCATGTGGTATCGCCGTTTGCGTCTGCTGACATTGGCGGATTTTTTTGAAGAACGATATCAGTCAAAAGCGATGGCAGGTTTTTACGCGTGCTGTCAGGCGATCTTTTTTGTCCTTGTCGCGGCTATGGGATTTGCTGCGATGAGTAAAACGGTTGCCGCGATAGCTGTCAAACCGGATGCGGTTTTAACACAGGTGCAGTTGGATGAGAGGGCTCGGGCCTATGAATTATCTGAACTGGAATCGCGGGATTTTGAGCTGTTGTCAAATGTGGAAAAAGAAAGAATGGGCCAGTTGCGTCTGGAAAAACCTCGACGCATATTTTCATATATTAACCGAAACTGGTTGATGATTGGCATTGCGGTAATCGTATTATTGTATGCGGTTTCCGGAGGATTGGAAGCTGCATTTGTGACCGATATGATCCAGGGGATTTTTATTATCATCCTTACGATTATCTTAATACCTTTTGCAATGATGCGGATTAATGAAATCTTTGGCACAAGCGGCATCCTTGGCCCATTTGAAGCATTACATCAACAATTGCCGACGTCATTTTTTGATATCCTGGGGTCTCCGAATATGGCGGAATTTACCTGGTATTGGATTATCGCATTTTCAATTATGGGAATGTTAAACACGGCCATCCAGGCCAACCAGTTGACCGCTGCCGGTTCTGCCAAAGATGATGAAACTGCCCGGATTGGTTTTTTGAGGGGAATATTTATCAAACGCTATTGTACAGTCATATGGGGCTTTGTGGCCATGATGACGCTGCTTCTCTATGGCAAATCCGTGACGGATCCTGATTTCATCTGGGGGCATGCGACACGGGATTTACTGGGGCCGCTGAACTTGGGTTTAGTGGGATTAATGATTGCTTGTCTCATGGCGGCTTTGATGTCAACGGCAGATGCATTGATGATAACAACGTCTGCATTGCTGACGCATAGTGTTTACCGGCCGATTGTACCGGGTAAAAGTGAACATCACTATGTACAAGTAGGGCGGATATTTTGTTTGGTGTATATAATCGGTGGCATCTTAATCGCAATCAAGTTTGACAGTGTGTGGGGATTATTCAAATTCATGCTGATGTTTAACTGTATTGTTGCCGCAGCGTTCTGGCTGGGAATGATTTGGCGACGTGCTAATAAGCCGGCGGCATGGACGTCGATGATCGTCACCTTTGTCATGACGTTATTAATTCCATTCTTTGCTCCTTTGATTCCAGGCATAAGAAGCAGTGAATATTTAGGTAAGATGACTGATTCTTATGTTGTATCGAATACGTATGCTGCCAGGCAGGCGGATGTTGATGAACGAAATGATCAGCTCACGCGATGGGAAAGACTTGAGGCCATTGGAAAGGCGGAAGGTCAAAAGCCTGAATCGCTGATGCTTGGTCAGTCCTTTACGAAATCCTATTCCATGCCGCAGCGTTCGATCTTCTGGATGCAGGGGGTGGAAAGAGATGAGCAGGGGAAGCCTGTGGGGAAAGGAATATTGAAAGCAGAGCTTGTCATGCTGGACCTTCTCGGATGGGACTTGTCGCAAAACTCTTATTCCTTTAATGAAATGATGACCGCTGTTTTTAGAGTCGTCATTCCGTTTGGCATCTTAATCCTGGTGGCATTATTTACACGTCCGCAAGAGAAATACCATCTGGACCGTTTTTACGGAAAAATGCGTACGGCCGTTAACTCTGATCACGCCCTGGATGCAGAAGAAATGGAATTGACAAACCAGAACCCTGCCCGATTTGATCATCTCAAATTGTTCCCCAATTCCAGTTGGGAATTTCGGAAGTGGAATCGCAGGGACTGGATTGGTCATGCATGGGTAATTGTAGGTATCAGTGGAATCATTTTACTGATATATATGATTGTATCATTAGGAGCATAATTAAGGTATTTTTTTGAAAGTTGAGGATAGTAAGTCATGGCTAAACACGAGAAAAATCACGAAGACTTATTTGCCAAAATAGCGACGGAACGTTTACAGCAGCGTGATATAAATCTGGTCGAACCCGAACCGGTTATCGTATCTCAAAAACCCCTGCCTCTGAAAAAAGGAAAGCTTCAAGGCTTTAAGACGACACGGAAAATGACCACATCTGCGCAATTGCGCAAAGAACTGGAACGATACAAAAAGCGATATCAGAAATATATGTTAAACTATGCACCTGTATTGCCGGATTATCGCGAGAGTATCCGTTTGACAAGTTTTTATTGGCGAGAGGAAAGAGTACAGGACAGAAATAATTTCAATGCTGTATTAGCCGGCAAAGGCAAATGGCAGAAAGTCTCTGTCCCGCACTATGGACCACCATTAGGAAAAGCGGTAACCTATTATCGAACGAGCTTTCATGTCACTAGACAGATGCTCGACAAGGGCGCGGTGTTTGCATGTTTTGACGGCGTTGATTACAAAGCTCATGTGTTTATCAATAACGCTTATCTTGGTTCGCACGAAGGTTTTTTTTCGCCCTTTGAATTTGACTTTACTCCCTATGCAAAAGTCGGGAGAAATGTCCTGGTGGTTAAGGTTGAAAACGATGCGACCCAGTTGGGTAACAACTTTGGGAAGGAAATGGTGACGGGTGATAAAATCTATGCGGCAACAGGTTGCGGCTACGATGATCCCGAATTAGGCTGGCATCATTGTCCGCCGGGGATGGGAATTTATCAGGAAGTGAGAGTTGAAGCCCGAAGTCGTCTCTTTATTCATGATTTATTTATCCGACCAATCGCAGAACAATCTTCTGCGGAAGTCTGGATTGATGTGCATAATTGTGACGTCAATCCAAAACCGGTGGAATTTGAAATCTCACTTTACGGGCGAAATTTTAAAAAGACCATCTTTAAAAATCGACAAATCCGTCCGCAAACGTGTCAGCATCGCGGACATGGGGATGTTGATCAGTACAATAACGACAACATCGAAAAGCCCGCAGAAAGTGGCGTAAACTATTATCGCATTCCGATTAAAATCCCTGATTATCGACCTTGGCAGCTGCAGCAGCCGTGGCTGTATCAACTGCAAGTCAATCTAATACAGGATAATCAGGTTGTTGATTCAACACAGCAGCAGTTTGGGATGCGCAGCTTTGTACAGGATGAAGATTCTCAACCCAAGGGAAAGTTTTATTTAAATGAGCGGGAAATCCGTCTTCGCGGTGCTAATACCATGGGGCATTTACAACAATGCGTCATGAAGAATGATTTACAGCAGTTGCGTGATGATATTTTATTGGCAAAAATCTGTAATATGAACTTCCTGCGGCTGACGCAAAGGCCGGTACATAAAAAGATTTATGAGTATTGCGATCAGTTAGGTATGATGACTCAAACGGACCTTCCCTTATTCGGAGTTTTGCGTAGAAATAAGATGCTGGAGGCGGTCAAACAGGCCGGGGAAATGGAACAGTTAATTCGCTCTCACCCCTGTAATATAATGGTCAGTTATATTAATGAACCTTATCCAAATGCCACAGGAAAACCTCATCGGCATTTGATTCGGAAAGAGTTGGATGAGTTTTTCGATATCGCCAGCAAGGTTGTCCGACAGATAAATCCGGATCGTGTGATTAAATACTGCGATGGTGATTACGACCCGCCGGCTTTGGCGGGCATGCCGGATAATCATTGCTATTGTGGCTGGTATATTGGGCACGGGCTGGACCTGGGTAAGCTGAATCGTGGATATTGGATTCCGGTAAAGAAGGATTGGCATTACGGTTGTGGTGAGTATGGGGCCGAAGGACTGGATAATTATGAGGTGATGAAAAAATACTACCCGGATGAGTGGCTGCCGGAGAAGAAAGACATCAATGCCCCTTGGTCGCCGGGTAAGATTCCTATGGCACAGAGCGAGCGTTTTCATTATCTTTGGTACGAAACACCAACAACGTTAAAAGAATGGATTCAGGCCAGCCAGGACCATCAAGCCTGGGTCATGCGTATGATGACCGAAGCTTTTCGACGAGATTGGCAAATGAATAGTTTTGCGGTGCATTTGTTTATCGATGCGTGGCCGGCCGGCTGGATGAAAACATTAATGGACGTTGATCGTCAGCCGAAGAAAGCCTTTTTTGATTTTCGAGATGCCTTAACTCCACTGATGGTGTCTCTCAGGGCCGACAGGATAGCTTATCATAGCGGTGAGGCTATTGAGCTGGAAGCCTGGATTTGTAATGATTCGAATGAAATACCGAAAGGATGCAGGCTGCGTTATCAGCTTCAATGCCAGAATAAAGTCCTGCAGGCAGGCGCAGTCAAAGCAGATATCCCCAAATGCAGCTCTGCGGTTCAGGGCATACTTTCGTTTTCAACGCCGGAGGTGCAGGCTCGAACAACGGTGAGTGTTGATTTAGCTTTGGTAGATTCCCAAGGAAAGGTTCTGCATGACACCTCTATGACGTTTAAAGTTTTTCCAGCCGTCAGCAAAACGCCTCAACGTCGCATTAATGTGCTGAGAAGCAGGAAAGACATCGCTTATCAACTTGCGACCGAACTCGGTCTTAAGTATTCTGTGAATGCGAAAATTAAAAATGATGATACGATTTTTATCAGTAATCCGAATGTATATCGAGACAGGAAACAGGAAATTGATAAGGCCGTCCAAGAGGGGGCAATCGCAGTGTTTTTTGAATTACCCACAGGCTCGTATTTAATTGGTAAACACAAGCTTGAGATTAATGAAGCGGGTATGGGCAAAAGACATTTTGTGGCCTGTGACACAAATCATGCCTTGATTAATGATTTTGAATCCGATGACTATAGATTTTGGTATGACAAATCTGTCGGCTATCCAACGCCGATACTCGAAAGTGTATTGTCAGGCAGGGGGTGGAGTGAGATACTGACCAGCGGTAATGGTAACTGGAAATCCGCATGGAAGCGGTATCCGGTAGTAGCTGAAAAGGAAAGCGGAAAAGGGATATACCGCGTTTGCCAGGTCAAACTCAAGGATCGGCTGCGAGACAATCCCGCTGCGATGGATTTTATGTTACATATTATCGCTTCAGGAGAATAATTGATCTTTTGTTATCTGTATTGATCGGATCCAACTCAGTTGCACTTGGGAGTTAGATCCGCAATTATTTAACAAGGCGTTGATCTCTGCTGAACATCATTTGCGATATCTTGTTTCAAGCTATTGTGATTATTATCTTCATCGCCATCCGTATCAAGGGCCTGGCAATAGTATGATTTCGTCTTTGCATCAGAACTGGGATGACTAAATTTGATACATCCTGACATCTCTCACCAAGAAACCAGCAAGGAGCGAGATTGTGATTCGATTCAAGCGGTTATGGATATAAGTGTTACGGCAGATGTGAAGATTGATATCTTTTTCTGTTTTTATTGAAATGACCAGAGGTAAGGGACGTCTGTGTCCATTTTTTAGAATTACACTCGCAATTCAAGGGGTGGGTATAGACGATCAATATTTCAGGAAGGAAAAACTATCACAGGAAATTGCTCCCCGATTCTTTCGTAACTATCTTGATGTGTTCAGGTATATTCTGACATGTAATATGAGATATTAAGCATTAAATTTACTTGTCGATTAAGTTGGATAATGTTATTGTTATGTTATGAACTTCGATATGTTTTGTGTGGTTTGTGTTTGAAGCGATGCCAATGTGTGATGAGGCAAACGTTTGAAACGATGGAATTAGGACAATGGGGGAGAAATATGTGACTGGTGAGTGTAGTCATGACGTTAGAAGGCCACGTGTTTATTGTGAATACGCCCATTTAAACTGAAGTTGTGCAATAATAATGGCCTCTGTAATTGATGTTACTATAACAGCTTATCGCATTGACCTGTAATCATAGAAATTGATTGGAGACAAGAAGGTGAATAAAGCAACTATATTAATGATAGGTTTATTAACAGTTTCCTCGGCAGTGTTTTCGAAAACCATTTGGCTGGATGAGATGGACTTGGGTGTTCTGTCCCAGCGTCAAATGGGACAGTTAGGGATGGTTAGTGGTTGACACTTCAAGGTATTTCCTGCATGCAGGAAATACCTTGAAATCGACGATT
>JANQGW010000228.1 GCA_028282905.1 Sedimentisphaerales bacterium | reverse complement strand
CGACTTCTTCACGCTGCAGCAAAGAAAAGTCATAAAACAAAAACTTTAATCTCGAAAGGAAATGCGAATGGAAAAGAACTCAGCACATCCGGAAAAGATACCGCCCCAGGCATTGAACAAACCAGACCCGGCGGCCATCCTGTCTCAAGCCCTTCAACAGGTCATCAAGACCGCCCATCAGAATTCAACACAGGATATGGCCGAACAGAACATCCCGATGCTGTATCAGATGGGACAGGTCGAGACAAAGCAGCAGCAATGTCTACTTCACCTGCAAGCACTCGGCAAACAACTCCAGACACTGACGGCCAATCATAAACTGCTTGAAAATGCCGGCCGCAGAAATAATCTGCTGGGCGAGCAGCACTATCAACAACATGTTCTCGAACCCCTTTTACGGTCAGTCTTCCCGGTCTTTGACCTGATCCGGGATGCCATGGATGCACTGGAGGATAAATCATCACAATTTCAAGACATCCTTCAAACTGTATGGAGTCAACTGGAGCAGTTTCTGATTAACTATGATGTGCATACCATTCAACACGCCACCGGTGATGTTTTTGATCCCAAAACCGCCAAGCCCATGAAATGGCAACTGACGACCGACCAGACCCTGGACCGTCATATCTGCGAATCATTGCAGATCGGTTTTCGATGGGGCCAGGAACGCATTTTACGACAGGAAAGTGTCAGCCTTTATAAGTTTGAAGCTGACGAAACAAATACTCACACTTCAACTGAAAGGATCGAATTATGTTAGTCGCAGCTATCGATGCAGGAAACTCACGTTTTAAGTATGCCGTCGCTGATGAGACGGGCAATCCCAAAATTATCTCCAACCGATACGGTGAATCGTTTACGCCCAGTGCTGTGTATTTTAATGAGGACAGTTCTATCGTCGTCGGCACAGAAGCACTTAATGCCGGTTTTGCCGACCCGACGCGGCTGGTGGTCAACTGGAAACGCAGTATGGGAACCTGTAAATCCTTATACACCGCACCGGACGGAACGGCTTACGCATCCAAAGATATTTTGGCGATTCTTCTAAAAGACGCCAAGGAGAATATCGAAGCCAAAACCGGTGATGTGGTCAACGATGCTGTTATCACAGTACCGGCCAATTACAATGATGCTCAGAAGAAACAGACCATTGATGCGGCGGCCGACGTCGGGATCAAAGCGATTTTGCTTCCGCACGAGCCGACTGCCGCGGCATTAGGCAATGAACTCTACAAGCGAAAAAATGCGGTCTGTCTGGTCTACGACTTAGGCGGCGGCACGTTTGATGTTTCATTGGTACGCTCCAAGGGCAATGTCTGTGATATCATCGCCACCGGCGGTGAGCCAAATATCGGCGGAAGAGATTTTAATGCGCGGGTTTGTGAGAAAATCCTTGCCGAATTTGAAAAACAGCATGGATTTACGCCCGATCAAACAAAGCACCTGATGTTTTACCATGAGATGAATCAGCGAGTCGAGCAACTCAAAGTCAGCCTGTCGGCTCAGAATCAGTCACAGATCATCCTGACCTGTGAGGGCAAACCGTTTCAGATGTCAGTCACACGCCAACAGTTTAATGACTGGGTTCATGACCTGGTCGAGACAACGCTGGAGCGTGTCACGTTAACGCTTGAAGATGCCGGTTTGACCTTCGCGGACATTGATGAAGTCTATGCCGTTGGTGGCGGTTCCATGATGCAGGTGGTTATCGACGGCCTGGAAACACTCAGCGGCAAAAAAGTCTCGAAACGATGTGAACCGCACAGTGCTGCAGCCCTCGGAGCGGTTCTTGCCGGACGAATTGAATACCAGCGACGGGGAGAAGATTACCCTTGTGGCGGGGATATCCTGCCGCCACCGAATGTGATTGTCCACGAGATCCTCAGCCACAGTATCGGCGTCAAAGCCCTGTCCTCGGATGGCAGCGAACTGTGCAGTGAGATTCTGGTCAAAGACACGCCCGTCCCATCGGCTCATACCAAGGTATTTAAGCTCAGTGAACCCAATCAGACCGCGGTCACCATCGTCATTCTTGAAGGCCCGGACGGCAAGCCTGTCTCAGAATGCCTTACCCTGGGACATTTTGATATGGTCGATCTGCCGCCGCGACCCGACCTGATCGGACGCATTGAAGTAACCTTCTCACTGGATCAGAATGGGATTTTGACGGCCAAGGCACGCGACAATGCCAGCGGCAAAACCGGTGAACTGGAAATCGACTATGATCTCAATGGCAACACAACTGCCGAGCAACAGAGCCGAGTTGCTTAAAACAATCTATTATCCCGGACAGGCAGCTTCGACTGCCTGTCCACTGACTTTAAAAGAAGAAAGGAAAGCAGTTATGAGCTATTTACACAGTGCCAATTCAATCCAATCAAAACGACCTGAAACGGTAATGAGCCTGATTGATCTGTCCCCTTCCATGGAGGAAGAAGACTGGAAGCCCAATCGCCTGGCCGGAGCGATTAAAGCCAACACCCGTCTCATGGAAATCAAGGCCGCCCGACATCCTCACGACAGGATGGGGCTGATCGGATTCTGGGAAAAAGCGACCGTCCTGCATTCGCCTGTCAGTCCTGTAACGCACTTTAACAACCTGAGAAACGCCCTTAAAAATGCAGACGGCGGCTATGGGACGAACTTTACTGCCGCCTTGGAACTGGCTGAAAAACATCTTCCCAACAGTTCCGGAATACCTTCCGGCGGATTACTATCAAAAATGCTGGCGGATATCTTCTGCGAAACGGATGGATTCGCAAATGGCCGATCAGATTCAGGCCACCTGAAACGCATCATCCTGCTGACCGATGGTGACCATAATCAGGGCGGTAATCCCGTCAATACTGCCAATCGACTCAAAAAGGCGGGCGTCATCATTGATTGTATCGGCATCGGCGGCAGCCCCCGCGACGTAAACGAGACACTGCTCAAACAGATAGCCTCCCAGAACCCGGATGGCTCGCCTCGCTACTGGTTCATCGGTGATCAGGAAAAACTCGTCAAAACCTATGAAAGCCTGGCCCGTCACATCCAGGTCATCTGAAAGGACACATGTCATGCTAATCAATCTATTCCAATTTATGCTGAGTTTTGTCTGCCACGGTATCGAGATCGTGATGTTTTTCCTAGCGATTCGAATGATCCTGCTCTTTAAGCCAGCCCAGTGGCTTCAAGCTTTTGATGAGGCGGGCAGGACATTAGTCGATGGTGTCAACGGTTTTATTGACCGCAGTACCTTCCGGCTCTGGAAAAGACATCTAACCATAAAAAATCAACTGGTGCTTACATTTGTTCTGCTGGAAGTGTGCAGGGCAATGCTGATGCAAATCTATCAATGTATTTGAAATATTGCAAACAACGCGGGCAGGTACTGGATCTGCCCGCATTTTAAACACAAACTAATCATTTAAGGAATTGAAAAATGACAATGTATTCTGAAATTCAACTTATCATCATGGCAGTCATCTTTGTTATTGTTCTGGCCGTAGCCTATAAAAGCTTATCACAGATGTTTGATTTTGGTGGCAGCACAATTCTGGTACTGGCTGTCTGCGTTGCTGTGTTAAGCATCATCGGCTTGTCCGAGGTATTTACCTCATTTGAAACAAATACCGGAAATACTGAAAATCCCGATTTTTCATTCAAGCTCGATGTCATCCTGCTGCCGTATATTGCCCTTCCACTGGCAATACTCGCAACGGTGATTGCCGGTTTTATCGCACGTATTCTTCAAGCCTGCAAAAAACGGAGCGAACGAAGATATCGCCCTGGAAAAAATGATAAGCCAAAACTGGGTAAAAGCATCGGAGACTACTCATGAACAAGAAGCTCACCCAACAAGAAATATCTCTGGCATTAGAAGGTCTGCCGCCAATCTTAACGCTCGAAGAAGCAGCTCAATTACTTCGCTTAAAAATCTCTACATTATATCGGCATCTTTCCGAGGGCAAATACAGTAAGGCCGTTAAACGGGGAAAACCCATTCGGTTTTGGAGGGATCGGTTGATCCAGGAATTTATGATGGAATAGCTTTTTTTCGAAAAAGGCTTGCGCGAATTTTCCCAATGCGCTACCATTGAATATAATGAAAGCGAATTCAATGCAAGAAAGGGGATAGCAATGAAGTTAACAAATAGAGAGCGTGTTGATGGAACCGATATAACTATCGGCCACCGAGTGTATCGGACAAAGGGAACTAAGAAAGTCTGCAAAACCTATACCGCCGAATATCGAGATCTTGACGGAAAGCAATGTTATGAGAGTCTTAAAACTAAAAACAAGCTGCAAGCCCGTCGACTGGCAATTGAACTCCAGCAACGGATTGAAAAGGGAATTGATCTGCCCAGGCCTTCTACAATCTCTATCGAGCAACTAACTGAGCAATATCTACTTATCACCAAGGCTAAGGGATTGTCTCCAAAAACAATAGCAAAATATACAACCGATATTGACAAACTCAAGGAATTCTGTATCGAGCAGAAAATTGAGTTTGCACGACATTTTTCTGAAAACGACCTTTATCTTTACCGCCAATTCCTTGTCGACAAGAAATATGCAGATAAAACAGTCCAAGGTGCTATTGTCTTAGCCAAACAACTTTTTAAATGGGCCTGGAGGCAAGGGATGCTCCAACAATACCGGTTGGAAGCGGCGTCTTTTGCTAAGGCCAAATCTGCTCCTCAGCCCTGCTTTACAACGGCTCAAGTTGATAAATTAATAAATGTCGGTGAGGCGGAAGAAAAGTTAGCTTTTGCTTTAATGGGATATGCGGGGCTTCGCATCGGAGAAGTAGAACAGCTTGAACGCCGAGATATCATTACCAAGAAAAAGAAGTTCACCATGATCCATATTCGGCGTGGCGGCTCAAACGGCACCACCAAAGACAAAGACGACCGGTTTGTCCCCATTCATCCCAAAATTGCCGAATTGCTGAAAAGCAAAAAGAGGGTTCATGGAGTACTACTCCCCGAAATTAATGCCCGTGGGCTTCTCAAACGCCTGAAAATCCTCTGTAAAAAGTGTAAATTCAAGAAGCCCACCCAATACAAACTTCACTCATTTCGGCATCATTTTGCCAGTATGTGTGCCAACCATGGGGTTGCTCACAGAAAAGCCTTGGCTTGGCTGGGGCATAGTTCATCAGAAATGCTGGATTTATACTACCATCTGCACGATGAGGACAGCCAAAAAACAATGGCTGAACTTGCCAAGTCACATAACAGCAACCTAAGGCCTTTTGAGGACAGTTTGAGGACAGTGGGCCAGTCAAAAATAGTAAAAAATGTGCAACCCCCTGAATTACAAGAACTTATAGACGTGATTTTGGCCGGAAATAAAAAAGCGGAGAGGGCGGGATTCGAACCCGCGGTAGGAACAAGTCCTACACAGCCTTTCCAAGGCTGCTCGATAAGCCACTCCGACACCTCTCCTTAACATCCTGATTGAACAGGAGTTACAGGTACAGCCGGAATTATTAGCAGTCCCGGCGAAGACGTTATCTTATCAAAAAAGGCCCTTTATGCAAGCGGAATTTATTTGAAAAACAGCAGAATTGCCGCCTTAGCGGCTAAAAAAATATCCTGTGGAGGCGAAATGTGGTCGCCGCCCCCACAGGATCACGTGAAAGAGCTAAAAACTTCATATCCAGACACTTACACTAATACTTGAAGCTGCCTGTTCATTTCTTCACAAATGGTTTCAACAGTCGCCTTCTTCATCACAGTCTCACCAACACGCACGGTCGGGCCATGGTCACAGGTCTCAAAACAGAATGTCGCCCGTACCTCGACCTGCTCGTGCAGATCCTGCTTCTTAACATGTTTCATCACATCTTCCAGCAATTTCTGAGAACCGCGAAGATAGCAACTGGTTCCAACGCACACATTCACACCCAGCCGCTCCTGATGATGTTCTTCGGAAATCAGAAACTCAACATCATCAAATCGCTTGCGGCTGCTGTATTTCGTATGCAGCAATTCATGCGCTTTGTGACCGCCAATGTCACCCAAATGCTGCTGATAACATCTGTGCAGATAGGGATTATCGTCCGAGTTATGCAGCTGCAAATCCTTGTCCTTATTATACAGTCCTCGGGCACGCAGTTCTTTGGCGGTATCGTCGTGACTAACGGGTTGGCCCGCGCCGGTCACACAACCGCCCGGACAAGCCATTACTTCAATAAAATCGTAGTCACACTGGCCGTCTCTCACCTGTTCGGCGATCTCGCAAATATTCTTCAGGCCGTGAACAATCGCCAACTTCAGTTCAGCCTCACCGATTTTAACCGTATGAACCCGCAGGCCGTCTTTGGCCCGAACGCGGGCAATGTCGTCCGGATCGGGTTTTTGGCCGGTCAGTTTTTCCGAGGCATAACGAAGGACCGCCTCACTGACACCGCCCGTTGTACCGAAAATAATACCCGCACCGGTTTTAAAGCCCAGAGGCATATCAAATGACTCAGACGTCAATTGGTTAAACTGAATACCGGCCTGCTTAATCATCCGGCCAAGTTCCTGCGTCGTAATCACCGCATCAACATCCGGCTGATCATTTTTCATAAATTCCGGCCGCTTGGCCTCAAACTTCTTAGCCGTACAGGGCATAATCGAAACAATGTGTAAATCTTCCGGCTTGACATCTAAGGTTTTCGGAAGTGTCTCACGAGCGACAGAACCAAACATCTGCTGCGGCGAGCGACAGGACGAAACATGCGGCAATATATCCGAGAAGGACTGCTCGACATATTTCACCCACGCCGGACAGCAGGAGGTGAACAGCGGCAGCTTTTCGTTTTTCTCTTTACGCTTCAGAAATTCGTTGGTTTCTTCCAAAACCGTCAAATCCGCCGCGAAGCTGGTATCAAAAACCTTGTCAAAGCCCAGCATCTTCAGCGCCGCAACCATCTTGCCGGTGCTGATAGTTCCCGGCTCCAGGCCGAACATTTCACCGATCGCCACGCGAACTGCCGGAGCAATCTGAACAACCACGGTTTTGGTTTCATCGTGCAGTATATCCCAAACCGCCTCTGTTTCCGGGCGAGGCATAATCGCCCCCGTTGGACAAACACTGGCACACAGGCCGCAATAAACACAGTCCACGCTCTTGATATCTTTTTCAAACGCCGGAACCACCGTTGTCGATGCCCCGCGGTTGGCAAAATCAATTGCGCCAATCCCCTGGATTTCATCACAGGCCCGCACACAGTCACCGCACAGAATACACTTGTTCGGATCGCGAATCAGCGATGGGCTGGAGGTATCCAGTGCTTTTTCGCAGCCGGTCTTTTGAAAACGAACCTCTTTAACGTCCATGCGTGCCGCCAAATCCTGAAGCTTACACATGCTGCTTTTGGCACAGGTGGTGCAGCTCTGATGGTGATTGGCCAGCAGCAATTCCATATAGATTTTTCGCATCTTGCGAAGTTTGTCCGTATGCGTCCGCACGACCATTCCCGCTTTCGGTGCTGTGCTGCACGAAGTAACAACGCCCATGCCTTCGATATCCACGATGCAGAGTCGGCACGCGCCATAGACACTCAATTCCGAATGGTAACAAAATGTCGGCATTTCAATATTGGCACTGCGTATGATCTCCAGCAGATTCTTTTGGCCGTTAAAGGGCACTTCTCTGCCGTTAATAATAATCGTTTGTTTATTTTCCATGACTCTTAGACTCCTACAATCGCGTTAAACTTACAGACCTGAGCACACGTCCCGCACTTGACACAGAGTTCAGGATCGATCACATGCGGCTGCTTGCGCTCACCGGTAATCGCATCGACCGGACACTTGCGAATACACGCTGTACAGCCCTTGCACTTATCGGCGAGGATTTCCGGGATCGCCAGCGCCTTGCACTGGCCGGTCGGACAGCGTTTGTCAAATATATGCGCCTCACACTCAGCTCGGAAGTGTTTGAGGGTGCTGAGCACCGGATTCGGAGCAGTCTTGCCCAGTCCGCACAGAGATCCCAGCAGGACAGCTTGTGCCAGATCATCCAGCAAATCCAGCGTGCCTTGGTCAGCACGCCCTTCCATGATATCTTCCAGCAGCACAAGCATCTGCTTGGTGCCTTCGCGACAGGGAACGCACTTACCACAGGACTCGTTCTGCGTAAACTGCATGAAGAAGTGTGCCACCTGGATCATACAGGTACTTCTATTCATGACCACCAGCCCGCCGGAACCAACCATGGCGCCAATATTTCGCACCGAATCAAAATCCAGCGGCAAATCCAAAAATTCTTCCGTCAAGCAGCCGCCGGACGGGCCGCCGATCTGCACGGCCTTAAAACCATTCGGGTCGGGATTATCCATGTTGTCCGTCACTCCGCCGCCGATATCAAAAATGATTTCACGCAATGTTGCTCCGAATGGGACTTCAATCAGGCCGGTATTAACTACATGGCCGGTCAACGCGAATGTCTTGGTGCCCGGTGAGCCTTCCGTGCCCAACTTACGATAAGTTTCAAAGCCCTGGTGAATAATCATCGGAACAGTTGCCAGCGTTTCAACATTATTAATAACGGTGGGTTTGCCCCACAGCCCGGACTGCGCCGGGAATGGCGGTTTCGGACGCGGCATTCCGCGCAGCCCTTCGATCGAAGCGATCAATGCGGTTTCTTCGCCGCAGACAAACGCCCCGGCTCCTTCCATGACTACCAAACGGAAGCTGTAGCCACTGCCAAAGATATCATCGCCCAGCAGACCCGCCGCCTCGGCGTCTTTGACCGCCCGCTGTATCCGCTGAACAGCCAGCGGATACTCGGCCCGCACATACACATAACCTTCATCTGCCCCAATCGCCCGCGCGGTAATCATCATGCCTTCGATGATGCGATGCGGATTGCCTTCCATCAGGCTGCGATCCATAAACGCACCGGGATCACCTTCGTCACCGTTACAAATCACATATTTTTTCTCGGATTCTTCAACCAGCGTAAACGCCCACTTTTTACCGGTCGGAAATCCCCCGCCACCGCGACCGCGAAGACCGGAAGCGATCATCGTATCGCAGATTTCCTGTGAGGTCATCTCGGTATAAGCCTTTTTCGCCGCGAGATAGCCGTCTTTGGCAATGTATTCATCCAGGTCTTCCGGGTGAATCAAACCGCAATCGCCCAGAACGTAGCGATTCTGACCGCGATAGAACGGGATTTCTTCCTGTTTTGCATAAATCTTGTCATCCGCAGGATTTTTGTAAAGCAGTCGCTCCAGCGGCTGATTGCGAACAAATGTTTCTTTCACCAGTTCCGCAACATCTTCCGGCTTGACCTTGACATACAGCCATCCCTGCGGCTGAACTGTGACCAGCGGGCCGGCCTGACAAAAACCCTGGCAACCGCTCGGCGAAACATAATAACCGTCCTCGGCCTTGCCGTTTTCTTTTTGCAGCGAAACCGTAACGTTAAGATCTTGACGTTTCAGTTCATCAACTAAAGCTTCATACACATCCATCGCCCCATTCGCCACACAACCGGTACCGGCACAAATGATCAAACGCTGCTTGAGTGCGTCAGCTTTTTCCTGATACTCTTTTTTAACTGTATTCAAATCAATTTGCTGTTTAAGCATTGTCGGCCTCCTCTGCGAGAATGTCATCGATCAGGGCTTCGGCACTTTCAGCCGTCATCTGACCATGTACCTTTTCATTGACCGTCATCACCGGGGCCAAACCGCAGGCGCCCAGACAGGAAACTGCTTCAACCGTAAACATCAGGTCATCGGTTGTCGGCTTGTCACCGGAAAGTTTCAGTTTTTTGTACAATGCCTCTTTGATTGCCCCAGAGCCTTTCACATGACAAGCGGTACCGTCGCAAATATGGACAACATACTTGCCCTTCGGCTCCAATGCGAAATTCGCATAAAAACTGGCCACGCCGTAGACACGGGCCGGCGACATATCCAGACAGGTCGCCACATAGGTCATCACTTCTTCCGGCAGGTAGCGATACTCTTTTTGTACCTCCTGCAGGATTGGGATCAGCTTGCTTGGATTGCGATCATATTTGTCGACAATCTCGCAAACCCGTCCAAACTTACGTAATTTTGTATCTGTTTCCATTTTTAGCTCTCTCGTTAACAAAAACACGACTAATTTGCTATTTCAAACATCTCAAAATGCACAAAAGTCACATATTAAGACATGATCCGCCTTGACATGCTCTTTTTGTAACAACAAATATAAATATACTACATTAATTTAATTCTGTCAATTTATTTTGTGATTTTTTTCACAACTATTTCCGCAGACAGTTTTCGTATAGCTAAATCTTAGTTCTTTACACAAACGTTAATCTGGCATCCTTCATGTACTTCGAGTTCAACAAATCAGAAATCCGACGAAGCAGGTTCTGTCGAATATCCAGCCCAACCGGAAGATTTGGATCCTGATGGGCCTGATTAATTCGGGTCCCCACCATAAACTCTATAATATCACTTTGAAGAAAAGCATCGACCAATTTGACCGCAGCATTGCTTGTCATCTGCTCCGGCGACTGCCCTTTTTCGAGAATATCCGCAGCCTTCGACATGGTCAACGTCCCTTCGGTTACCAGATCAACGCCCTCTATTGTTGAAATCGGCGGCACCGCGGGATCAAACCGCCCCAGATCAATCTTCACCTCACGTCCCAGTTCACGCGCCACGATGTTGGCAGTAGTTCCCCCGCAGATCGCTGTCTTTCCATCATAGACGGCAATTTTCTCAGCCATCAGTTTATCCCGAGACGGATCAACAGGCGGACCTGTCAACACCAATAATTTTCGAGGACTGCGAAAGTTAATCACCGCACAGCTAATATCATCCTTTGCAACATATCTGTCATTTCCCAGTGCTTTGGCTACCGCTTCCTTGGAAAGCTGACGCGCAGATATATCCGGACATTGCTGCACTCGCTTTGCCAGAAAAGAAACCGCCCTGTCATTGGTCCACCCCAATGGCATCTGCCGACTGCCCATTCCCGATTGGGAAACACCATCCGAATAGATAATCAGCCGCGATCCTTTCTGTACATCAAAACAACTATATAACAACTTACGTTGCCCCAAATTAGCCGTGTTGATCTCCAGTATTGCTTTCTCAACCATTGCCTGTTCGGCTCCACGCAACAGCACATACGGCGGATTGTCATGTTCAACCATACGAATGGTTCCGTCATTGCGAATATCGACAATCGTAAATGTTGAATAGCCGATCTTCCGCTGACTGCATGCCGGCAGCGTCGCCATGATTATCTCGGCCGCCTGACGGATATCCATTTCTGAACTGATGTACTTCATCGCCATTGTTGCCGTCAACGTCGCCAGGACGTTGGCCTTGATTCCACTGCCGAGACCATCAGCTAAAACGCAAACAATCCGCCCTTCATCGGCCAGTCGACTCGAGAAAAATACATCACCTGGCGCCCCCTGACCGGCCTTGCTCTGGCGGGCAAAATCAACCTCAATAAACGGCTTAGTCATCACTCAGCTCCCGCCCTTCAACTGCCGGCAGCTTGAACATATCGACAATCGAATTCAATATCACTTCAGACTCGGCAGCGTTTTCACCCAGTAAGTAAGCGATCTGCTGGACCGTTTCCAGATTGCGAGCAATTACCTTCTTTGCCTTATCCACAATCTGCTCCTTACGCACGGACGGCTCAGTAATATCCTGTACAATCCCACCAACCAAACGATGCTTTTCAATTGTAAAGACCGTCACATGAAAAATCCCCTCTCCGGCCTTAATATCCTTTTCCAGATTGGCTGTTCCGTTTTGAAGCACCTGTTCAAATAAACCGTAGAACGGAACGATTTTTTTGAGTTTAGCCCCTACCAAGTGCGGACAGGCCTCATAGGCTCGGACAGCATCGTCACCCATGATCTCGGAGAAGCGGCGGTTGCTTTCACGTATCTCAAGGTTTTCATCAACGATGACCACCCCGGATGGCATGGCCCGCAGTAAGGCATCCGCCTGCTTTTGGGCGAGCTGCCGCATATAGCCCATACACATTGTCCGCTCGGCCCGGCCGTCCAGCAATGCCTTGGAAAATTGACGACAACTGTCATAACCGCAGCCGCCGCAGTTCAGTTCGTCTTCAGGGCCAAACTTGCCAACGCGTTTTAAAGCTTCCCGCAGCTGACCGTCTTCGTAATGACTCTGATGTACCGGCTCGACCGGCCAAATGTGTGCCACTTCAACATCCTCGACTGCTTGAACCTTTTCCGGCTGTTCTTCAAACGAAGTGATGACCTGATGACGCTTGAGCACCGTAGCACCTTTTTGACAAGCGTGCGGGCCATTGACACAGCCGCCCTCGCAAGCCAGCAATTCCAAAAACAGCGGAGCTTTGCCGTTTAACGTATCCAGGTTTTCCAATGCACTCTGAATTGCCTCAATGCCGCTGAAGGCCATGAACCGGGCATTGGTCACTGTGCTGTCAGCTTCGATACCGGCAATCATTCCGCCGTCAATTGGATACAGCACGCCGTCGCCGGCACGATGCGGCACAAAGTCATCGCCAGCCTCAATATCCATCGTGCGCGGGCCAATGCCTTCTTCATCAAACCACTTTTGTAATTCTTTAAACGTCAGCACAACATCCAGCAGGTGTTCGTTTTGGTCGGATTCGGTTTTCTTGGCGATACACGGGCCGACAAACACAATGCCGATATCTCGCCCAAAGTGCTGCCGCAGCAATTTGCAATGCGCCAGCACCGGACTGAGCATGTCACAAACGCTGTCGCTATACTGCGGCCAGTAGCGTTTCACTAATTCGACCACAGCCGGACAGGCCGAAGAAATGGTCGGCTTGTTTTCATGCTGCATTTTTGCCCCCACCGCAACACTTATCTGCTCGGCACCTAATGCCGTTTCGCTTACACCTTCAAATCCCAGGGCCTTCAAGGCAGCAATTAACTGACTTGGGTGTAAATCAGAAAACTCCGTCAAATAGCTCGGTGCCAGCGATACAAAGACACGGCGTTTCATGCGGAACAGCAGCCTGGCCCGTTCGCGGTCACTGCGAACGCGTTTGGCCCCCATCGGGCAAACCTGCACGCAATTGCCGCACATGATACACAACTCCGGAATCACACTGGCGTGCCCGTTCTGGATATCAATTGCCTTGACGGGGCACTGACGAAGACATTTGTAACAGTCCTGGCAGCGTGTCGCTTCGGTATAAATGGGCTGCATCGGATTCATGAGCCTACCTCACACAGTTACATCATTTCAGCCAAAGGCCAAATCTTTTAATTAACAATTTTCCAGGTGGTGCTTAACGAGATCCAATATGACGCCGGGATCAACAGAGCGATAATGCTTGCCGTCAATGGCGATATTCGGGCCGTCCTGACATTTGCCCTGGCATAAACGCCCCTGCACAATCACACGGGTTTCGAGGTCATTTTCTTTGAGGTATGCCTGAAGCATTGATAAGCCGCGATTTCCACCCCGGCTGAAACAACTGCTGCCCATACAGAAAACAACTTCAATAATATCTTGATTGGTTATCATTTTTTCCATTTTGACGCCTCAAAACAGCTTAAAGTCTGTTTTTACGCTTTTATCCACGTTTTTAAATAAACTTGGAAAATTACAGCATGGCTTTTATTGTTCTAATTTTCACCACAAACAGCAACATACAAACAAATAAACTGCAAGTCAATGATTTTTGTGATATTTTTCACATTTAAACTAAAGGCGTCCGCCGGCACCCCACCTATATTATGGACCTTTCAATGCTTTTTACAGTCTTGTTACTTGCCTGAAACGGCAGATGGTCTATAATCAATCCTGTAAACCAAAACCTAATTTTCAGGAGCCATTACCATGAAGACACATACCATTTTGCTTGTTGCCCTGCTATTCTGTTCAGCCTGGACCGTTGCCGAAGATTTGGAACTGGATACGCCGCATGTGGCAGTGTTCGGTACCGCAGAAATTCGAGTTGTCCCAAATCAAATCATCTGGTCGGTGAATGTGAAAACTGAAGATAAGGAATTGCCAACCGCTGCGTCCAAACATTCGAAATCTGTGCAACAAGCCCTTTCTTTCTTGAAAGAATTGAAGATTCCAGAGGAAAAAATCCAGACTTCCAGAATGCAGTTCGGCGAGAATTGGGAGTATATAAATAAAAAGAATGTCAAGGTGGGCTATTATGCTTCAACCGACATTGGTTTTACGATTTCCGATCTTGGACTGTATCAGAAAATATGGTTTGGCCTGGCCAGCATTAGAGGCGTCAGCATTAATAGCACGCAATATGACCACTCCGACCGAATTAAGTATCAGAATGAAAGCCGGGAAAAAGCCGTTCTGGCCGCCCGCAAAAAAGCGAGCAATCTGGCCCGCACGCTCGGTACACAAATTATTGAACCGCTGAAAATTGAAGAAATACCCCAACAACGGTATGCTGCAAAATATAGCTTTTCCAACAGTGTTTCATTTGATGAGGCAACAGGCGGTTCATCTCAGGCATTGGCCCTTGGGCAAATTACCATCAGCACAAAAGTGAAAGTGTTTTTCAGGATGATGGGCCGTCAGTAATCAGGGCGCTGTCCATGTGGACAGCTCGCTGTGGCCAGAAATACTGCTTGAGGTTTTCACGAAATATTGAAGGTGTTGACAGAGTGCGCTTGCTAATCAGGTTTTCGAGTTGATTGGCAAGCCCTTCAACAGTTCCATCATACAGATAGGCAGACGTGTCATCTGTTGCGAGGCTCTTGATAATCGTCGGGTAGGCCAGCCGATTCGGCAGCAGTGGCCGGCACCCCGCGGCGATGGCCTCCAGCATCCCGATACCGAAAAATTCGTGATTGGCCGTAGAAACGACAATATCCGATTCCGTCAAAGCTTGTTCGTATTCGGCTCGGCTGGATTGATAGCCCCAGCGTTCAATCCGGTCGGCAAATTCTTTGCCGGCTTGGTTGAATATCCCGGGACGGTCACGGAACTGCTCGCCGATAACATTGAGCCGGAAATCCAGCCCTTTTTTCTTGAGGATTCTCATGGCCGCGAAGAAGTCTTCGGGATTTTTGTCATGCTCCCATCGGGCGGCCCATAGAATTCGCACAGGTCCGGGCTTTTGCTCTAACCGCCCTTCAATCGGCATAATCCCCGGCGGATGAATGGATGATTTCCCCCGAATTTCCTCAATGACTTCTATCGGCTGGTAATCCGGCATCCGCTTTAGAAACTTTCCAATCGCTTCTAAGAATTCATCCCGATGAAACGCACTGTTAAACCATACCGCATCAGCCGCGGCCGCAGTCGTGATATTGGTCATGCAATATTGATAATCCCGCTCAGACTCGACCTGCACGGGATAGGTCAGTTGATTTTCGTGAAAATAAACAATCTTCGGCAGTCGCCGGATGGATTCATCGACCAGTCCGCAAAACTCCGCCAAGTTCAGCATATCCGAGCAAAACAGCACATCCCAGTTGCCGCCATCCCAAAACAGTTGATTAACCTGCTGCGCAAAAGTAATCGCCGCATGACGCATCCGCCACTTCCACTTGTTCGGCGGCAATGTCAGCAACGTAAACTCATTTTCGCTGTGCGCCCTCCACCCGTCCAAAAACGCCTTATGCGAACCGCCGTAATAAGATTCCAATACAAGTATATTCATGCCAACAAAGAATAACGAAAAAAAATACTTTTTCAAACCTGTTTTGCACAAATTACACGCCACATATCCACGGGTCTTTTTATAAAATAACCAAACATGCCCTTGCAATATCTTTTGTTTTGCTGCATTATAAATATCTGTGGAAAAGCCGAATTATGTTTTTTTCATTGATTGCAAGGAGTAAACCCATGAAACACAAACATTGGCGTCTGTTTTGGACTTATATCCTTATTCTCACCCATTTTCAAGTTGCCTCCGGATTCTCTGAAGTTCCGACGCAAAAAAATGCTCTTTCAACGTTGGATTCGTACACGCAGCTGGAACAATATATAAATTCTTTAAAGTCACTTAGAACCATCTACCAAAACGCTTCAAACCTGGCATATCAAAAAAAACTCAAAGAAGCAGAAGCATTATTATCCGATGCACTGCCCATCCCGGAAGAAGCAGCCTGGCATATCAGAACGCTTCGGAGACGCTATAACCTTCGCGAACTACAAAAAGAACATAAGGGGCATTTATTTCTTGAATATGAAAATCCCGAATTGGGAATCCGACACTTTGAATCCATCGAAAACGATAAAGGCAAACTGGAGCTTGATGACATTTTCAGCTACAGTCAATGCCTGATCGAGACGGGCCAATATTCAAAAGCTAAGCAATTACTTCAAACGCTGGTTAACGCAAAGACAGCTTCCGACTGGAAAAAACATGCCGGCCAGAGAATAGAAACAATCAAGGGCATGGAAGACGGTCAAACGCTGACTCCGGAAGCTTGCAGCAGCATATTCCTTAAAAGTAAAGTCGGCTGGTATAAAAAACGCCTGGGCTCAATCTTAATGTATTGGGAATGCAGCAGCAAAATTGATACAGACACATTAACTCACTATTTCGACGCCGTCGAAGACAATTATGGCAAAACGCTCGCCTTGCGCGTCACATGTGAAAAAGCGACTCAAGAAGGAAACACAGAAGCAGCCGCAAACAGCCTGCTGACATTGGCCCATATGGCTTATCAATCAAAACAAAATGACGAAGCAGATGCACTTTGGAAGCAGATTCAGGAAAATCACCCGCAGACACCCGCGTGGAGCAAGGCGGTTTATTATCGAGGGACGCTTTTGAAAGAACGCCGGCAATATAACAAAGCGATTGAGCAATTCCAATTATTACTTGATTCCAATGTTAATGACATGGAAAAAGGCGAATGCATCATAGAAGCCTACGGGAATTATCAGCCCAAGGCATTGTGGGAAATAGGCGATTGCTACCTTGCACAAAGCCATTATGAAAAAGCGTTAGCTTCTTATCAATCCATCCAAAACAAACATCCTTTTCAATGCTGGTGCGGAACATGCCAAAGCCAATACGAATACCAATACGTACTTTGCCAGGGAATATGCTATGAACATCTTGGCGACTATTGCAAAGCAATAGAAAATTATATTCAGGGAATATATGCTTGTTTTCATTCAGATCCAGTGATACACATACGCCTGGCGGACCTCTATGAAAGCGCCGGACAGATTGCAGACTTAATGAATATATTAGATGAAATTGACACCCGTACGAAGGAGAAATTGACGAAGGATTCGGGGGAACCGCTGTCCGAACAAGACGAACTTCAGTTCAAAAAGTTTGGTCCGGGAAGCTGCATACGCCGGGTTCTGGAAATCCGAAACATGGGATCGGAAGGCGACTACGAAGAACTGGTTTCCGTCATCCAAACAAACAATAGAAATGCCGGCCCGGAAGAATTGAATAATCGCAAACAAGCCTGGCAAGCCATAGAAGCAGCCAAAGTATTGGCAAAATATCCCGATGAAGCAATCGAGCATTTAGAAACGGCGCTCAACGAAAATTCAAATAACAAATATCTATATTGTGCCATTGGATTGTGTGGAACTCAAGAGGCAGAAGAAATACTGAAGCAAATCCCTGAACCCAGAAATTACCACATGCAGCAGTCGCTAAAATTTTCAAAAAGCATACAGGGACAACTCAATCAAGTTAGCTATTTAAGGCAGCCACTCCATTTTCCTGAGATATCAAAAACTCTCCGCTTGCCGAAGCGATTAGCAGAAGTTGACAGAGACGTTGCCTTTGAGGAGTCTATTCCAAAAACCATGAAACTCGATTTGTCAACTCCGCAGGCCACCATTAAGTCGATGTTTACAGCCGCATTAATACGCAATATAGACATGTACATGCAATGTATTTCAGACAATGAAAAACTGTCCCGATCCTTTCGTCAAATCTCAAAAGCCAGTCAAAACAGATTGCTTAAATATCAACAGAGCAAACCTGTGTATCACAAGGACAATCAGGCGAAAGTTAAAGTGACTCTCAATCCGAAAGGCAAACCGGAAACCGTCATTTTCATCTTAGCTAAAATCAACGGCGACTGGCTGATTACTGATTTTGAGGAGTCAAGGTAAAAACATATCTCACTTGGCCGTTGCTGTCTCTTAACGCCATGTGATCAGTCATAAGAGGTTTGACCTCACATCGCCGCCTTCGCATCCGACTTCGTTGCTTACTGCGGATGTAAAGTCTCCGGGATTTTCGGGAACCATCGAAGTTTATCCGGCTTTTTTTCCCAACTCCGTCCGGCCGCAAATGATCATAATAGATAGAAGAGCAAGCCGAATATTCATCTCCAAATTCACCATATGGGCTTATTAAATTTCATGTTTAAGCCTTCTCTACCTTGCGCAGCCATTGCTCGTAAAGCATTGACAACTGCTCAACGACTTTCGGTTTCTCATCGGCGAGATTGTTGGTTTCAGTTCGGTCGGTGTGCATGTCATAAAGCTGCCAGAGAGCCTTCTTCGGATCGCCGAGAGCGACGAGTTTCCACTGGCCACTGCGAACGGCCCGGCCCTTTCGCCACTGCCAGAAAATCGGCTTTTCTCTTGCGGGTGCTTTTCCGCCAAAGACTTGGGCAAAACTGACACCTTCGCACTGAACAATGGGCTTGCCATCAAATTGCTGCGGATACACCGCCCCGGTAACTTCCGCTAAGGTCGGCATGACATCAATGAAATGGCTTGGAAAATCGCTGAACCGACCGGGCTTTTTTATCCCCTTTGGCCAGTGAGCGATCATCGGCGTATTGATGCCGCCCTCATGGCTGTAGTTTTTATACAGTCGAAACGGCGTATTGCTGACATTGGCCCAATGCTTCTGCAGCGAGGCCCACCGCGTCATGGAACCAATGGGACCTGTACCAATCTGCACATCTTCAGCTGAACAGCCGTTATCCGAGGCAAACAGAATAAGCGTATTATCCAGCTTGCCCTGCTGAGCCAGCTTTTTCAGCACCCTGCCGATGTTCTGATCCAGCCGGTCAACCATCGCTGCATAGACCTGCATTCGGCGGGATTGATCTGCCTTTTGTTCATCATTCAAAGAGTCCCAATTTTGATACTCAGACTTTGACTGCGGAAAACGATTGTCAATCAGTCCCATTTTTCTCTGCTTTTTATCGCGAGCCTTGCGGATGGCTTCATAGCCAACATTATAGACGCCTTTATATTTTGCAATATCTTCCGGCCATGCCATTAAGGGATCATGGGGTGCAGTATAAGCCAGGTACATGAAAAACGGCTTCTCTTCGTCCTTGTACTCATCCAAATACTGAAGTGCATGATTCGTAAAATCATCCGTGACGTAATAGTCCTTTTCCTTCGGCGTATAGGGCTGATAGGTTTTCTCATCAATACACCAGTAGCGTTTGCCTTCGTTTCTTGATTTCTGAATCGGCTTGGGTTCACCAGGTCGCTGATAGCCGGGATTGAAATAATTGGTCGCCCCATCCCTCAAGCCGTAATAACGGTCAAAGCCGCGGTCATAGAGGTTCTCAGTGCTGTGGTGTTTGCCGACCGCCAGTGTTCGATAGCCAGCCGACCGCAGGACTTCGCCCAGTGTCACCGCGTTAACAATTTTCAAAGGACTTTTGCCCATGCCGCACTGCTGCGCATAGACACCAGTCAGCAGGCATGCACGCGATGGAAAACATTTGGAGGTATTATGCATCTGGCGAAAGCGAATCCCGTTGAATGCCAGCCGGTTCAGATTCGGGGTATCAATTTCGCCGCCGTAACAGCCTAAGTCCGACCACCCCATATCATCGGCTAAAATCAGCAGAATATTCGGGCGGTTATCCGATGATTTTGCTGTCTGGGCAAAACCGCATCCGGCCAATGGCAGCCCAACCGAAGACAGAACTGCTGTTTTGAGAAAATTGCGTCGATTCATGATGTCCCTTTGCAGATAACATTATCTATCAAGGGGACAATAGCATATCAACCGGACTTTTGCAATCGGATATTATTAAATGAGATCACACGCATCGGCGGGCATCCAATGGGCATCTTCGCCGTCCCATTTGACATTACAGCCGATGGGATTGGTCACCGGCGTGGTAATCAGCTTTCCGGCCAGAAGTTCGGTCAAAGCATTCTCCAAATCATTGATCGCCATCTGGCTGGTATCGCGCGGACTGTCAACACCCCGGCCGGTGTAAACCAGCTTGCGATCTTTGTCAAAAACATAAAAATGCGGCGTGCGCAGTGCCCCGTAAGCCCGGGCCACATCCTGTGATGCGTCATGCAGATAGAGCCACGGAAACTGCAGTTGATCCATCCGCTCGACCATGTGATGAAACGAGTCCTCCTCATAGGTATTGGGACTGTTGGAATTGATTCCGATAAATTGCACGCCCTGCGGGATAAATTTTTCCGCAGTCGCCCGTGTAACTTCATCAGAACCAATCACATACGGACAGTGATTGCAGGTAAAAAATATCACCAAAACCGGGAATTCGTCGAAATGCGCCAGCGAATAAACGCTGCCGTCGGTGGCCGGGAGGCTGAAATCCGGGGCTTTTTGCCCTATTTCCAGTGTAAAAGCCATGTTTTAACCCTTCCTGTTGAACCATTTCCTTTTTGGATAGTACTATTGTAGAGTCGATTTGTTCGATTCAAAACAAAAATTTTAACCCTGAAAGGGATGCATGCGTTATACTATAAAAAGCGGAGCATCCCCCGAAAAACAGGAGGTTGTTATGAACTTGAGTCAGTATTTTGACGACAAGGAAGGCATCGGGATTCTTTCGACAGTGGACGCCACCGGTCTGGTTAATTCGGCCGTTTATGCGGCTCCACATGTTATAGACGAAGAAACCATAGCGTTTATCATGCGGCCGCGACGCAGTTTGGCCAATATTCGGCAAAATCCGAATGCCGCCTACTTATTCGTGGAAAAAGGCCCCGGCTATCAGGGCAAGCGGCTTACAGTGGTCAAAACGCACGAAGAAACCGATTCGGATAAGGTAAATTTATTAAGACGCTCTCACCACGGCGGCGATGAAACACAGGCTACGCTGGTTTACTTCAAGGTGACAGATATTCGCCCGCTCGTCGGAGACGCAGAAGAGACATGACTAATCCAGGACAATAAAATGCAAATTCGGCCTGTCGCACATCTTGTGATTATGATCGCCCTGTGCCTGATGGTAGGCGGGTTGAGCGGTTTCTTTACACGCGGCGAGGTCAGTGAATGGTATCCAACGCTGACAAAACCATTATTGACGCCGCCATCTTGGGTCTTTGGTGTAGTTTGGCCGATTCTGTACTGTTTGATGGGACTTTCCGCCGGTATGATCTGGAACAAGCCTATCGGCCGAACTGCGGCCCGTGCGGCACTGCGACTGTTTATCGTGCAACTGGTGCTTAACGGCTTCTGGTCACCGGTTTTTTTTGGATTTCACCTCATTGATGTCGCGCTGATCGAGATCGTTCTTTTGTGGTTGGCTGTGGCGGCAACAACGATTACGTTTTTTATCCAACTCAAGCCGGCCGGAATGCTCATGCTACCCTACTGGGCATGGATCAGCTTCGCGGTGTATCTTAATGCCGGAATTTGGTTCTTAAACAAATAATATAGTACTCTTTTCATGTCGGACTTGGTCCGGCATCCAGTCGGAAAAGATTTGAATCCCGGTTCGGTGACCGGAATGACATTTCCAGGATCAAATGCAAAAGAGTACCAATAAATAGCAAGGAGAAAGCCATGAAGATTTTAATCAGCGGCTCACATGGTTTTATCGGTTCGGCGGTGCATAACAGGCTCCAACAGGCCGACCACACTCTGCAAAGACTGATTCGTCCCAAACAAATTGCCCATTCCGATGAGGTTTTCTGGGATTATACGGATAATTATATCAACCACACCCGACTTAAAGACATTGATGCGGTCATCCATCTGGCCGGTGAAAACATCTTCGGCCGCTGGAGCGAAACCAAAAAACATGAAATCTACGAAAGCCGTGTCCGGGCCACCGAATTTCTTTGTAAAAACCTGATTGGCCTTGAGCCAAAACCCGCAGTCCTGCTATGTGCCTCGGCAGTGGGCAATTATGGTAACCGGGGAGACGAAGAACTGGATGAAACAGCCCTTGCGGGCAACGGCTTTTTGGCCGGCGTCTGCCAGGGTTGGGAGGACGTCACCGGCATTGCCGCCGAGGCAGGCATTCGTGTGGTTAACCTGAGATTTGGTGTAGTGCTGGGAAAAAACGGCGGCGTGATGGCCAAAATGCTGCCCGCATTTAAAATGGGTGCCGGCGGCCCACTCGGCAACGGTAAGCAATGGCTAAGCTGGATTTCACTTGACGATGCTGTCGGTGCGATTGAGTTTGCCTTAAGCTGCAAAAATCTGAAAGGCCCGGTCAACATCGTCTCACCGCAACCGCTGCGGAACAAGGATTTTACACATGTTCTCGGCAAAGCACTGCACCGGCCGGAATTGCTGCCGATTCCAAGAACAATGCTGCATACCATGTTCGGTCAGTTCGCCGATGAAACCCTGCTGGCCAGCACAAAAGCGATCCCCGTCAAACTCACAGAAGCCGGTTTCACTTTTCAGCATCCTGACCTGCCATCAGCTTTAGTCAGCATTCTGAATCCATCGATGGCCGCTGTTGATTAATGGGGCAGCACGTGCAGGCTGATACCGTAGGCATCTTCCCAGGCGTCCTTGAGCACTTCCGAGACCGTCGGATGAGCAAAGCAGATATCCTCAATTTTTTCAGTACTGCCGATCAGCGCACGGGCCGCTGAAAGCATTTCGGTTGCAACCGCCCCGACTATCGTCACGCCGACAATCCGGTTGTCCGCCTTGTTGCAGAGTACACGTACCTCGCCGACGATTTCATTATGCGAAACACTGCGGCCGTTTGTGCGGAACGGCGCCTTGCCGATGACTGTTTCGATACCTTGCTCAGCACATTGACGTTCATTCAGACCGATCGAAGCCACCTCCGGGAACGAGTAAATCGCATGCGGAATCAGGTTGTAATCCCGCTGGGTCATGGTCTTTTCGCCGCCGGTGGCATTGGCCGCGGCCACTTCCGCCTCGGCAAACGCGCCGTGAGCCAAGTAGGTTGTGCCGATCACATCGCCAATCGCATAGACGTTTTCGGCACTGGTCTGAAGTTTTTCATTGACGGAAATAATCGGACCGTTCATTTTCAGCTTGAGGGCCTGGACCGTTTCCGGATCGCAAACGACCTTGCGACCCACGGCGACCAGAACTTTTTCAGCCTCTACCGCACTGCCATCTTCAGTCAGAACCGTCGCCCCGTCCGGCTGCATTTTCACGCCGGTTACTTTGCAGTTGGTGCGGCTGGTGATGCCGCTTTTTTTGAACTCACGTTCGAGCAGTTTGCCGACCCACTCGTCTTCAATCGGCAGCAATTGCGGCGCGGCTTCGAGAATGGTTACATCGGTGCCGACCGCCGCGTACAGCGAGGCCATCTCACAGCCGATGACGCCGCCGCCGATAATGACCATGGATTTTGGAATCGCCGGCAAACTCAGCGCCTCAGTACTGCTGATAATAATCTGGTTATCAAACGGCACCTGCGGCAGGCCAATCGGCCCAGATCCGGTCGCGATAATAATTTTACCCGCTTCGATTTCAACCGTTTCGTTGCCGGAAACAGTTACCCGGCCCGGCGCCGTCACGATGCCTTTGCCCTCAAAGATGGTGATACCGTTCTTTTTGACCAGCCCTGTCAACCCCTTCACAAAACTGTTGACCACGGCTTCTTTGCGGGCGACCATTTTCGGCCAGTTCGGATTAATCGTACCGTCCAGTTCCAGCCCCATCCGCGCCGCATCCCGCGCCTGCAAAAGCAATTGCGCGGACGCAAGCAGTGTTTTCGAGGGAATACACCCAACATTCAGGCAGGTGCCGCCAATTCGATTTTTCTCGATCAGGGCCACTTTGGCCCCCTTCTGTGCACAGCGAATTGTCGCCGCATACCCGCCAGGACCGCCCCCAACCACAACTACACCATATTGAGACATTTCTTGCTCTCCAAAAACTTCTATTTGCACCAAACGGCACAAAACCAATCCGTAAATTTAAGGGGAGCAAGGATACACTATCATCAAGTCAAAATCAATGAGTAGTTATCGATAGAAACACCTTATTTTTGATATTCGATGGGGACCAGGCACATGAATTTTGCGGGTTCGGTGTCGGAGAGGTTTTTAAAATTGTGTTTTTCGTCGGGTTCGACCAGCAGAACGTCGCCGATTTGCAGGGGTTTGTCACCATCTTCGGTGCCGGCTGCGATATTTCCTTCCAAAATCACGGCCTCATGCTCAAATGAATGGGCATGAAACGGGGTATGGCCGCCCGGAGCCAGTTCAAAAATGCGCATCGCAAACGTCGGCGCTCCGTCGGCCGGACCGAGAACCACGCGAACCTTCACATCTTTGGCCCCTTCCATTTTCACATCCTGCAGCGGTACTTCATCGGTTTTCTTAATAATCATCGAATTATTCCCTTAATCCAATATTAACAGGTTTATATCGTAAGAGTTCAAGCTTCAGCTTGTAAAATATTTCACACTAAAGTGTGAACTCTTATAAAATTCAAAATCTTGTTTTATACTTTCGGCAACGTCAGTGAGACCGTGGTTCCTTTATCGGCAATACTATTGAGCTTAAGAGTGCCGCCATTAAGCATCAGCAGCCGCTGGGCATGAGCCAGTCCCATGCCGCGTCGGCGTCCGGCAGCTCGGTGTGAAAAGAACGGCTGGGTCGCCTTTTCCAGTGTCTCAGCATTCATGCCGCAGCCTTCGTCACGAATAGTCACTACGACGGCATCACCATCCTCGGAAGTACTGCACTCGATCCAGACCGGGCCGCTGTTTCCATCGTACGCCTGCTGGGCATTGGTCAAAATCGCAATCAGCACCTGTGTGATATGATGCGCATCCACATACACACTGCCCGCTTGATCCACACCGTCAGTCGCAGCTTCCAGCGAATCCAGTTTACGAGCCTTCGCCGTTTTAGCCATCGCCTTATCCAGCAGTTCGCCCAGAGAAACCGCCCGTTTTTCCGGCTCGGCCGGCCTGGCGAACGACATCAGGTCTTCGACGATATGGGCAATCTCATTTGTCCGGCGACAAATCTGCCGCAGTGTTTTTTTCTTGTCTTTGTCTTCCTCCTCGTCGAGCAGCATCTGTGCCCGTCCGGATATCACCGCCAGCGGATTGTTCAATTCATGGGCTGCCCCGGCGGCCATTTCCGCCAGTCCCGCAAGGGAATGCTGACGAGCCAGTTCGGTGCGGGTTTGCCGCAGCGTACTCATCAGGTTCACAAACCGTTCAGCCAGTTCCTGCTGCTTTTGACCGGCCAGAGCCATCATGACTGCTGACGCCGCAACCCGGCACGACAGCATCGCTCGTTCGCTGCTTAACAACGCATCGTCCTTTGAAAAGACCTCAAAGACCAGCACAGCCACAATCTCATCGCCCATTCGCAGCGGCGCCATATACAGCAGTTCCGGATTAAAATCGCTGCCAAGCTGCTCGCAAATCCAGCGTGCACCGTCAGCGGCCGGCAGGATGGATTCGTTCGTTCGCAAAACAGTCGGCACCGCCGGCATGTTTTCAGCCATCAACAATGATTTGAAATCAACTCTCCCCTTGCGATCGGCCGAGACGAACTCAACATAAGACTCGCCGGGATTGGGAGCGATATAAACACCCGTCAGGCCGCAATGGGTGTGTTTCTGCCAGCCGACGCTAAACGCCTCGGCAATATCAATCGCCGCGGAGTTTTCGTCCAGTTCGCTCAGAAAATCCTCGATCAATGCCACCTGTGCGGCAATCTGGGCACTGTCGCCTGAAGAAGCGCTGAGTTTGCAGTTGTCCTGTGCCAAATCGGCAGCGGTTTTCTGGATCATCGTATAATACCCAGCTGCCACGGATGTACCATCCAGTCCCAGGACCGTACTTTTTTCCCGTACCTGTTCAGGAAGCGCTTCGATCACCTCATCCAATTGAACCGACGATATCGACAACAGTTTGGCAATTTCATCAATGCCGTCCGGCTTATCGCAACTTCCGGCAGCGCCGATTTCGGCGCGACGCACAAGCCGGTCCGCCAATGCCACGATCTGTGCAAATTGAACATACGGCAAATCCGCACTGAGTGTCGGGCCGTCACAATGGTGCAGCCAGATGGCCGTGGCTACCGATTCGGGTAAAAACCACTTCTGTGCCAGGCGCTTACCTAAAACGGTATGATCCAGCCCTAAGTGTTTTTGTTCAATTGTCGCCAAAGACGCCTGTTCAACATGGGCCTCGGTGACCATACGTTCAAAACTTTTCGGCATCACTTCATCGAGTGCATACTTACCGATGTCATGCAGCAAACCCGCCAGATAGGCCGTCTGTCGCTGGGCCGGTTCCAGTGTTAATTCCGCTAATTGTCCCGCACAACAGGCCACCGCTAAAGAATGCAGTGCCATCTGACGCCGGGGCAACGCCCGTCGTGCGTCTGAGTCCTCACCGGCCTCCGGCACCTGAAACACCTTAACGGAGATAATCGCTTCACGTAATTGCGATAAATCCAGTTTCGCCACTGCCTCGGCCACCGTCGGTTCACCACTGAAAGCCACCCCCTCACGATGCGCCAGTGTCAGCACCCGGGCCGTCAGCGCCGCATCGGACTGAATATGCTCAGCAAACTGCGCCGGATCAAACGTCGCCTCTGACATCTGACCCAGTAAATGCGCGGCCACCGCCGGCAGGGTTGACAAAGACGTAAGCTGCCGAACGATGCGTTCCACCTGCCGTGCGACAAGCTGTTGATTTCGTGCCTGGCCCATTCAACTGATCCTTATTTCTCGTTTTCTCAAATACTCAAACTAACCGAAATCGGCTATTTCAAAGCATCGCCAACGGCGATCCCTCAATTCATCATTCAGCATTACATAATTTAAGATTGTTTTTACGCCTGAACGGTCGGACTTTCAACCGTACTCAAAATCCGGTCCACCAGTTCAGCAATATTAAACGGCTTGCGGATAAACTCGGCGGCTCCCGCATCCAGCAGGCCTTCAATTTCTTCCTGATTAACGACACCGCTGACGATAATAATTTTCACGGTCGCAAAATCCGGATTACTTTTGATGGTTTGGCAGACGATGTTACCGTTCACATCCGGCAGCATATAGTCCAAAATAATCACATCCGGCATGAACTGCTGAGTCTGCAAGCCGGCATCGTAACCACTGGAAGCAGTGCGAATCTCAAACCGCCCGTCACGCGTCAGCACATCGACCATCAGTTCCACGATTTCCTGATCGTCATCGACGATCAGCACCTTGATCCGGCCGGGATGGCCCATATCCAGATTGTCCAGCGGAATGCCGTTTTCCTTCATGAACTTGATCAGGTTGTCGCGTGGAATCCGCCGAAAACGCGATCCCGGAATGCGAAAACCATCCAATTTACCCGAGTCAAAGCATCGGATAATGGTTTGCTGGCTGATATTACAGATTTCAGCCGCTTCACCCGTCGTAAACAGATTTTTCATCTTATCCATTTTATGCCTCTTGCATTAATAAGAAATAAGGTTCCTTCCCAATTTATGCTTCTTGACTAAATTAACTATCGACCGGCAGACTTGTCAAGCATTAAAAAAAACTCTATTTTCAATACTAAAATCCGGACCTTTATCACGCCTGACCGTCACAGCTCTGATTCTATGTAATCCGAAAAACAGCCCTTTAAAAGACTTCTTTATCTGCTTTTCATTTGTACTTGCGTTTTTAACCTGCCACAGATAGTATATCAGGACAAATAATAGCTCAATAGATGAACAAAAACCGTGATTATGAGAGGCCGTTATGCAATCAATCACATCATCAATCATCCGCTTTGGAGTCCTGATAAGTCTTTTTTTCTGTCTTACGACCAGTACAAGTCTTGGCCGGGAAGTTGTTAACTTCTGCGACGGATGGCAGTTTGTCAAAAGTGATATCGGCCTCGGTGCGAAGGATGCAACGTGGCATAATGTTACAATCCCTCACTCCTGGAACACACAGGACGGTCAAGACGGCGGCGGCAGCCGGGCAGATGTTTCCGCGGGCTACCACCGCGGTGCCTGCTGGTATCGAAAAACATTCAAAACACCTGCCGATTTGAGCCAGAAGCGCGTTTTTCTGAAATTTGAAGCAGCCAGCATCACAACGAATGTTTTTCTGAGCGGAACACACTTAGGCCAGCACAAAGGTGCTTTTACGGCATTTTGTTACGAAATCACCGACACGCTCAAAAATAATGCCGAAAATCTGTTGGAAGTGAAGGTAGACAATTCACTGGATCTAGACATTGCCCCGTTGAGCGGTGACTTTACGATGTTTGGTGGCATCTACCGCCCGATCTGGCTGATTATTACGGATAAGACCTGTATCACTCCCTTGGATTATGCTTCTTCCGGCGTGTATCTTTGCCCCAAAGATGTCTCGGAAAGCACTGCAACCATTGAAATTCTGACTAAAATCGACAGTTCCGATACCACCTCTCATCCGGTAGAAGTCATTTCACACATTCTCGACGCCAAAAGCCGGCCGGTCACAAAAGTATCGAAAACCGTTAATCTCGCACCAGGCGAACGTCAGGACGTTACCCAATCGGTCACTATTGATAAGCCGCATCTGTGGAACGGTCGCAAAAATCCGTATCTTTATACCGTCGTGGTCAAAATGCGACAAAACGGCAAGGTTATTGACACAGTGACCCAGCCGCTGGGCATTCGCACATTCCGGGTAGATGCGAAAAAGGGATTTTTCCTCAACGGCGAAAGCCATCAGCTCCGTGGTGTTAATCGACATCAGGATCGTCGGGACAAAGGCTGGGCTATCAGCAGCCGCGACCACAAGAGCGACCATGACATGATCTGTGAAATCGGCGCCAATACCGTACGGCTGGCCCACTACCCGCACTCGAACGAGTTTTTGAACATGTGTGACCGCAGCGGGCTGCTGGTCTGGGCGGAACTGCCGCTGGTCAATCAGATCACTGACAGCGAGGCGTTTAGCCGGAACGCCGAACAACAACTCATTGAACTGATCCGCCAGCAATATAATCACCCATCGATTTTCTGCTGGAGCCTGTGGAATGAACTGATGCACAAGACTTCACCGAACCCGGTCAAGCTGATTCAGCACCTGCATGCCGTCGCCAAAGCCGAAGACCCGGGGCGATACACGGCAGCCGGTGCCAACGGCGCCAGCAGCAAGGCCAAAGGCCTGCGGGAATGCACGGACCTGATTGCCTGGAATGTTTATCCCGGCTGGTACGGCGGACATCCTTCCGAACTCGGCAAAAAAATGGACCACTGTAATCAACTGAACCAGAACAAAGGCGTCGGCATCAGCGAATACGGCGCCGGCGGCAGTATCAATCATCACGAACAGGGCATGACCAAAAGCCCCAAGCCAACCGGCAAATGGCACCCTGAACAGTGGCAGGCAATTTTGCACGAACAGTCTTACGAGCAGATTCAAAAACGGGATTATCTCTGGGGCACCTTTATCTGGAACATGTTTGACTTTGCCAGTGTCTGGCGAACCGAAGGCGACACCGACGGCATCAATGATAAGGGACTGGTGACTTATGACCGCAAGGTCAAAAAAGACGCTTTCTTCTTCTACAAAGCCAACTGGAACCCAGAACCGATTGTTTATATCAGCAGCCGACGGCATGTTGAACGCAAAGAGGCAAAAACTGAAGTAAAGGTTTACTCTAATGCCGCGGAAGTTGAGTTGTTCGTCAACGGAAAATCACAGGGCAAAACCAGCCCCAACACGGTCAAAATCTTTCAATGGGAAAACGTAGAATTAACCCCCGGCAAAAATAACATTCAGGCCGTCGCCGTCAAAGACGAAAAAACCCTCAAAGACGCCTGCCAATGGAATCTTAAAACAGAATAGCCAATAATACAGCAAAGAAACAAAATTGGAATTTAGTGTTTTTCCTTACAATTAAGGATAATCACCTATTTCTGACTCCATCCCTTGCCTGGTTGTCGATTAATAGGTGACTGTCCCTATTATCAAAGATTATCGCTTACTTAGCTGTTGGTCTTCCCCCCAGGCTATATGTAAAAGTGTTCTTCAAATAGTATGCGCCCAGAATCTTTGAGGGTTCAAGGTCAACAAACGGGTGAACGTTTGTGTCACTATCCTTACCAGAAACTTCTTTCTTATTACCAAATGTCACCTCGCCTTTACCAAACTTGAGCGTCATGCGTCGAGGAGCCATCTGGGCCAAGTCGATAATACTTCTTTTGGCTCCGCTTTTCCCTCTGCTTCCTGCTCCGGCTCCAAACATTTCAATGACTTGCCCCCGACGAATATTCATCTTGGGAATTACAGACAGTTCTTTCAGCAGCTTTTCTTCGTCTTTATTTATTTTATAATCTTTTGTGTCAACCCGCAGCTCCATCTTATGCCCACTCTTGATAGTCACATTACCGGCATATACAGGATCTTTGCGAGTAAACTTGACATCACCCATAATCTTGGGAAGCCCCAAACCCCAGATGCCCCTAACACGTGATTCATTGCTTGTTACCGGCATCGTAATACAATGCCATATTTCTTTATTCTTATATTTTCCCAATAAGAAAACAGCGGCCTCTTTATACGGCGGAGTTCCTGCTTTCATCTTATAAAAATCGGAAATAAAAGCATGAACATAAAGACGATCCGGCATATCAAATGTGTCCGACAAAAGTTTGCGATAGGCCTCTTTGTTTTCCGTCTCATAATATATAACGACACCGTCGGTCTCATGGTAAGTATAGCGTGGCTCAGCCTTCTGATTCCGCTTGGCCCCCTTAGGCGATTGCCCCAGCGTCACGCCCACTGAAAGAACAATTAACGCAATGAACAACAGTTTTCCATTTTTTTTCATTTCAATCCTTCCTTTCAAAAAAAGTTATGAATTCCCCGGCCACATCTCATCTTCATTGAAATAACTGAAGATTTACAATTAGCCTGCGCCGGCCCCAATCGCCTTGACTGCCAAGACAGTATCTGATAAACGCAGAAAGGTTACACCCTTTTAAAAAAATAGAGAAACTATCATTGGATCCGAACCTCAGCAAAGAGCACATTGCTCGTAATGGCCAAGGAACAGAAATTCCCCAAAACCAAATGTGTCATTGAGATGGATTTGTCACCTGGATACAAAATTGCGTCCGGCACTCTTTTGTGGAAAATTACAGATCAGTTGCCTTTTAGGAGAGATGTTTTTTAATTTTCACCGATGCAGATGCGCTGGTATTCTTTTTTAATAATTAGGGATAGTCACTTATTTCTGACTCCACCACCTGCCCGGTTATCGGTTAATAGGTGACTGTCCCTATTATCCTCAGGCCAAGCTATTGCAAGATTCAGTGATTTATAGAAATTGATTTTTCCGTAACCTGCATATTTATCCCATCCTTTTTCCCCAAGGTCATCTGCTCCTTGTTTTACAATTTCTGTTACTTGTGCGGCATTTAAATCGGGACGTACTGACCTTATTAATGCGACAAGTGAAGTTACCATTGGGGCAGAAAAGGAAGTGCCTTTCCTGCGAATTGTATATGATGTATTTGAGGCTTCGCCACAAAGAAATAAATTATTCGCAGGCGCTACAACATCAATATATGAGCCGTAATTCGAGCCTTTCTTCTCTTCACCTAAGATCTCATACCTTTCTTCCCATCGTTTATTATTTTGATCTATGCCTCCAACAACAAGAATCACGCTATCCAGCTTTTCATAGCGAATGTCTTCTTTGTTGTCATTGCCTGCTCCCAAGACTACGACTACATCATTTTCTATTGCATAATCAAACATATTACTTGACATATTACCGAGCTTAAAACTGTAATTTATTACTTTACACCCTTTATCAACTAAATATTTAATAAGCTGGATTGTTTTTTCTTCTATTATTGTCTCATAATCTTGTAAATATTCTTTTCGGCTCTTGCCTTCAACTGCTGGTCTCCCAAAGAGCCCAGCTATGACTTTGCATTCCGGAGCAAGCCCAGCTATTCCAAAGTTATCATTTTTTTGAGCAGCTATTATGCTGACAACCTGTGTACCATGTCTTCGAGAACGGGGTTTGCCATATACCATATCATCAAATCTGTATGCCTCAATAATACTGTCTTTTATATCATGATGTTCAGTATTTAAATCACGTTCAAGAACACCAATCAAACATCCTGAAATATCATTTGTTAAAGGAAACGATTCAATCACATTCATCGTTCTAAAATAGTATTGTCGGGAGAATAATGAATCATTAAGGGAATTCTGGGATTGGGTAGAGATTTCAGATTTTGCCGGAAGGCTATTTGGACCATGGGTGCAGGATGCTATGAACAATAATGGAAATATAATTAGAATCAATTTCATAAAAGCCTTTATTATACTTTATATGTTACCGCTAAAAGTCTTTTGATTTCAAATTACAAAAGGTTCATAGTAACTTAAATTGACAATACAAATAGAAACTCATCGGTCATTTAATTTTCACCGATGCAGATTCGCTGGTATTCTTTTTCGAAGAATTCCTTGTGTTCGCGTTCCTGATCGGCCAGTTGAAGCAGCATTTGTTTTAGCTGGTCGTCCGTAGTCAGGCCGGCGAGAATGGTATATAGCATTCGCGAGGCGTTTTCCTTGTCACGGGCCAGTTTAACCGCCTTCTTATAATCCAGCTCAGCAGGGATATGCAGTGTTTCCACATAGGCGGCGATTTCTTCGGGCGGCACTTTTGTCGCCAGAACTGAATCGCCATCTTCGATCAATCCGCGCAAATGCTGTTCGTGCATAGCCTCCTGGGCAGCCATGTCCGCCAAAAATTCCTTGACGCCCTCATCGGCAACCTGTTTGACCAATTGCCGGTAATAGTCCTGTGAAATCCGCTCCAGCGAGACCGCGAAACTCAATACGTCCCGAATCGTTTCAAATTCAAACATGGCTAATCCTTATGGTGTGTAACGGTTTCATACTCCCGCTCAAATTGCAAGACATGCCGCATTTCCTCCTCGGCCAGTTCCAGCAGCATCTTGCGAAGCTCCAAGTCCTCGGTCATGCCAACCAGTTGCGCATATAGTTGAAAAGCCGCCCGTTCCTTCTGAATCGCCAGCAGCAGCGCATCGACATAAGTCATCTGACGGGCTGATTCATCCATTTCGAGACGCTCGTCCCATTGATAATCCTCAGCGTTGCCGGGGCGGTCTTTTTCATCAGCCACCGTATAACCGGCCTTCATCATTTCCAGCTTTAGGGAAGCGGCGTGCCGCTCTTCCTGTTTGGCAATCGCCTGAAAAATTGACCGGGTGGTCGGGTCTTTCATCTGCCCTACCAGATCAAGATAAAACTGCCTGGAAGCCTGCTCTTTGGAAACAGCAAATTGCAGTACATCTAAAACCGATTTAAATTCCATAGCCCTGCCCTCTCATTGTTGTATTGATAGATTCATTCAGATGTCACTCTTTTCTCAACAAAATTGTGCCACAAATCCCCTGCCGTGTCAAAGAAATTCAAACGGAACGTACATTTTTAGGACGATACGGAGATTATCCCCGTATCGTCCTAAAACACCAGCTTCCAAAATTTCAGCGATTCCGGCTTGATCGCGCGGGTCCGTTTTCGTCGCTGTTTTTGCAGGCACTCCGGCCCTGTGCTGGTCTTTTCAAAACAAAACTGCTCAGGCAGCGTCGTATAGAGTGACCGCGGCGGCCTCGACCAGTTGCCAATGCTTTTGAGGCGATTACCCGTTTCGAACGTATGGTAAAATACCGTCCGAATTCCGATTTCTTCCCGAAGAAACCAGAGAGTCGCCGCCAGCATCGCTTCGGCCCACAGTTTCACATAAGCACTGAGAATCTCGTCCACATATCGAATGATATCCTCAGCACTTCCATTCAGACAACGGGCAAAATAGCTGTTTTCCCAGGCACGCCGCGAGCCATATCTACGCAAACGCTCAATATATCCTTTGGCCCACAAAGCATCCCTGATCCAGTCGTTCTGGATTTCCTCGATCAATGCCTGATCGGCATCCAAGTCAACATCAATACGCGACCAGGCCAGCGTATGATACCCTTCGCCGGCAATCGGATGCGACAGACGCTCAAACGGATGGCGATCTTCCGGCCCGACAAGCTGATAATACGGTCGGTTGTGTTTGGCCGAAAAATTCAACTGCAAAACAAGGTTGTATCCGCCACGCGATGTTTGATACCAGCGGCGCAGCCATTTTGTGCCCTGTCCCCATCGGTCAAGCGTCAATAGAAAGCATTCGTACTCGCCGGGCCAAATTGACTGCACCGCCTCCGGCGTCAGCATTCCATCGCCGGCGTTTTCAGTCGCAGCCTTGATAAACCGTTTGTTCAGCAACTTCCCATAGCGTGTTTTTTTTATCTGGCGAATCGGCAGGCCGCTGCCCACATAATACGACAACAGCATTTGCGCGTACCGATCCTTAAAATAGTAAAATCGTGTTTTCCCTTTTGGCAAACACTCAAGAATCATATTTACATCGTGTTCGTTCATAGTCCTAAACTCATCAATGGTCATTTCATTCAGTGCGAACTCCACTAACAACATGGAGTCCTTTTTAAAGCGCAGCATGTACCGTCGCCGGATGCAGATATCACACAGAAAAGCTATTTCAATAGGTGAGAACGCACCGCGAGCACAGTCAATGCCGGAAACGTTAAGCGCAGGCTCAACGCGCAGAAATACCCTTGCACGGCCTGTTAGAAGAAATGAAAAAGACTATGACAGGGTCAGCGCACCGAGAGCCGCACCGGCAAGGACATGGATATGTCCGAGCATCCGGCAACGGTCTGCCTGCGTACTCTGATGTCTTTGTTGTGTTTTCATAACAATACTCCTTAATGCTAAAGCCACCATATCATAAAATAGTCATATGTCAATCCGGAAAAACAACCAAATTAGCGTAATAAGTTCAGATGGAAAATGCCAAGCAACAGTCCAACAATTGAACCGTTTTTTCCATGGTAATGACAATATCCTGATTGACAGCGAACACACCCGGCCGTTACACTGTATTGCATAATAAAGATACCGGTTGTGACAGAAAGGATAGACAATGGATTTAGCACACTATTTTAAAGAAACCGACGGCATCGGCATCCTGGGCACCTGTGACCCTGAAACGCAGATTGACTTGGCCCTGTACTCCAAGCCCGTCGTGATTGACGAAAATACCATTGCACTGGTGATGAAACAGCGTCACAGCCACCTGAACCTGCAACAGAATCTAAAAGCAGCCTATCTGTTCCTTGAAAACGGCCCCGGCTATAAAGGCCTGCGGATGCATCTTGCCATGCTGCGCGAAGAAAAGAACCAATCCCTCATTGAATCCTTGCGGAAAGAACAGCCCTGCATGTTCCCAAAAGAGGATGATTCCGCCAAATATCTTGTCTATTTTACCATCACAAAGATCAACCCCCTCATCGGCGACGGATCAGCTTAATTTTTCCCATATCATTGAACCGGTCGCCGCTTTCTGCGTAGCCATTAAAAGAGGCTCTGCGGAAAGGAAATATCTGGAAATGACGTGGTTTGAAACAAAACAAATTGCCGAATTTATCACTAAACTTACCGAAGATTTGGACAATTGGGCGATGGATAATGTCCAGATGCGAGACGCCCGGGCGGCATTGATTCGCCTGCGTCAGAAACTCCAGCGAGAGCTATCCGGACGCGTGTCCGCGAATCAGGCCGATGTTTTCCAGCAACTCCTCCAGCACATTTCCCAATGTCGTCTATGCATTGAAGAACGGCTCAAACGGTAAAATAGCCTCTTTTTTGCCTCAAAATCTGCTTCTCAGACTCCTTTATTTTTGTTAGACTATCGGTCCGTACCTAAATTTGACAGTAAACGGAGAAAACCGATATGATAATTGACACAATCGTTCTTGGTGACTTTCAGACCAACTCCTACTGCGTTCGCGCAGATGAAGCACAGACTGACTGCCTGATTATTGACCCGGGACTTAACCCGGAACCATTAATTCGACTACTGCAAAATAGTGAATGGAGGCCGGTGGCCATCGTTCTGACACACGGCCACGTTGACCATATTGGAGGTGTCGAAACAATTCGTCAGTATTGGCCCGAGGTAGAAGTTTCCATCAGTGAAAAAGACGCGGAAATGCTCACCAATCCGTCTATGAATCTATCGGTTATGTCGGGCACGATGATCCAGACACGCCCGGCTGAGGTTCTCTTGGGAGCAGATGATCTTTATTACCAGGCAGCGGGACTGCGTTTTCAAATTCTGCACACACCGGGACATACGCCGGGCGGCATCTGCCTGTATTCAGCTTCTGAGGAAACGGTCTTCGCCGGCGACACGCTTTTCCATGGGTCTGTCGGGCGTTCTGACTTTCCCGGCGGCAGTCACCAGGACTTGATCGATTCGATTAGAACTCAATTACTGACGCTGCCGGAACAAACGAAGGTCTATACCGGCCATGGACCGGCCACGATCATCGCTGCTGAAAAGAGAAGTAATCCTTTCCTGCAATAAAAAACGCCCATCGGGATCACACTCTCTCCCGATGGGCGTTTATCATATTCTCGAAGTATCTAATTTTATTTTCTGCGTCGAATCCAGCCAACCAATGCTGTTCCGATACCGGCCAGTAACAATGCTCCCGGCGCCGGCACGGCATTAATCATGATTAACTGATCCTGTGCGCGTCCCCAATAGTTTTTCCCGTCGAAGCATCTCCACAGGTTTGCGACGCGTACATTGCCAATCCCGGACCACAGACCGCTGTCAACGGCATCTTGTGCGGCCGCAACATAGGCATTGGATACACCGCCCTCATCTTCAATATAGTGAATGGCTTTCTGGAGCATCAATTCGTCCTGAAAGCTTGAATCCCCAGACATATACATCGTATAGAGATAGGCCGTTCTTTCGTCAAGCGGGTCATATCCGCCGCAGCCTTCCCCACCAAACGTAGCGGCGGTATTAACAACCGCGTAATAGGAGCGTCCCGGCCGAAATCTCTCATATCTCTCCATACAGAATGTCGGAAGCACCTGACCCGCACGATATCCGGCAAAGCCATCTTCCAGTATTTTCATAGAATAGGCCGGCGTACTATCCCTTAACATTCGAATTGTTTCCGCCCCGAAGGACGGCACGGCAAGAAAAGTCGCCATCAGTAGCAATACACTTAACTTCTTCATTTTTCTCCCTTTACTTTCTATACTATGCAACAATCATTTCGATCCCAGCAGTGTCTGCGCAAAATCCCCCCATTGATAACGTGTACTGTCAAAACAGACACAGGGCGCACGTTCGCTGCACAATTATTTTCAACACAAAGAAACTGAACGATTGAAATCCGGTCATCACCCTGATGATTCCAGCCGCTCCTCACGCTGATTAGTATAGTATAATTGGAAGCTGAATTGTACCGATAACACGAGCTGGTGATGAAGTCATTGGTGTTTTTTGTCAACTTGATTCCGACTGTGCAGGCTGTAGGGATTATGCCGAGTAAAACAGCCGGTGCGATGCGTTACTATCGGACATTAAAAAAGGCGAACCTTTCAGCAAGGTCCGCCTTTTGATTTTTTTTGTCCCTAAAACTTAGTGATCTACCGGCTCGCCAAGCAGTTCTTTCAACTCAGCAAACTTTTCGGTGAGCATCTCATCAGTTTTGGCTTCGACATTCAGACGCAGCAGCGGCTCGGTGTTGCTCGGACGCACGTTGAACCACCAGTCTTTAAACTGTACAGTCACGCCGTCCAGATCATCGATCTGGCCCTGACTGTACTTACGCGACAATTCCTTCATCATGCCTTCTTTGTCATCGACCTCAAAGTTGACCTCGCCGCTGTTGAACATCCGCCGCAGCGGAGCAATCATTTCACTGGCCGGCGTGTCAGTGGCACCGAGGATATTGAGCATGTGAACCAGGGTAATCATACCCGAATCGGCATAAAAATTATCACGGTAATAGAAATGGCCGCTTAATTCGCCGCCGAAGCAGGCGTGGCTGTCGTGCAGCGTTTTCTTCATGTGAGCGTGACCGACGCGTTCACGCCGGGGCGTACCGCCGTGCTTGAGGATTTCTTCCTGCAGGACATGACTGCTGCGCAGATCGTACACAATCGTCGAACCGGGGTTCTTCTTGAGGAAATACGGCACCATCAGCGCGGTCATCAGGTCACAGGCTACCGTCTGGCCCTTTTCATCGACCATCATCAGTCGGTCAGCGTCACCGTCAAAGCAGAATCCAAAATCGGCCTTTTCCTTAATCACCGTTTCCTTGAGTTCCTTGAGATTGGCTTCCACCAGTGGATTCGGGTCGTGGTTAAACGTACCGTCATGCTTAAGATTCAGGCAGATCAGTTCAACGCCTTCAAGGTCATCAAAGATAATCGGCACCATCTTGCCGGCCATGCCGTTACTGGCATCAACGACCATCTTAATCGGACGGCGTTTATCTTCCAGAAACTTGAGAACATGATCCTTGTATTCCTTGGACAAGTCGCAAAACTCAACCGAACCGTCCGGGCGTCCCTTGGTGTGCAGCAGCGCCGTAGCAATGTGTTTAATATCATTGAGACCGGTATCGGCACCGACAGGTTTAGCCAACTGGCCTGAAATCTTGAAACCGTTGTATTCGGCGGGATTATGACTGGCGGTCACCTGTACGCCGCCGCAGGTTCCCAGATGGTTAATCGCGAAATACATCTGCGGTGTATCGATCATGCCCACGTCAATCACATTGGCACCGGTAGCATTCATACCTTCGATCAGAGCTTTTGTCAGAGATGGGCCGTGCGTCCGCATGTCGTGACCAACACAAATGCTCTGGGCATTGGCCAGCCCGCGATTATAGCCGTGCAGCATCGAGCGTAAAAACTGGGCGGTCGCGTGACCGATCTTCCATGCCGCCTGCTCGTCCAGTTGTTCCGGGTACAGTCCGCGAATATCATACGCTTTAAAAATCTTCGGATCCATCGAATCACTCCGTACCAAATGTCATTTTTTCGTGTTTTCTGTTGTTATTTTGACCTATACTACGCGCAAAGACGGCCTGTGTCAACAATCCAACCGTTTTAAATATAGAGACGTAGAATACCTCTAAGTGTATTTTTTAGATTAATTCTCGTCGATCTCAGCATTTTGACTGCGTTGAACAAAATCGACCACATCCTGACGGACGTCATCGAGCTTCAGGCCAAGATTGCCGAGAATCTGAGCGCCGCGGCCTTCTTTTTCATACAACAAAGCCAGCAGCAGATGTTCGGTGCCAATAAAATTATGTTTAAGAGTGCGGGCCTCTTCGACGGCGTCGTCGATCAGTTCGTGGGCGTGAGTGGTACGCGGTAAGGCGGGAAACTTGTCATCATCTTCGGGACTGTGTGCCGCGACCATCTTGTCAACCTCTTGTTTGGCGTGTTTGAGGTCAACATTGCGATGTGTCAGAATATCGGCAGCCACACCGCTTTTTACTTCGATCAGCCCTAACAGGATGTGCTCGGTTCCGATATGGTCATGGTGGAACTTCTGCGCTTCCTGCCGGGCATGAGATAAGACGTCTCGTGCGTTCTCCGTATAACGTTCAAACATCCGGTGTTCTCCTGTATTAAAATAGTAAAAGTTCTGTTTCGGCCACTGCGACCGCAATCCGTTTACAGCGTGAAAGTCTAACCCCACCGCCGGCATTTGTCCACCAAATTCATGCTTAAAGCAAATTCCCCGGCCACATGCTTTCGTTCATCATTTTTCCAATACGACCGATAAAATCAGAATTAAACTTGATAATTTTCCGACTTTTCGATATAATCCCGTTGGAGTTGTATCATTGTTTTTCACCTCTGGATCCGCTCAAATGTGCCCCTGACTCAATGGCCGTAAGGTCTTGTACATAAAACAATGAAATGATTAGGTTGAGGAGAAAACCATGAAAAGAATGTCTGCCCTGCTAATAGCCGGACTGCTGACTGTTTATGTCACCAGTTTTGCCGCTTCGGCCCCGTCGGATGTGCGGGTTACCCCGCTGTTGAACACGCAATGGGGTCAAACGGCAGTCACTACTGGAGGCCCCGCCTGCTTTAACTACTATACGCCGGATTCCAGCGGATACCCGCCGACCACCGCCGGTTCGACCAGTAACCACCCGTCCGGCTGCGTCGCCACCGCACTGGCTCAAGTGCTCAATTATCATCAATGGGCATCACCGCGATTATTGCCCGGAACCACATTCAATATTACCGCCAACGGAACACCCTACTCCGGCCTCTCGCTGAAATACGGCACATTGCCCCCCAATAACGATTATGACTGGGCACTGATGCAGAATATTTCAACTAACTTGCTCGCACGCCAGGAAGTGGGCCGGCTGCTGCACGATTTGGGCTTGGTGCTGTCCATGAATTATTACTCGTGGACCAACTGGGGTTCGGGAACCGACTTCGCCAACCTCGACGGCGCATTCGGTATGTTCTCTTATTCGCGTGCCGTTACGCTGGAGGGCAACATTCTTTCCGGCGGCAGTTTGGTCGCTCAGTCCATTTCCCCGGCATTGGCAGAGTTAGCAATTACCACCAATCTGGATGCGGGGCTACCGGTGATTATCGGCGTCAATGACAATCTGCTGCAAAGCGGCCATGCATTAGTGATTGACGGTTACGGTGTGGATACATTCGGTACGACCTGGTTTCACTATAACTTTAGCCTGCCGGTTTACGGCGTCACCGCCCCGGCGACCAATCTCGGCTGGTTCACCCTGCCGGGCGTAGGCTCAACGAATGATTCGGCCGGCTATACGGTACTGGATGGCATCGCGATGAATACGTTTAAGTCGGTGCCGCCGAATACACCGATGGGCGAGATCATCAGCGGCCGCATCATCGACACCGGCGGTAATCCGCTCAGCGGAATCCGCATTGATATTACCTGCCCGGCGGACCTGTCATTTGTACCGATTACCGTTTATACCAACGCCAACGGTATTTTTGCCACTTATGGCACGATTGCTTCCGGCTGGACCTACATGGTAACCGCCTCGGCTGCCGGATATGTCACACAGAGTATGCCGTGTGTTCCGGGCACTACACAAAAAAGCTGGATCGTCACCAACAATCCCTCTCCCGGCGACGGCTACTATAATAACACCGTCGGTAATGTTCGGGCGGATATGACGCTTCAAATGGGTATCAGCATTCCGCCGGTGCCGGTGTGCGATCTGAACGAATTTGCCGGCATGGCCACTTTCTGGAACACATCCCATACACAGATAACTGACCCGGCCGTGCGATATGACTATAACGGCGACTGGAACGTGGACATGCAGGATTTGCATCGGATCATGATGGCCTGGCTGATGATGCCGGTCGAGTTCAGAACCGACTTCATGGCACATCTGGACATGCCGGGACCGCTGCCGTCCAATATGCCATGGCAAAGCGCAGGGGGCGGCACCTGGATGGTCGTTGACAACCCGTTTATGGGGGCTGAATCTCCGTCAATCGGCAATAACCAGAGTACTTCGCTGAAACTGCCAGTCAAACTGTTTCCGGGAGCGCCGGGTATGGTCGATGTCACTTTCCAGCTGGATTGTGATACCGAACCGGGCGGTGATGTCTTTGAGTTTCTCATTGACGGCGTGGTGCAAATGGAACTGAGCGGCCAATCCGCTTTCAGCGGCATGCTGAACCAGCCGATGGTCTACCAGATTCCTAATGTCACCAGCCCGGTACTTAAAACACTGGAATGGCGTTACACGAAAAATGGTGCAAACAACATGGGGCAAGACAAAGTCTGGATTAGCCAGATCATGATCTTCGCACATCCCTAACCACAAACATACACAGGCGTGGTTTCAACCCCGAAACCACGCCTGTTTTATTTTTCTCAACAATCCTGTTTACCCTGTCTGAAAATCAATCAGTGTCAAGTTGCGTTAATCCGTGTCAAAAAACTGTTACAGCCCGTTGTCATCGTGGTAATGGATTTCGACGTTTTTGCGGTAGCCGCCCTGGTCATCTTTCATTTTGTGCTGGGCGATAAACAGGCGGATCGCATAACCGATCGCAGAAAAGCCCGCCAGGAAAAACAGGCCCGCCGCTAGAAACGCAAACAAATCCCGCAGGATAAACACCAGCATTCCAAACCCGATGAGCAGCAATCCCATGACTAACGAGCCTTTGGCCAAGCCGCGTGTGGCCTGCTGAAACGGATTGCCCTGAAAAAACATTCGAAACATAATAACGCTCCTAAAACAATATAAAATTTATATTCTACAATTTACAATATTGATATTTCCATGCCACAGTTGCCGCAGCGAAATTTCACATTAAACTCGTTGCCGTCTTCATCAACCAAAACAAGAGGTTCAGCGACGTTGTCGGCGTTATAACCTTCGCACAGGCTTAACTGGCGGCGAAGGCAGTATTTGGTTGTCATCACCCGTTTGCCGTATAAATCCAGACCGGTTTCAGCCGCCGGAGCGATTTGTTGAACGCCGCAGGCTTTGTAAAAGGCCCTTGCCTTGTCATTGAGTACATTGCCCT
>JANQGW010000142.1 GCA_028282905.1 Sedimentisphaerales bacterium | reverse complement strand
AATGGGGCGCTCATTATTCCGACTGGGAACACTGGCGGTATGTTTTGAGCTATTCACAAGTGGAAATCGAGTACAAAAACCGATGCCGGGAACTGCTGGACTTACTGTTTAATCCCGATCAGGTCAACCAGGTGGTTGATGAAATCGCCGCGGTCTTCAGTGATTCCGCCTCCGGCAAATCGTTTGTTGAAGCCGAACGGGCTTTGTGGGATCATCATCCCCGCATCCGCAAGAAAGGCCAGTGGTACGAACATAACGAATTTCTGGCGACTCAGGACTGGCCGGGAATGCTGGATTACTACAAGACAGTTCTGTCACCGACCGGATATGATAATGGCTATACCTACGGCGTCAAGTCTCTGACGGCGGTGGCGGAAGATACTGAGATTCCGTCAACACCGACAGTTTCTTATGCCGGCTCGGCAAACTACCCCGTCAACGACCTGACGTTCCAGTCAACGGCATTTAGTGACCCGCAGGGTTCGTCGAGCTTTGCCGCGATCAAATGGCGCATCGCTGAAGTGCGACCCTTTACCAAGGTGGCGCTGCCCGATGAAATCCCTGGCGGCGGTGGAGGATTGCCCGCAGAAACAGTGACATTACTGGCGGCAGAGGAGAATTGGAAATATGTCAGGGGTCAGTCCGAACCGTCGGATCCTGTTGAGGCCTGGCGGCTCGATGGCTTCAATGACAATGACTGGCAAATTGGCCAGACCAGTATCGGCTATGGCGACAGTGATGACAATACGGTTCTAAATGATATGCGTCATAACTATCCGACAGTGTATCTGCGAAATACATTCAATGTTGCCGATCTTGACCGGGTTGAAGGTTTGACGCTGGGCGTCTATGTTGATGACGGCTGCATCATCTGGATTAACGGAACGGAAGTGGCCCGGCCGCATTGTCCGTCCGGTTTTATTCCGCATGACCAGCCGGATGCGTACAATCACGATGCGTCCTACTATGAACAGATTGCCCTGAGCGGTCCCTTTGACTATCTGGTAGAGGGAACCAATGTGATTGCGGTTCAGGCCATTCAGTCCAGCCTGTCAAGTTCGGACTTTTCCATTGATGTGACCGTTTCGGCGGACCTGGCGGAAGTGCCGTCAGATGACGCGACCTATGAGAAATCGTATGCGTATCGTGTCACAAAAGGCAAATACGAAATTGATCCGGTGTGGGAAAGTGAAGAAATCACCAACCCGAACAATCGTTCTGTGACGATTCCCGGCAGTGTCACCAAGCCCGGTCGGACCTATCGTGTCCGCTGTCGGATGAAAGATAACACCGGTCGTTGGAGTCACTGGTCCGAGATGAACGCTCAGACCGAATTTGTCGCCGGCGAAGCGCTCAGCACCGGTGTCTATGGCTCACTGCGTGTGACGGAATTGATGTATAATCCCGCTCCGGACCCAAGCGGTACTTACGATAATGATGAGTTTGAGTTTATCGAACTGCAAAATACCGGCAGTGTCTCGATTTCACTGGCTAATGTATCCCTGGCCGACGGTGTGGACTTCGATTTCTCAGCCGCACCCGTTGCCTTGCGAACGCTGACCGCCGGACAGTTCGTGCTGGTTGTTCGCAATCAGGCCGCGTTTGAAGCTCGATATGGTACCGGTGTTTCCAATCGTATTGCTGGTGAATTTGTTGACAGCAAGCTGTCCAATGGTGGTGAAACGATTGAAGTTATCGATACGTATGCCGGCACCGTGGCCCGCTTCGATTATAACGACGGTTACGGCTGGCCGCTGGCCGCCGATGGCGGCGGACATTCGCTGGTTGTCAAAAATACGGCCTTGGAAGACGAGCCGCTCGGAACACTCGATTACGGCGGAAACTGGCGACCCAGTACCTACATGTTTGGTTCACCCGGCGCCGAGGCTCCGGCTCCGGTGGCCGATGTCCGCCTGAATGAAGTTGCGGCCCATACGGATTATCCGGTTGCCCCGCATGAATCCAACGACTGGATTGAGCTTTACAACATGACCGGCTCAACCGTGAATCTGGACGGTAACTGGTATCTCACCGATGATATTGATGATCTGAAAAAGTACCCGCTTCCGGTCTCCGGCCTTGCGGCGTATGACAGGCTTAGCTTTGACCAGGTGACCGGTTTTAATCCCGACGGCACAGGCCCGGAAGGTTTTGGCCTGAACAAGGCCGGTGACGAAGTCATCCTGTCGTATCTGCCTGGAACATCTCAGGACCGAATTGTTGACTGTGTCCGCTTTAAAGGGCAGGAAAACGGCCTCTCATTAGGCCGCTACCCCGACGGCGGCGACAACTGGTTTGCCATGCCGCTTTCACGGGATACGGCCAACCTGATGCCCATCCAGCAGGTAGTGATTTCAGAGGTCATGTATCATCCGCTGGAAGGGACGACCAATCAGGAATACATCGAGATTTACAATCCGACCGGCTCAGCAGTAAACCTGTATAACGCCGAAGGCTCCTGGCGACTGGACAACGCCGTCAGCTATACATTCCCCGCCGGCTTTACATTAGCTGCGGGCCAGCGTGTACTGGTGGTTCCGTTTGATCCGGCGATAGCAGTGAATTTAAGCGCTTTCGAGACTGCCTACGGTACCGGCACCTTAACGCCTGGCACCGACATTCTCGGCCCATACAGCGGCAGCCTCTCCAACGCTGCCGAACGTCTGGCACTTGAATGGCCCCAGGCACCGGACCTTTCGGAAGATCCGATTTCATGGGTACGGTCCGATGAAGTCTATTATTCAGATTATTCGCCGTGGCCCGGTTTGGCCGACGGTTTCGGAAAGTCACTGCAGCGTGAGTCAGCCGCTGCCGACGCCTCCGGCAATGACCCCGCCAACTGGCAGGCATCTGATCCGAGTCCGGGAAGTTAAAAAACGATAACAAGGAAAAGGCTCAGCACGGTCGCTGAGCGTGAGATGTAGAATATTGATGGATAATATTAGTTTAAAGAAAGGTTGTAAGATGAAGAAAAGCAAGGAAGGATTTACACTGATCGAGCTTCTGGTGGTGATTGCGATTATTGCATTGTTGATGGCAGTGATTATGCCGTCGCTGAACAAGGTCAAACAGTCTGCACGCAACGTGGTTTGCCAAACAAACCTGCACCAGTACGGTCTTGCGGGACTTGCTTACCTGAACGACAACGACGAACATTTTATGGACCACTGGGAATGGCTTTTCACCAAGGCTGAGTTCAACAAGTACGGCGGCTCCGGTGCCGGTGCCTGGCACGATGGGCGGCTGGAACCAAATGGTACGCTGTGGCCGTATATGGAGACGGATGACAGTCATGTCTGCCCGTCCTATATGGCACTGGCCCAGAAGCATGCTGACGCGCGTGCGATCAACACGGCAATTCCAATTGATCCGCAATACACCTACAGCATGAACGGCTTCTTTGGTCCGAAAGGCTCCGATGCCTGGGCGGGCATTTACCTGGTCCAAAAGATGCATCAGGTCAAACGTCCCAGTAAGGTTCTGTATTTCTGTGAAGAAGGGCTGTGGCAGCTTCCCACTTACAACCAGTATTTTCTGAATGACACGGTGATGCTCAGCCGCTCTCACGCATCGGATTCAAATCCGGATGGTCAGCTTTGCGACAGCCTTGCCAATTTCCATAAGTCCAAGGGCAGTGTTGATGAGATGAAAGCCGGAAAAGTGGGTGAATCAAACTTCGTCCTGCTGGACGGCAGTATCGAATCGGCCCATCCCAAAGACAGCTTTGACTGGTCAAGGCCCTTCAATAAAAGATAATAGTGTGGTCAAAAAGAGTGTTTAAGACGTTAGATGCACTACCGGGTTGGGCAGCGGGGATGCTTGAGTGATAAGCTCTTGTGTCTCGGTCGCTCAGCCCGGGATTTTATGTTACGATTTGTTGGATCTCAGAAAGAGTAAAAAGCTATATTGAAAATAGAATAACATTAAAATGAGACGCCTCAATGTGGGGGGGCGTAAACCTGAGACGGAGAGTCTGATGAAACTCAATTCAAGCGGTTCGGTGATTGTTGCAGTTCTTTTATTTGTTATATTTTCCGTAGTATTTCCGATGTCGGCATTGGCGCGTGATACGGTGGCTGACGAGTTTAACGCGATCGAGAAATACATCACCAACCCGCCCGGTACCGACTGGATGCAGCACGCCTACAGCACCGAGTCCATGCCGCTGCCAACCGAGCGTGACCCCGTGGATGTGCTCCTGCGGCGCACCCGTACACTTCTGGATGAATTTAATACCGACGGTCTTCTTGATGCACTCGACACAAGTCTGGCGGCCCTCGAAGCAAAAAATGATACCGTTGCCGTATCGAACCGGACATTGCGGGTCGAACTTTTCCGCGAGGTGGATGCCCTCAGCCGCCGCGTGGCCTTTGCCAACCCGCTGCTGAACTTCAAGGATATCGTTTTTCTGAAACGTGATTTTCCCGGCTACTATCACATGGTGGACCAGTATTTCGGATTTCACGCAAGACCGGGCGGAGGTGTCTGTATTCTGGAAAACGCCTTCACGGATAATCCCACCGTGCGTGATGTGCTGGCCAACTCAATCGTCGCCAACGGTCGCTTCAAAGGCCAGGCCCTGAACTTTGGCAGCTTTTTGAATCCGACGCTGTCCTATGACGGCAAGACCATCTACTTCAGTCACACCGAAACCGGCGGAGCCAATTATACCTGGACCGAACACACCTGTTATCATATTTTCCGCGTCAATGTCGATGGCAGTGACTTGCGCCAATTGACCGACGGTCCTGTCAACGACTTGTTCCCTTATCCTCTGCCGAATGGCCGGATTGTTTTTATCTCAGAACGCCGCGGCGGATACGGTCGCTGTCATGAACGCCTGTGCCCGACATACAGCCTTTATACCGCTAATGCCGACGGCACCGATATTACGATGCTCAGTCCTCATGAAACAAATGAATGGCACCCCAGCGTCGATAACGATGGCATGATTATCTATACCCGCTGGGACTATGTGGACAGAAATGACGATCAGGCGCATCACCCGTGGATTTGCTATCCGGATGGTCGGGACGCCCGTTCTATTCATGGTAACTGGAAGCATTATCGCGATGACAGTCCTTATATGGAAAAACATGTCAGAGCGATTCCGAATTCACACAAGTATGTTGCCACCGCTTCCGCTCATCACGGCCAGACATTCGGCTCCTTCGTCCTGATTGACCCGCGCGTCGAAGACGATAACAAAATGTCGCCGCTGAAAGTCCTGACGCCCGAGGCACTTTTCCCCGAAGCGAACACAGGCTCACGCAGCGACTGGAAGTTTGCCACCGCCTGGGCGCTCAATGAACGGTTTTATCTTTGCGGTTATGACCCGGTCGGTAGCGGCACCTCCGGTGTCCATGCACTGACATTGCTGGATGCCAAAACCGGCTTG
>JANQGW010000134.1 GCA_028282905.1 Sedimentisphaerales bacterium | reverse complement strand
CTCCGTATGGCCGATGAGTTTGAGTCCATCAGTGACTATATTACAAACATCCTCAAGCTTCGTTTGAAGCTGAAGGATACAGAGCAGCGTATGACGGATGAAGGCGTCAATGACCTTCAGTCGCTGCACGACAAGGTAACGGAGTATATTGCCATGGTTGCCGAGGCGGTCCAAAACGAAAATCACACACCGGAATTCTTTATGGAAGCAAAGACAAAGGGTACCGCTATCACGCGCATGATGAAAGACTGCCGCAGCAAGCACCTTGAACGGGTCGGCCAGGGTATCGCTACGCCGCTGAAAAGCCTGATCTATACGGATATGCTGACGGCTTATCGACGGATCAAGGATCATGCGTTTAACATTGCCGAAGTACTGGCCGGTGAAAAATAGCAAGCCCATTAAAGCAGTAAGATATGACAAAAGCCCCGACTATCGGGGCTTTTTTTGTGGCTTCAGTTCTAATAAGAAACTTCAGGAAGCAGCGAAGATTTCCGTGATATCCCGACTGTAGATCGGCTCAATGACGCACTTTTTCAGGCCGACTTCGTGCAGATACTTGACCTGATGTCCCTGGTAGCGATTGAGCACACACACCAAACCATCGGCCGCGGCGTTCAGCAGCAGTTCACAGCGTGTGATCGTGGTTTCCTTTTCCGGGGCCGCGTGAAAACAGACCGGGCTGCTGTGGTCTTCGGCTGCCTGCAAATACGCCTTCAGAGCCAATGTCTGAACCAGAGCCTGATGATCGCGGGCCACCTGTGAAAATGCGTCCAGCTTGTCAAAATCGTCCGTGATGGCGATCAACGGCCCTCCGATTTGCTGCTGGAAGGGCGTAAACAGGCTGTCGGTATCCGTGTCGCTGATAATCTGCTGCCATTCGGACTTGCTGACGCCAATCGTTTTGGCAAACTGCAACGCAAATCGTTTTTCCTGCTCATCCACCTTACCATCGGCTTTGGCCATCACAATCATTGCTTTCAACGCGGCAATAGCCTTGTCACGGTTTTCCATCGGATAAAACGGCTGATTATCCTTGAGAACCTCTTTGAGCAGGGCGTTCCAGTCATCGACCTTGACGGCCAATTCTTTGGCCGCGGTATAAAGAAAGGCTTTTTCCTGCTTATGGATGTCTCCGTCGCAGCACATCAGCTGCATCAGGTTTTTCAAACAGTTAAGGTTGTCTGTGGATGACATAATTTGCTGTCTCCTTATGAAATTTTGCCCGTTCACGCTGTTTAACTGCTATCATAGCTAAGGCATGTTGTATTTCAAGTAAGAATTTGCTTTGACGGCAAGTGCTGGAATTTTTGTGTTTTGCGGTAGAAATTCGGCGTTTTTCCGCAACAGTCTCGCCGCCAAAGCGTTTTTAGTTGTATGAAAAGATTTTTGTTGTCAAAGAGAGGTTTTACGGATAAAATTCATTCTATGGACAATCACGGTCTAAGAAGGCGTATATTGATCTGCTGTGTGCTGGCCCTTTGCTGGGCGGTTGCGGGCATCCTTTCGACACTTCCAGCCCAACAGGAATCGGCCGCAGAAGCAGACACCTCTAAAGAAAAAACAGCTGCAATTCTGACCTGTCATGATATGATCGATGACGGTCTTTATCAATCCATCAAACGCCGCAGTGCTGAAGCTATTAACAGGGGGTCTGATTACCTGATTTTAGAGGTTCAGACATATGGCGGATGGGTTAAAAGTGCCGATGACATCGGAAAGCACCTCATTCTGGATTTGGGCGACAAGATTCATACCGTTGCCTATGTGAATACTGAAGCGATTTCGGCCGGCTCAATGATCAGTGTCTCCTGCAAAGACATTATCATGCGCAAAAACACCACCATCGGCTGCAGCGCGCCGATTACCGGCAGCGGTTCGGAGATGGGTGAGGATGAACGCGAAAAGTCCGAAAGTTTTGTCCGGGCGACGTTCAGCCGAGCTGCCGGGGCGAATGGCTACCCTGAGGCCTTGCTCAAGGCAATGGTGTCACGTGATTTAGAGGTCTGGCAAGTTCAGAATCTGCAAACCAAGCAGATGGAGTATTATGAAAAGGAGTTTTTGCCGACCGATCCCAACAGCTATGACATCAAGCAGAAAAAACTGATTGTCAAGGAAGGGCAGTTGCTGACCCTGACGGCCAATAAAGCCAAAGAGTACGGTATCGCCCGGGCGGTAGTTGATGACGTTGACGAAGCGCTGGCGTTTCTGGCCAAACGTGACGGTGTCACGATTTCTTCCGAAATCATTCGTCTCGATACAATGTGGTCCGAGGAAATGGTCCGCTGGCTTCGTTCTCCTGCGGTCATGAGTATTTTGATACTGGGGATTTTGCTGGGTGTTTATGTGGAATTTAACACGCCGGGACTGGGTATTCCGGCTTTACTGGCCGCGACCTGCCTGGTGATCCTGGTGACCAGCCGCTACATGATTGGGATGGCTAACTGGATAGAAATTGCATTGCTCATTGTTGGCTTTATCCTCATTATGATAGAGATTTTTGTGATTCCCGGCTTCGGCATTGCAGGGTTTTCAGGGATCATCTGCATTATAGCGGGAATGATCGGAATGCTGGTCAAAAATCCACCGGGCGAAATGCCGTGGCCTGAAGGTGAAGAAGCATGGGATCTGTTTACCGATGGACTTTTTGGTATGTCGATGGGGTTTCTGGCATTTGTCGTGCTTGCAATCGTTCTGGCAAAATACATGGACCGTATTCCGCTTTTGAGAACATTTGTATTGAAATCCTCATTAGCCAAAGCAAAAATGACAGCCAGTAAAACCTATGAGCCGCAGAGCCAACAGTCGCCATTAGTTGCCGGCCAAATTGGTACCGTCATAACCGCCTTGCGTCCTGCCGGAAAAGTGCAGTTTGATAATTGCATTGCTGATGTGGTCGCTGACGGCGCCTTTGTTGAAAAAGATAAAACCGTCAAGGTGCTTGAAGTGCATGGCAACCATGTAGTTGTTGCAGAGATTCAGCAAACTTAGCAGGAGTGTGTCAATAATGCCCGAAATACTATGGATTTTGTTTGCGGTGCTGCTGCTGGTCGCTTGTGCGGCTCTGCTGGTGCTGGAAATCTTTATCCCCAGCCTGGGGCTGATCAGTCTTTTTGCGATGGCCTGCCTGGCAGGGGGTATTTGGATTTTTTTCCAGTACACTGCCCTTGGCTGGATAGGCGTTGTTATCGCGATTGTATTGATTCCGGCGGTTTGGATTATCGTTTATAAATTGCTGCCGAAAACAAAAATCGGTCGAATACTTGAACTGAAAAAAGTCGAACAGGCCAATGGCGGAATCCCTGACCTTGACCAGTTGGAATCCTTGTTAGGAAAAACAGGAGTTGTCGCCAAACCATTGCGGCCGGTTGGCATCTGCGATTTTGGCGGAAACAAGGTTGTGTGTGTCTCCGAAACCGGTTTTATTGAAAAAGAAACAACCGTTAAAGTCATACACGTTGAAGGAAATAAAATCACCGTAAGAAAAACCGAAGCTGTTTGAAAGGGTCTAAGCTATGCAGAATTACCTATTTAATATTGTCGCCGACATAAGTCCTTTGCAGATCGCTGGTATTGTCATTGCGATATTTGTAGCACTTATATTTGTTTTTATGATCTTTGCCTACGGCAGCCTGTGGCTACAGGCACGACTGTCCGGAGCGGCAGTCTCCTTTGCCGAGTTAATCGGTATGACGCTACGAAAAGTCAACGCACGTACAATCACCGTCAGTCGAATTACTGCAGCTAAGGCAGGCTTGGAACTTACGACGCCACAGCTTGAAAGTCACTATCTGGCGGGCGGGCGTGTGCCGAATGTTGTTCGGGCATTGATTGCCGCGACGCGTGCTAATATTGATCTGTCGTGGGAAACGGCTACGGCGATTGACCTAGCCGGACGTGACATTCTGGATGCGGTTCAGACCAGCGTAAATCCAAAAGTCATTGACTGTCCCGATCCGCGAAAAGGCAAGGACACGGTTGATGCGGTGGCTCAGGACGGGATTCAGCTTAAGGCTAAGGCCCGCGTGACCGTACGTGCCAACATTGCCCGTTTGATCGGTGGTGCCACGGAAGAAACGATTATCGCCCGTGTCGGTGAAGGGATTGTGACCACCATCGGCAGCGCCTTGACGCATAAGAGCGTACTCGAAAATCCCGATAATATTTCCAAGTCCGTGTTGTCCAAAGGACTGGACGCGGGAACAGCATTCGAGATTCTGTCCATTGATATCGCGGACGTCGATGTCGGACAGAACATCGGTGCTCAGCTTCAAGGCGCACAGGCAGAGGCTGACTTGAAACGTGCCAAGGCCGAAGCTGAAAAACGCCGCGCGATGGCGGTTGCTCGTGAACAGGAAATGCGTGCGACAGTCGTTGAAAGCCGGGCCAAGGTGGTTCTGGCCGAAGCGGAAGTTCCCAAGGCGATGGCTGATGCATTTAGAAAGGGAAATCTCGGCATCATGGATTATTACAAAATGAAAAATATCAACGCCGACACATCCATGCGGGATTCAATTGCTAAAGGCGACGGTGAAAATAAAGAGGAATAGATGATTCAGATGAACTCTGAACAATTTGGAATATTAGCCGAAGGCTGGTTCGAACTTATACCGTTCTTGGCGATTGTCATCATTTCGGTTGCCAGTTCGATTGTCAAAGCCATGGGAAATCGTTCCGGAGATTCTGAAAACGCCGACGACAAAACCAAGCGGCTGATTGAAATGGCCAAACGACGAAAGGCCATGCAGGAAAGCGGTCGGGATGTCAGTGTGCCGAAGGAAACGGTGCCATACGCAAGAACCGAACGCACGACAGAGCGAAAACCGACGGCCATGTCAGAATGGGACCGGAGACAACAGGAGAAAAAACGTGAAACTGAACAGCGCCGAAGTCAGCCGGATCGACTGAGATATGTCAGTTCCGAACGGCCCAAACCCAGGCCAGTTCAGCCGGCTGAAGAAATCCCGGTGGCAAAAGCTGTCCAGCAGCCTGAACCTGTCAGGCCGGTTTTTAAACCGCCAAAAATCGTGCAAAAACCCCGGCCTAAACGCGCTAGTCAGCCAATCCAAAAACGTCCGATTCGAAGAGCTACTGAGATACCAACAGCGACAGCCGTACCACGGCAAAAACAACCGGCAGCCAGAGTTAAACACGCAAAGAAAAGTCCGAAAGCCGGACAGAGCACCTTTAAATCCCTTTTGAAACAAAAAGATTCGATAAGGTCAGCTATTGTTTTGAAGGAAATCCTGGATAAACCCATCGGCCTGAGAGAGGGTTGGTAAGAATTCCTAAACCTGTTTTTACTGGATTCGCCCGCCCTTTTTGTGCCGATAATATATCTTATGTTGCATTCGGGGATTTCAAAAGCTGAGACGTTTTCAGCTTAAGATTTTATATAATAGACACTTATGAATGATTTGCGTGTTTTTGAGTGCGTTATCGCAGATTTATTTACTGCACACGCTACATTTGGTTGCTTTTGTGCATATCCAGCAGATTCACCGATGTTTCTTCCAGTCGTTTCCAGTTGGTAAACGCCCGGTCCACCAGCCCAAGATTTTCCAGAATGATTTCCAGGTTCGCCTGAATTTCATTTCCCTGTGAACGCTCGGTTGCTTTTACCAAGTGCAGTTTTTTCATTGCGGCCGCAAACGCCGGCTTGTCACAATACAAAATGGACGTCTGGTAATACATCTGCAAAACTGACGATTCGTCATGCTGGTTCTTCATCAAAAGTTCCAATGCCTGTTCAACCCGGCCATTGTCAAACTGACAAACGATCAGCTTATTCTGGGCGCGATAATGAATTGGATTCAGCGGCAGCACATTCTGAAATGAACTGATGGCCATTGCCAGATTGTTTTCCACCATCATTAAAATGCCGTACTTATAATGCACATCCGGCCGTGTCGGGCTTGCTTTCAGCTGTTTCTGATAAGCTCTGATGACGTCGTCAATCAAGACGATCGGCTTATCGGACGTTGTGTCTCTCGGAATATTCTGGTCCAAAACTGACTGAAAATGCAGCGTCGCAGACTCTGAGTACAGCAATGTGCTGTTTTGCTGAATCGATGACGCCAGAGACATTGTCTGGACGGCTTCGGATTCTTCGCCGCAGAGGCATTGTGCTTTTGCCAGCCCCAGATACGCATCGACGATTTCATCGTTAATTTCCGCGGCTTTGTTAAACTGCTCAGCAGCCAATGTAAACCGCTGACTTCGCAAATAATGTGTGCCCAGTTTAATCGTTGCTTCCAGAGAGTTCGGCTGAATTCGAATCGCGTGTTCAAAGCAGGCAATCGCTTCTGCATCTTTGCCCCAGTGGCTATAGACATCCGCCATGCGTGTAATCAAATCCGCATTCGGGCCGACCTGCTCGACTGTCCAGTGAATCTTTTCGAGGGCCTGCTGATGCATACCACACTCCAACAACTCCTCAATATCATCTTCCTCCCGGCTGGCCAGAAAATTATCCGGATGCGACAGAATCGCCAGGTTAAAGGCATCGACCGCCCTGTCATAATTTTCGGCGGAAATATACAAATGTCCCAGCAGCACCAGCGATGAAATATCATCCGGCTGCTCAATGGTCAATTGCTCATACTCTTCGATGACACGATCCAACCGCCCTTCCTTGAGATAAATGGCGGCCATTCTCTGTCGTGGCAACTGTAAATAATGCTTGAATTTGATACAGTCCTGATAAAACTCCAGTGCCTGCTCAATGCGTCCCTGCCGTTCATGACAATAACCCAGCACATACAGGGCCATCGTATTGGCCGGTTGACGCAGATAAACGCTCTGAGCCTGTTCAATCGCTTTTTCAGGTTCATTGCAATGTAGGCAAACTGTGGCCGCGGCCATTCGCCCACAGATGCAGTCAGGATATTCAAAGAGGTACAGTTTCAGCTTTTCTTCAGCCTGGACAAGCTCCCGATTGGCCAGATGATCCAGAATGCTCGTCAGTTGATCGACGGCATCTGAAGGCTCCTTTTGTGCAATATTATTACTCAGCCAATGCCATAAAACTTCTGCGGTATTGACGCTTATTCCTTTTCCAAATATCTCCAAGAGCTTACTCATTCAGGTCGTTCCTGTCAGGTTGAAGTCTCATTATCATTCGTGCTGATAACGATATCGACAGGCCTGCATTGCAGGTTAATGACCAATGATTAAAACCCATCAGAAAAGGCGAGAATTTTGTGTCAGTTTTGGCAGTCGTACAGGCTGTAACGGTTGGAACAGGTGTGCGGTAGCTTATCGGAACATAAAAGCGGCTTTAATCTCCGATAAGGTCGGTTTTGCATGCAATTGCAGGCTTATTCAACACAGTTTTTTCAACTGAAAAAGCTGGCAATTCCTACTGCTGAGCGCTCTGTTCCATCTCGTTGAGATAGGCCAAGGTGCGCTCCAGTTTGTCTTCCAAATGCTTAAGTTTGAGCATGGTTCGAACGCGCGTCAAAAGCTCCCATTTATTAACCGGCTTGCTGAGAAAGTCATCGGTCCCGGAATCGATCGCTCGTTCAATGTCCCCCATTTCATTGAGTGCTGTTACCATGATGACGGGAATATGCGCCGTCTTCGGATCGTTCTTGATTTGTTTGCAGACCTCAAAACCGCTGATCTGCGGCATCATGACATCCAGCAACACCAAGTCCGGCGGCGTTGTTTGAATTACCTCCAGGGCCTCCCGGCCGCCCTCAGCCGAAAGAATCCCGCAGTCAACGTCTTCCAGATATGCCGTAATCAACTCGAGATTCTGCAAGTTATCATCTACAACCAAAACGGTGGATTTTTGTGCTTCTTCAGGCGACATTCTATGGTTTCCTCACGATTTCGCGATAAAAGTCTATTCAGATCGATTTTGCCGGAATCGTATCCGGTTTAAACTAAGAATGTACCCGCCCGGACCGAATTTGTCAATAAAATCAGGCAAATGTGTCCGAATTCTTTTCAGGCTTGAAAGGTTTGTTTATTGGCCGATATGAGGGTGTTTAGCCATTTACGGCACTGGAAATACGGAATACCGGCAGCAGCAAAGCAATCGCAATCGTGCCGATTATACCGCCCATCAGCGAAATCATCAGCGGCTCAATCATCGTCGTGGCAGTTCGGATCGAATTCTGGAGTTTCTTCTCCAGAAATATTGATACTCGGTCGCAAACACGTCCGATCTGGCCGGACTTTTCCCCTGCCCGGAGCATCTGAACAATACCGGGAGCAATCAGGTCATTGTATGATGACAGCATAATCGCATCCGACAATTGATAGCCGTCGCGAATTTTAGCGTCCACGCCCTTCCAGAGCGTCTGAAAATAGTAATTGTCCGTTGAGGAACGCATGACCTCCAAGGCCTCCAAGAGGCTGACGCCGGTATTGATCATCGTCGCCAGAATTCGCATGCTCCGCGTCATCACCGAGTCAATGAACATGGCATTGAAGATCGGCATGTGGATCTTTGTCCAACCGATAAATTTTTGGCCCGACTCCTTATGCCGCCAGATGGAAAAGCCCCAAAAGCCAAGAATGCCAATCGTTACCGCCATTGCCAGAAAAACGGGATTGGCCAGCAAGCCGCTGGCACCCACCAGAATCTGTGTCAACTTGGGCAGCGCTGCCCCGCGAGCATCGTAAATCTTTGTAAATCGTGGCAAGACAAAAAACATCAGCGAGCCGGTGGCCGAAACCGCCATCAGCAGCATAATCACCGGGTAAATCATTGCACTTTTGACCTGCTTACGCGTTTCAGCATCGGCATTGAGATAACTACTGAGCACTTCCAGCATGTGCGGCATTTTACCGGAGGCTTCCGAGGCCCGGACGATACTGACAAACATCGTGTTGAACACACGCGGATAGGCTTCCAGTGCCGAGGAAAAGCTGTCGCCATTTTTGATTCGCAGTGCAATGTCCATAACAACTTGCTGGAACACACCCGGACGCATTTGCTCGGCGATCGCCTCAATCGCATCACTAAGAACCACGCCGCTGTCCAGCATTACGGATAATTGCGTCGTAAACAAAATCAGGTCAGCCTGTTTGGCCTTGACATTTGAAATGCCAGCCCCTGACTGTGAACGGTTCTCTGCCCGAAGATATTGGCCGCTTTGCTTTGTCTCTCGAACAGCAACAGGATTTTCCAATGTTTGCAATGCCATATTATTTCAGTTCCATCGCCCTTCCGAATTCATTATCCTACGACATTCGCCACACGCAAAATTTCATCAATCGTTGTAATGCCGGCTTTGACTTTTTCGATACCGTCCAGATGCAGCGGCACCATACCGTTATCGACAGCGGCCGTCCGCAGGGCTTTCAATGGAATTCCCTCGGTCACCAAATCCAGCATCTTATCGTCCGGCACAAACATTTCATGAATGGCAATACGCCCAACGTAACCGGTGTTTCGACATTTTTTGCAGCCAAGCCCACGATAAAACTTCATCTCTCCGCCGTCGGTCCAGGTACGAACGGTTTTTCGAATGCTGGAAGTCGGTTCATATTCTTCTTTGCAGTTCGGACAGATCTTCCGAACCAGTCGCTGAGCCAAGACGGCAATCAGCGAAGCACTGACCAGATACGGAGCAACGCCCAAATCCACCAGACGTGTCACTGCACCGGGGGCATCGTTGGTATGGAGTGTGGACAGTACCAAATGCCCTGTCAATGCAGCCTGAACGGCGATATTGGCCGTTTCCTGGTCACGGATTTCACCGACCATGATAACATCCGGGTCTTGCCGCAATAATGATCGCAAGGCACTGGAGAATGTAAAGCCCGCCATATCGTGTACTTCAAACTGATTGATTCCGCCGATTTTACATTCGACCGGGTCTTCAACCGTGCAGATATTAACCTGCTCATTGTTCAGTTCCGACAGAGCGGAGTACAGTGTCGTATTTTTACCCGAACCGGTTGGCCCAGTCACCAGAACAATGCCGTTGGGATGACTGACTACTTTCTTGAAGGCCTGTAGGTTGTCGTAACCGAAACCGAGGGATTCCAAGTTGGTCAGCATCTTTCGAAAATCAATCACACGAATGACAACTTTTTCACCGTGCGTTCCCGGCATGACCGACACACGCAGGTCTACCGGCTTGGACTGTACCAGCACATGAATACTACCGTCCTGCGGCAGACGTCGCTGAGCAATATCCAACTCGGCCATGATCTTAATACGAGAAACAATCGCGGCATGCATCTGGTGCGGCGGCGACATCTTTTCATAAAGCTGGCCGTCAACGCGGTATCGCACCCGCAACCGCTTTTCATCCGGTTCGATATGGATATCACTGGCATTTTCGTGAACTGCGGTGTAGATAAGATAATTGACCAGTTTCACAACCGGCGATTGGCCTGCCACCTCTTCGAGATCGGAAATATCCTCGGGCAGGTTCTCAATCATCGCGAAGTCTTCCATCGCCGCGTCATCGATGATGTCATCAATTACGAAAACATTGGCCGCCGGAAGATAGGTTTGCAAGGTCAACTTGATGTCTTTGGTAGTGGCGCAAACGACCTGCACTTTGCAGTCGCTGAGACGCTGGATTTCCTCAATGACGAATACGTTGGACGGCTCACTTAGCGCTACTGTCAGCGTGTCATAGACCTTAAACAACGGCAATACATTGTGTTCTTCGAGGAAATCACGCGGCAGCAGTTCCGTTACTGATGGGTCACACAGTTTGGGTGAAACCGCAGCATACGGTACGCCATACGTCTCAGCTAAAGCCGAGCAGATTTGGTTTTCCGTGCAATAGCCCAGTTCCACCAACAGTTCACCGAGCAGTTTGCTGTGTCCGGACGTCTGTTGATGTGACAGCGCCTGGTCAATCTGCTCACTGGTAATCACGCCCCGGTTCAGCAAAAGCTGTCCCAGCGGCATTCTCGTTTGTGTACTCATCGGTGTCACTGCTAACTGTCACCCTTCTTTCTATGCAAAACTTTTCACCGCATCCGTTAACTCGGCATACGTGTCGAATTTTGGCAGCAACCGGGTAATTTCGAGAATCGTACTGCACGTCTCGTCCAGTGCCGCCAGTTTTAACTGCCGGGTATGTTCACGGCATTTCTCATTGAGTTCCAGCAAATGCTCCAGTGCGTGACTGTCCATCATCGACACCTTGTGCATATCCAGCACAATCCCGCTGACCTGGGCGGCAAAGGCATTGCTGGTCTCATCCTCAAAGGACTTGAGCGTTTCGGTCGTAAACTCGCCCTGCAATTGCAGCACGATAATATCGTTATATCGCTGCGACTCTATCTTCATCGGATTAATGCTCCAACGGCTGAAGCGCCGTATTCTTCAAAATTGCTGTAATCCCACCGTTCGATAAAACCGTCCTGGATAATCCGCCACAGTTTGTCGATATCGCTGTCCAGGAACGCCCGTGCGGCCTCTTCGTCGAATTGAGTACCGATGCCCCGCTCGATCTCTTTGAGGGCACGCTGGATGTTCATTGCGTCCCTATAGACACGCTTGGAGGTCATGGCGTCAAATGAGTCGGCAATGCTGATAATTTTCGCACTCAGCGGCATTTCCTCGCCGTTCAAGCCGTTTGGATAGCCCTTACCGTCAATCCGCTCATGATGGCCCAAAACGCCGGGAACAATTTCTTCCATTTGTCGAATTTCTGATAAAATCGAAGCTCCGATCCGCGGATGTGCCTGAATAACGGCCCGTTCTTCATCGGTGAGCTTGCCGTTTTTGCACAGTACCGCTTCGGCAACGCCGATTTTGCCAATATCATGCAGCAGACCCGCCAGATAAATATGATGAATCTGTTTCTCGGATATCGGCCGTGTTTTCGCCATGTGCTCGGCGATCCAGCGGGAAATAAATGCCACCCGTTCGGAGTGGCCGCGGGTATATTGATCTTTGGCATCTATGCTGCTGGTGAGCGCCTTGAGCGACCCGATAAACAGCTCTTTCAGGTCGTCAAACAGGTGGTTGTTCTCAATAAAGACCATGCACTGGTTCGCCACAGAATTGAACAGCTTCACGTCAATGGTATTAAAGTCCGGCTTATTCCGGATATTTGTGGCGACCAAAAATCCCAAATCACGTTCTTCATTGGCCAGCGGAACGGCAATCACGTTTTTAACGCCCTGCGGCCACGTGTATTTGAACGGACCATCAACTTCACTGTCCAGCAAGGCATCCCGTCCGTCATTGATCTCCGCCTGCAGATGAACCTGCAGGATGTCGGCTGCGGAAACGTTAATGGTCATCACGCCGGAACCGGCCACGAGTGCCAATTCCCTGAGACCATCGGTCTTCTTTTCAAGAAAAATCCCAATACCCTCAACCTGGACCAACTGGGTCAATTGATCACAGGCTAGTTGCAGATAATTGGCATTTGTCTGTGTGACCTTCATGTTGGTACTCAGGTTATACATGAGCATCAACTCTTCGTAGGCCTGAGACAGTTCGGTACCGAATTTTTCCATCTGTGACTGGTTCTTTTCGACTTCAAAAAAGCGCTTCGCGAAGTCTTCCACAATCCAGGCCAGGTATCTCTTTTCCTGCTTGCCCGGGGCTGGATTTTGTTCGCCTGTGTCGGCGACCAGCGTTAATACCGGTTCCTGTTCGTAACAAACCGGACATACGAAAAGATGCTCAGAGGCCCAAGCAGGCACTGTCTCTTGATGGTCACCAAATAATTGCCCCAGTAACAGCCCAATCGCGTCTGCGTCACTGTCAAACGCTCCGGCCTGGGACTGAAGCACGCAAGTGCCCTGACGGTCAAACGCCAGCAAATTCACATCCAGCCGGTTGAGTTGATGCGCCAATTGGTTGATCTGGCCCATCATAAAATCGGTTATTGTCTGTGTTATTGTATTATTCATCGTATATCGTAATCCCCTCTACGGAATTGCAATCGTAACTGTCCGCTTAAACCGCCGCCGTCTGTTTCAACACATCGTCCACTGTCTGCAAGACTTCGCGCGGACTGAATGGTTTGCTGAGATATGCAGAAACCCGCAAAGCATCTTTCCGGTCATCTTCAATGGCGAATCCGCGTGCCGTCAGCATAATTACCGGAGTTGCGGCTGTTTCTTCATTGCTGCGCAGCTTTTCGATAAATTCGACGCCACTCATAACCGGCATTTGGTAATCGGTAATAATGACATCGGGCTTGACCTCGCAGGCCAGATCATAGGCCATCTGCCCATTCTCGGCCGTGGTGACCTCAAAACCGTTGTTTTTAAGCTTAATGGAAACGACCTGAACAATATGAAATTCGTCATCGACGACTAAGGCTTTTCTGTTTTCCATTGTATTCTCCCGTATCTTATAAATCGTTTTTCATACTTAATTAGGATACCGATTGTGCCGCATCAACAGACAGCGGCAGCGTAAAACCGAATGTACTGCCTTCATTCTGGACGCTGGTGACAAAAATAGCACCGCTGTGAACCGTTTCGACAATCTGTTTGACCAGATTCAGGCCCAGACCGGTCCCTTTGGCATATTTATTGTTGGCTTCTACACGATAAAACTTATCAAATACATGATCGACGTCTTCGGCGGGAATTCCCACACCGGTATCGGTTACCGTCACAGTTACCTGTCCATCGGCTTCATTCAGCTCGGAGTTAATCGTAATATGTCCGCCCGCAGGTGTATATTTAACGGCGTTGCTGAGCAGGTTGATCACGACCTGTGAAACCATGTCCCGGTCGATATAGACCTGGTCGTAAAGAATCGGTGCCGGAGCATCAATGCTGATATTCTTTTCCTGGGCATAGCTTTTGATCATCTCAACAGAATCACGCACAACCAATGCCAGGCTGTGGGTTTCTTTGTGAACCTTGATTAAGCCGGACTCAATACGTGAAATATTGAGAATATCCTCGATCAGTCGGCCCAACCGCTGTGCCTGACTCTGAATCACCTCACAGAACTGATTCCGTGTATCTTCGTCTTCGGCCTCGCCGTCCACCAGCATTTCCGCATAGGCGTTGATCGATGCCAGCGGTGTTTTCAGTTCATGGGATACATGGCTGACAAAATCATTTTTCGCCTGAGCAATTTCTTTTTCCCGTGTCACGTCATGTAATACCGTTACGACCTGGGCAGCCTCGCCACTCGTATCGTCCAACACACAGGACAAAACGACATCGAATGTCACCGGCTCACCACCGCGTTCAAATGTTAATTCATGACGCACATGAGCTGTCCTGCTCTGGCGACATCGCTGAATCAGTAGCTGCAATGCTTCTTCACCAATCATCTCAGCAACCGGCTTGGGACTTTGCGGGTCAAATTTGAAGCCAAACAGCTTCTCCGCCGAATGGTTCGCTAAAATCACCCGACCTTTGTCATCGGAAACCACGACGGCGTCACGAATGCTGTTGATAATTTCCTCAATATTGCTCTTGCGCCGGCCAAGTACCTGAAGCTGAAGGCTCAGAGCCTGATTTTCCTCCTGTACGCAGATGACCTGCTCTTTGACCTTCAAAGAGTACCCGCGTACCGAGGCAGCCGTTTCCTCCAGAACCGTCGAACGAAAATCCGCCGGCACAATCATTGCCTGGCTGTCAAGTGTTTGCGAAATCTTTCGGAGTTTGCCGAGATGCCGCCAGATTAGCAATAAAAAGCCCGTGCCTGTGAGCAGTGCCAACACTGTCGCGATGACGACAGCCTGTTTCGGCAGTACTCCCAAGCCGGCAGTCACACCGACCGCCGAGGCCAGCAGATTGCCGGCTCCAAGACTTATCCAGATGGCTGTTTCCCTCTTCATAATGCCTGCCCTGCTCCTTATTTAAAGTGATTGAACCGTTTGCTTAAGAAAGAGATTCATCAGTTCGCTATCGGGATCGAGCTTCTCTGCCCGCTGATAGGCGGCGGACGCCTGTTCAGTATCGCCCAATTGCTGCCAGCACCGGCCCGACATGAACCAGGCAAATCCGCCCAGATTGTCGTCGGAGGTAATATGGCGATAACTGTCGAGCGACTTCTCATAGTCGCCTTTCAGATAGTATGAACTGCCTAAAACCGCGTGCGCCCGGGGAAAATGCGGCTGAAGCTTCAGCGCCTTGCGAGCATAATAAATTGCCTTATCCGCCTGGTCGGCTCCTAATGCACACTGCGCCATACTCAGCCAAATGACCGGATCGTTGCGATGTTCAACAGACAATTCGTCGTAACAATCCATCGCCCGGCCGTAATTACCGCTATTGAATGAGCAAACCGCTATTGAACGCAGGGTTGCGAAATAGCGTGCCTTGTCTTCATTCTTATAATGATTGAGTAATTTCTCAAACTTGCGAGCTGCCTGAGACCACTGTCCTTTAGCCAGATAGCTGTAACCACATGCCGACACTATTTCCGGCAGATCGCCATGCAGCAACTGGGCCTGTTCATAAACTGTAATGGCTTCATCGAAATGGCCGGCTCGCTGCTTGATTTGTGCCAGCGCCAGCATCAGTTCCAGGTTTTGCGGATACCGATCAAGTATTTCCGAAAGCAATTGATCAGCCTGTACGTTGCGTCCGGTTTCTGACAGCACATCCGCCAAGCGAATCACATAACCGGCATTTGTCGGCTCGAACATTCTCGCTTTCTCATAACACTCAATCGCCTGCGGATAATCCTTTTCAAGAACCGCCAGAGAACCAAGATAATCCCAGCCGGCCGCTAACTGTTCATCCAGTTCAACCGCTGTCTGAAAACTCTGATGGGCCTCTTGACGATTGTCTTCAATAAAATGAATTCGCCCCATCAACAGATGGTATTGGGGATGCGTCTCGTCTTCATCAAAACTTTGCTGGATTGTTGTTTTGGCCTGATCGACATCGCCGCGATCAAGCATATCGTTGATCATGGCTAATTTTGCCTCTGCCGTATCGGACTGCCATTTGGCTTCCATCGCCGCGCGTTTCTGTGCATGGCTTTCTGTGCAGCCGCATATTGCAAGCAGCAAACCAGCCAGCACTATTGCACAACCTGTTCTTTTGATATTCTCCATAATACACCCCTGTCTGGGTTTAAATTTGAAAAAAGGCCCGGCCGTTATCCGAAACGGCCGGTTGCCCTTTTCATTTTCATGTCACAATATTATCGACGCAGCCACTTGCCGGATTCTTCTTTTTCCAGCTTCATCAGCATCATGCGTTCGAGTTGGTCCACCTCATCAGGCTGGCTTTCGCGTACGATCCGTTCTCGCAGACGAATCACATCCAGTAAGTTCCGAGGTTTCATCACATAGGGATCATTGAGTTCAGCGATTGCCGCAGCATAATTGCCGGCGGTGTATTGCCGAACAGCATCCGCATAGCGATCTTCAGCGATCTTCGCACGACTTAGCCAAGTAATGTTTTTGCGAGCATTGTGAGCCAAACGATACACATCTTCGAGGCGATCGGCACCATTCGCTTCCTCAGGATCACTGATGATATGAGGCGTAATCAGCACAATCAATTCAATCCGCTGAGACAGATCGTCAACATTCTTGAACAGTTCACCCACAACGGGGACATCACCCAGCAAAGGTGCCTGAGCACGGGCAAGGTTGGTTTCTTCCTGAAACAGGCCGCCAAGAACAATCGTCTGACCGTCTTTGACCATCACATTCGTGGTGATTTCCGTGGTTGTCTTATCAGGCAGACCGCCGGCAATCGTACCGGTACTCTGTTCAGGACGAATTTCCATGCGAATCAGACCTTCTCGACCGATAAAGGGACGGAATTCCAGAATAGTACCACTTTCAAGGAATTCAACCTGTTGTGTGAATTCGCCACCACCGGTGGTATTGGTCAAAGTCAGATACCCCTGCTCACGACCAATAATCAGCTTACCGGCTTGCTTGTTTAAGGCCAGAATTTTAGGATTGGCAACCAATGTGATGTCTTCAACACCTTCGAGCGCCCGAATTAGAGCGCTGAAACTGTCAATCGAAACCCCTGCCGTAAAGCCGGTTGTTCCGATACCATCAACCGTGGCAGCACCGCCGTTGTTGGCAATTCCACCCTGTGTCAATGAAATGTCCAGGCCGGGCACATTCGTCCAGTCAATACCGAATTCGAGCGTTTCCTTCAGATCGGCTTTCATGACTGTCACTTCAATCAGAACCTGCATGGGCTTAACATCGACTTCTGCCAGAACCTGGCGAATCTTTTCAATGTTTTCGGGATAATCCGAAACGACAAGCCGGTCATGAATCGCCAGCGAATCTCCGCCTTCACCGGCTTTAGCCGTTGCGGGTGCCGCTGTCGTTGCACCTAATTGACCATGTTCACTGATCAGAGGCGTTGCCAGTTTAATCGCTTCATCCGAATTGATATAGTACAGTGCGATAATCGCATGTTCAAAGCGACTTTTATCCTGCATAAATTCTTCGTTACTGTAAACTTTGATGAAGTTATCCTTGACTTCGTACTTATTCGAGCCAAGTACCGCTTCCAGAGCTTCTTCGAAAGTTACATTAAATAAATGTGAGGCGGTAATCATTGCGTCGAGATTGACCTTCTCGGTTGGCACAATGTTTTTTTCATACATTTGCTGCAGCAGATTCAACGCTTTACGAAGCGTCGTATCTTCGTTAAATTCAAACGTTTGCACGGACTGACCAGCTAACACTTCCGGTGAAGCCTCTTCCGCCGCCGGCAGCCAACTCGCTGCCAACAATACCGCACTCAGCACGAACAGCACCCCTGTCCGTCTGACCGACGTTTTCTCCCGACGTCCGTTTGCGTGATTGTTCAAACACATAAAACACCATCCTTTCTACTGTTGGCCCGTCTCGGCCATGTGTAACACCATCGAGAACCCGTCCCAATCGAACAAGGCCTCTTTTTCACTTAGTTCCGTTAACGTTAAATCATAGGTATCAGGTCCCTCTTGTACCGTCAGTACGGTTCCGACGGTCAAGATCTTGTCATCAATAAACACTTTACTCGGTTTTCCATCCGCCCCGCGAATAATCGCTTCCAGTGCCAGTCGCTTGGAAATTTGTTCCAGATTGGCGTGGTGCTTCTTTCGCAGTCGCTCCTGCGGATCTTCCCGGGGCGTTTCTTTTACGACCTCAGCAACCGGCTCCGGGTCTTTTTCATGAAACTCAAACGCCGTCCAGTTGTCGGCGCTGAATAAATTACTGCTCAACTGGTCATGGCGTCCTTCCAGAACCGTCAGCGGTATCGCAATTACTTCAATACCGGTAGATTGCGACGTCAACTCCTGCTGTGTTTGCTGCTCGGTGGTCTGTGCGGCGGCTGTTGACGGTCCGCCTTTGCCTTTCAGCAGGACACGTCCCCACAGCAGCGCCATCACTGCGACCAGTGCAAAGGCCGCCAGCGTTTTGGGACTGATATTTTTCGGTCCCAGGGACGTTGTCTTAACATTATTTCGCTTAACATTTGGAGCCATTTCTAACTTTTCTCCGCCGTTTTTGGTTGATAATACACATTTGCTTTGGCATTCAGTTTGACCATCGCATCGAAGTCCGTTGAATTTTGCAATTCGACATCCTGAAAATGCACCTGCCGGTCCAGTTGCTCCAGCGACTGGAAAAACGCAAACATCTGATCCAGCGTGCCGGTACATTCAATTGTCAGCGGAATACAGCACAGTTCATCAGAGACCTGCTCGGCGCCGGGTTGAACCGACTGTTCGGCCAGTTGACAATCGTTCATTACATCAGCAATCTGCTGCCAGAGCCGGGCAAACTGCTTGCCTTGAGGAATACTGGCCGGATACTGCTGCAACCGCTGCTCTAACTGTTGTTTCTCCTGCCGCAGTTCGGGCAGTCGTCCCGCGTATTGCTGGATATCCGCAATCGCCTGCGAATGCGTTGTAATTTCCTTTTTCGCATTCATATTTTTGCGAAGCAGCGGAATATACCGAAACACGCTAAAGCCCAGTAGTAACGCTGCGCTAATCGCCAAAATGACAACCTGTTGTTTACCCATTCGAATCATTGATTAATCCTGCCTGGAAACTTTGAAGTCCGCTACGGTGCAGCGAATTTCAAATTCAGTTACTTCAAATTCTCTGACGGTTTTCGGTCTTGAATAAACCAGTGCCTCCTGCTCGAAATAATCCGACTGCTCCAATTGAGAAATCAGCCGGGCCGCATCCGCGGGCTGAGCGGCAATACCGGTCAGCGTTACACGTGTAGATGTTTGCTTTAAAAACTTTTCAGGACCGGTTTTTTTCTGAGCAGGCGTTTGTATCTGCACAACTGCCGAAGATACCGCTGTGTCCTTTTCTGCTGCTTTGATTTCCTCATTATTTAACGAAAGTCGGCTCAGGATGATATTATCGCCCACCAATGAGGATAATTCCGCAATAATGACAGATGTATTGGTTCTCGGCCGGGTCATTTCGAGAATTTGAGTCTGTTGGGCGAAGATGGCAATTTCCGTTTCCAGTCGCACGCCTTCATTCACCTGCATTTTTCCCGTGTCCAGAACATTACGGACATCCTGAACCTCGGCGCAAGCCTGTTCAACATGTCTGCCCGCGATAAAACTCCAGCCCATTAATATCGCCAGCAGCAGTGCCAGTAAAACGTACTGACGGTGATAGCTTCGTCGCCGCTTCTGATTGGCCTTATACCATTCCGGGATGAAATCTATTTCTTTCATACGCTCCCAGCCATCACTGCTTGTTTTCTTGTTGTATCCATCTGGATGCCTTTCAGGACCAGTCCAATCGCGGTGGCCCACTCACACATCTGCGGATTACGTCGTCTGTTAAAATTGGCCCGGGTCAAGTCGTACCCTCGCAGCGGCTCGGCAATCTGGATTTTGACGCCCAAATGCCGCCGCAGCGAATCCATTAAGGCCGATTCATAGGCTTCGCCGCCCGCAAAAACCGCTTCCGCCGGACGCTGTCCGCGGAAGGTTACCGCGTAATACTTAAAGCAAAGCGAAATCTCATGGGCGAGATTTTCAATCGAATTGGTCATCGCGTCCACCACTGCACGCCGCGTTTCCGGGGCAATTCGGTCCGGGTTGGTGTCATGCATCCGCTGGCGAAGCTGGGCCGCTTCATCAAGATTAATCCCGAGGCTTGAGGCAACCTGCTCATTCAATTGATCACCGGCAATTGGAATCTGCTTGACAAAGACAATTTCCTGTCCTTTGCCGATGACGACGGTTGTATAACGTGCGCCAAGATCCACGAATACGCTAACCAGTTCCTGGTCCTCACGTCGTCGCAGCGTATTTCGGAAACTGCGGAACAAAGCACACGGTACGGTATCAATCGAAACCGGTGTCAAATGTGCTTCTTCCAGTAATTCGATATGGCCGGCCAAATGCTCGCGACTGATTCCGAAAAAGATGACTTCGTTTTTAATCGATTCACCCTGATAGACATTGCCGGCGACCATATAACGAATTTCATCCTGATCGGCATCCAACTCGAACCGCTGAGCCACTTCATCCCGAATCACTGAGTCAATCCGGTCGAGATCGCCTGTTTCCAGACGCAAACTCTTAATCTTCAGGAGATCACTCGGCAAACACGAGATTACCTGACTGCCCGTAAATCCGCCGTTTCGATACATCGTGCCAATCGCCTCAATGACCTTCTGCCGCCACTCGGGGCCGTTAAACTCCAGTGTCCGATCAAGGGCCAGTTCTTCAGCCGCTTCGACGCCGAACACGCCGTCCCGGCCGCTCAGTTGGATCATCTTGATCTGTGAGTGGCCGATATCCAGGCCGATCGGCAAGTTTTTATTGGATTTAAACAGGCAATCAAACATTGTCTTCTCGCTATTTATTACTGACCTGTAATAGTCACATAGCCGGTCATCGGCTCAATTTCCACGTCAATGCTGTACGTTCCGGTATCATCCTGCAAAGTAATTTTGCCGGTATTTAAGGGATCTGTCGCTGTACTTTTTTTCGCATAAGGCGATCCCAGATAATCAAAAGCCACTGTAGAAAACGTCACATTGTTAAATACCGCTGTCGCGATATTGACACGGCTCAGGCGGCTGTCGGTTTTAAAATTGACCACATACTTTCCGGATGGATGGTTGGAGCTGTCGATGACTCCGCTTGCATTCTGAATCTGATAGGTCTCATTGACCGTATCAAACACCACCCAATAATGCTCCTGATGTGTCATGGCCATGGATTTGGCGTATTCGAGGTCGGCCGCGATGCGATTGGCCGCCGAACGAACCTGCATGTCGCCTGCACTGGACAGCATTGGCACCGCAATCACCGCGGCAATCCCGAGAATAACCACCACGATGATCAATTCAATCAGCGTGAAACCGCCGGATCGGGCTGAAATAGTCGTTTTTTGCGTATTCATCATAATCGCTCTCATTTGGCTCTACTTTGTACAGGGGATTCGACACAAATCCCGAATTGTTGTCGTCATCTGCCGCGTCTGTCTTAATGCGCGAACAGGACTAAATATGAAAACCGGCAAATTTGCCAAAAAACCGAAAGGCGAAATCACGCCGGATATTTTCGTGGAATGGAAAAAAATGATGCAACTTTTAAAAACGCCTGTTTAGACACTGATAATGACGATGTGAAATGAGAAATATCCCTATAACCCCTACAAACCGTACATGTGTGCTGATTGGAAATGTCAGGCTGAAGGTCGCCTGAGTCGAGGTTTTCAGGGGGCAAAATAGAGTCAACTTCGATTATCGGACACTACTGCCGCTTAATCGAAATGTAGTAGGCACTGCTAACGGAGTCATAAAACAGACTGCCGTTGAGTGTGCTGGTCGCTTTGGACTGACCGTTGACTTTCTTATAGGCCGAGCACTCCACAGGATACACATAAGTCGAAGGATCGTTGGGATCGGCCGCGACGGTTTCCGCAGGTGTACTGATGGTCAGGTCATAGTAATGGTCGCTGCCGGCGTCGAGTTGCTGGGCGGTCAGTTCAAAAGGAAGTGCTCCCAGGCTGTTGGGATCTTGTACCAACGCCCAGGCATGTTCCATTCCGCCCCAGGCCAGGTAATCGGTCTCATTGCGTATGCAGTAATTTCTTCCGGATGCCAGGGCCGCGTCCGAACGGGCGATGAAACCGGATGAAATAATCGCAATGGCCATGACTACAAACAGCACCACCAGCAGTGCTGCCCCTTTGCGAGAACGAGTTTTTTTATACCGTCGTTTCATTAACTTCTTATGCACTATTCTACACGTTAACTTTACCATCCTTTGTCCCTCATTGTCATCCCGGCTTCCGAGCCGGGATCCAGTGCGTTATCGTCTGGATGCCGGGTCAAGCCCGGCATGACAAACCCTTATTCCAGACTGAATCAGTAATCGTCTGAAACCCGCAGCCTGGCATTGACTGAATAGTGTTGCGAAACACCGTTTTCCGTCATATCAAAGCCAATTGCGATAAATCGGGTCAAAGGTGCCGCAGCGTCATAGCCAAAACTGATGTTTTTACATTGTATGTGTTCTTCGCTTCCGCCGATAATCAGTGTACTGCCATCAGTATCATGAGCCACTTGCGTTAACTCAGTGGCATCAACAACACCATCGGCATCTTTATCATGCCATAATTCAAAACCGGTCGAAGAGGCCGCCGTTACCCGGTTGGCTCGCTGAATCAAATCCGCCAGACGGATGTTCACATATCGCAGTCGGGCCTGCTCACGGCCCATTTCGTCAGTTGTCTCGTCAGCGCAGGCTGTTGCATGGCTCAGCGTTGCCGTCGCCGCGAAAATAATCGACGCTATCAGCAGAGCGATCATTAGCTCTACCAGCGTAAACCCAGTTTTTTTGTCCACAGATTTCACAGATTTTCACCGATTATTCATTAATTTTATAATCTTCGTGTCCTTTGTGTAAAACACCTATTCATGGTCGCCTACCAGTGTCGTAATCCGGGTCATTTCATTGCCGTCATAGTAAACTGTCACGGTGACGGCTATCATATTGATAGTGCCCACCGTTGCAGTCTGGCATGCTGCACTGCGGCTGAAACCTGAATAGGCTTCTCCCGTATGCACCGCTAAGGTCGCGTCCAGCAGGCCTCCGTCGGCCTCCTGATAGCCGTTGTATGTCGTGATAATGTCGGCATAGGTTGTTGCCGAAATTATCTCCATCAGCTCCGACGCTAATGACGCGGCCATTGTCTGCCGCGACGCTTCGGTTTGTACGGAGGCGGCATTGGCAAAAGGCAGCAGGATTCCCGCCGCCGCAATGGCCAAAACCACCATCGCAATCGTCGCCTCAATCAGCGTAAAACCAGATTGTTTTTGGTACCGTTTCATTATTTCGCTTTTTTGCCACAGAGGTCACAGAGAACAGCGAGTTTAAATTATTATTACTCTGTCTTGCTCTGTGTGCTCTGTGGCACATCTGTTAGTAGTTCGTATGGAATTTGCTGTCGCATGCATAAAAGTCGCCTGTTGCCGCGTTAAACCACCAGGCTGTGCCTTCATTTCCGGTCGGCTTTGCTTCCAGGTCATTGACACAGGTAATCGTTCGACTGAGTGCCGAACTTTCCACATAAGGATTGGCAGGGATTTGCCGCAGGAATGGGCTTCTGTCTTTGCCGGCCGGCTCGGCCATCGCCGCGGCGAACTGTTCGCTCGTCACCGATGCGCCGAAAAACCGCTGTCCCGGCAGCAGCCCATCGTGGGCCGCTTGGTACAACTGAATATTGGCCCGTACCCGCTGGAGACGATCCACCATGTCGGTCAGCCGTTTTTCTTCGACTGCCTGTGAGATCGTCGGATTAACCAGCGAAGCCAATAACAAAACAGCGCCGACCAGTACACACCAGTCGCACGCCGTTAATGTCTTGTTTCCCGTTTTCTTTTCCATTGCCGTTGTCCCCTGTGCTTCTACAATAAAAGTATCCTTCTAAATCGCCCCGGCCGCTGTCCCTAAGTTAACCATCCAATAACACATTTTCGCTTTTAACACCTGCAGCAACAGTTAAACTCAAAAAAAGCCGGTCAACCCCTGCCATCAGGAGCCGACCGGCTAATCATTTAACCTAAATTCTGAAGATTAGATTACCAGTTAGCGTGAACTTCTTCATCGCCATTGGAGTTAGTATTGTCACTGCTGCCATCAAAATCAGTGTAACCGCCGCCACCGAGAATAATCTTACCGGAAGTAGGATTAAATTCCCAATCTCCACCGCCACCAACAGCTGATACAGTGTTGCCGTCAGTGAAAGGATTCTTGGGAAGGCTCTGCAGATAAGGACCATATGTATGTGTTGCATCCTTAGCCGCAGCAGGATCACGGTCGATATCCGTGTATGTCGTCATCTCATCTTCAAATGTTGCAACATCAGGAAATTCATCCTTGTGCTGAATTGCATATAACGACAATTGCGAGCGCATCGTCTGCAGGCTGCTCTTGGCGCTGCTGACTTTCGACTGTGTGCTGGCGTCCGAGAACTGGGGAATGACGATGGCCGCCAAAATACCCAGAATGACTACTACGATCAGAATTTCAACTAATGTAAAACCTTGGTTCTTTCTCATGGTACTACCCTTTCTTTGCTTTCCTGTTTTCTTAGTATCGTTTCGGTACTGCTTTAACTACGTTACATGTGTGTTGTGACAAATGAGTCCTTCTAATTCTGAATGAATTCGCCGCTCGAGAATCGGTTGGTTCTTCACCCCGGCCGAAGGCGGTCGTGAGCATCTTTATTTGGGCGTTCATTCAGACCTTACAAGTACCTCATATGTTAAGCGAAAAAGCGTTTTGCTTTTGTTTGGTTGCCAGGTCGATATTAACTTGTCAAAAAGTTGCGTTATCTATTGCTTACACTAAAAACATAAAAAACAACGGACGCAGTGCCAAACGCACAGGGGGCAAAAAACAGGAAAAAACAAAGAAAAAAACAATTGTAAAGAACCGCCGATAATCCGGCGAAAGAGGCATTCAATATTACGCACAGCTGCCTGAAATATTAACCCCTTGAACTGTCAATATTGCTGTTAACTGATGAAAATACCGCGAAACGCCCCCGCCATGTGACGTAATATTCGATTATTGCGATAAAAGAAGCTGCATTCGGGCTTTCAGGAGATAATATTTTCTATATATAAGGTAAGGCCGGGCGTTTCACTTATTGATAATCCCGACAAGCCTGAGCGTAGGCTTCGATATTTTCCCACGGGACTTCCGGTTCCAGCAAGTGGGTCGGACAACACAGTAATCCGCCCTTCTCGCCGGCAATATCGAGGTTTTTAAAGGTTAAGTCACGCACTTCCTGCGGTGTTCCAAACGGCATGGTTGTTTGAGTGCCAATGGTACCGCTGAACGAAACCCGGTCGCCAAACGCCTCGTGCAGTTCAGCAAAGTCCATACATTCCGGCTGGACGGGATTTAAGATATCGATGCCTGCTTCTATAAAGTCTCCAATCAGCGGTGTCACGAATCCACACGAGTGATACTGGATCAACACATCCGGCTTAACCTCCTTGGCCGCCCGAATGACCTTGGCGAGACGCGGCTTTAGAAACTGTCTGTAAAAATCTTCGCTCATCATCAGGGCAGACTGCATGCCGACATCGTCCCCGATCCGTATCACATCCACTCCGCACCGGGCAAATGCTGAAGCCCGTACACACGCCAGTTCTGTGACTTTATTCAGCAGCCAAATCGCCTTATCGTCCTCCATGGCCATATCCATCATAATCTGAGTCATGTCGCGCAGATACCATGCCGTCTCCCAGATAGTGCATTCCATCGCCGCATAGGCTGCAAGTCCCTGACTGTGAATCACATCAATCTGCTTTTGCAGATCATCTGTCGAAACAGACGCGAAATCCGGAAACGGATAAGACTGAATCTGTTCAAGGCTGTTAAATCCTGCCATCGGATGCCTCATGCGCGTCATGTGTGCCGCCGCTTCACTACCGGATTCGTGAGCAATGCCCCACTCATCAAAGAAGACCTCGTCTTTCAGTCCATCAGGATAATACCGGTGCCAGTCGATGGACTCCTGTACAGCAACCTTTGGAAATTCAACTTCACGCATTGGCAAGCCGAAATGTTCCTGCCATGAGCGGTCGGTTCCATATTTCTGATGAAATGTATCTACAAGGGAAGGGCACAGGTAAAACTGAATAACAGCGTTTTCGTATCCTTGTCGTCGAAATAAACTTAATAAATTCTCACGCAGATTCATTATTTCTCCTTGTCAATATAAAAGTCGTCGATGACAAACAGTCTTCCATGCGACTTATCCGTTACAAAAGTGACATAATAATCTTCAAAATTACCGGTTGTAAACTCGGCGGTAAAACCTCCCCTGCCGTCCGGAATAGCTGCATCAAGTGCTGTGGCAGATGCACCACCGGACTTTGTTTTGACGGCCACGCGGTAATTGGCTTTGTCGTTGATATACTGGAAACCAATTTTATATCGTGTATTGGGAGCCAGTTTTAATGTGGACTGGACGGTTCGGTAGATTTCCCCCTGCCCGTTCTCGCTGAAGTTTTTCAAAGAAAACCGTCCGTTGATCGTATCGTTTGTATGTCCGGGATTTAATTCAGACAGATGCGTATAATCCGTCCCATTGGCCGCCACAAACGGGCCCCACTGTTCGTCCACATGTTCAAAATCTTCAAAGAAATCATGGCCGCTCTGCAGTGTTCGACCGGCCATTTCAACCACGCGGACATCGTCAAACTGCGCGGTCGAGTCTGCACTGCCGACATCAGCTTTCAGGTATAACGTGGCTTGCGTTTTTTCGGCCGGCATATCAAATAATACTTTCAAGCGCTGGAACGTCGTGCCTTTATACTTCAATCGGCCTTCAGAGCGTTTGAAATCCGTCCGGTTCACCCAATTGGTTACTTCCGGGCCACCGTAGTCTTTGACACCTATCATTGCCTTGCGTCCGCCGGCGACATTGACCCAAACAGATGCGGAATAAGTTTTACCACCAACTAGCCCTCTTA